>CAZWOB010000130.1:0-4933 GCA_964635295.1 uncultured bacterium
TTGGTCACAGTAACAGAAGTCTCCACCGACATTTGCAGTAACCAGACCCCCTGTATTGCCTTCCCAGTCTCCATCGGGCAAACTTCGAAAAAAGTCATATCCAGCTCCTATCTCAGCGCAAAAAGGGAGGCAGCAGTCCGCGGACGCCGTACCGGCAAAGACTGAAAGAAGAAGGACGCTCAACACGCGAAACGTTTTCATTTGACATCTCCAGAATAAAACAATAAGTACTCCTTATACAATATTCTTGAAATTAAATTGAAACCTAATAGATGTTATTTTTTTCAGAATGTGGATACTGCGATGAAATTATTGACGGCTCTAGTATTATTGACAGCCTCGCTTACAGGAAGCGAACCATATCTTTCGAATATCCGTCAGCTGACGTTTGCGGAAATGGGATTTGAAAAAGCGGGGGAAGCGTACTTTTCTCCAGATGAGGAATCGATCATCTTCCAGGCTGTCCCGGTCGGAAAGCAGCATTATCAGATGTATGTGATGGATCTGCGGGAGGGGACGCCTCGCCTTGTCAGTACCGGCGATGGGGCATGCACTTGCGGGTTTTTCAGGCCTGACGGTGAGAAGATCCTTTTTGCGTCGAGTCATGAAAATCGTGTCCCTGAAAAAGAAAGCGATCCTTCGGGCGAATATAAATGGGACCTGACCCCGTTCATGAACATTTATGAGGCGAACCCGGACGGTACTGAATTGACCAAGCTGACACATGGCCCGGCATATCATGCGGAGTGCTCTTATTCTCCGGACGCAAGCGAAATTCTATATGCCAGCAATGAGACCGGCAATATGCAGTTGTTCATCATGAATGCCGACGGTTCTGATGTCCGGCAGATCACATTTGCAGAAGGATGCTATAATGGAGGGCCGTTTTTTTCACCTGACGGAACACGCGTGATCTTTCGGGCTGACCGGGAGGAAGCGCACTATTTGCAGATCTACATGATCGATACAGATGGTACAAATGAAGTGAAGCTGACAAATAATGGAGCCGTTAATTGGGCGCCTTACTGGCACCCCAATGGAGAAGTGATCGCATATACCACTTCACTCCACGGTCATCATCGCTACGAAATTTATCTGATGAATATCAACACTTGTGTACAATGCAGACTGACCGATTGTCCAACGTTTGACGGGCTGCCGGTGTTCAATCACGACGGGACAAAAATCATGTGGACGTCGAAAAGAGGGCAGGACGGCACGTGCCAGATTTTTTTGGCAGATTTTCGTCTGCCTACAGAACTACAGGGAGAATAATCAATGTTAAACAAGCTCACCTTTGGGGTCTTGACCTTTATGCTGGCAGGGAGCAGTCTGGCTGCCGACAACCAGACAAGCACTGTTTCCACGATTGGATCCCAGGATTCCCTTCCATTCACCATCTCTATCGACACAGCGTCGTTCAATTTACCGACAGGGATCCATTCAGGTGTCGTTGCGCGCTGGGATGGGAAATGGTTGTTTTTGGCGGGAAGAACGAATGGCATGCACGGGTTTGCTTCCGATCCCTTTCCTCCTTCGATGCAGAACACGACCGCGATCCTCGTCGATTACGACAGTCAAATGGTCTACACGCGTGATCTGGACGATCCTTCTTCAGGATTGACCCAGGACCAGATCGATACGCTGTCGGTCACCAGCCCTCAGTATTTTCAAAGAGGGAAAACGCTTTACATAACCGGTGGTTACGGGGTTGAGACCTCTTCCGGCGAGTTTGGCACAAAGCCGGTGTTGACTGCGGTCGACGTTCCGAATTTCATCGATTGGGTCATGGAGGTCCCCAATGCCGATCCTGCAGCGGCATCTGTCAGGCAGACCACCAATTCATGGGTGCAGGTGACCGGCGGGTATATGACCGCATTGGACAACCATCTTCAAGGCCTGCTCATCTTCGGACAAAATTTTACCGGTGTTTACACGCCTTCATCGAATGGGGATTATACCCAACAGGTGAGAAGGTTTCAGATTATCGACAATGGCGTGGATTTGTACGTCCAACAAAGGGACTCTGAAGCGCCCAACGCCTCCTATCGCAGAAGGGATCTAAATATTGTTCCGATTATGAAACAGAAACAACAAGCCTATGTTGCGCTTTCCGGGGTTTTTACTTTGACAACGGGAATTTGGACAGTGCCCGTAGAGATTGAAAGAGATGGTTCAACATTTATGGCGGATCCTAACGATATGGACACTTTTAAGCAGGGGATGAACAACTACGCTTCTGCCAATGCCACTCTCTATTCTCCATCTGAAGATGCGAACTACACCATACTGCTTGGGGGGATTACGTTTGGTTATTTTGACGGGAACATGTTTGAAACAGATTCGGGGTTTCCTTTTACAAATCAGATCACTACAGTTAAGAGGAATGGAAACGGGGAGTACGCGCAGTTTTTCATGGATGAGCAGTATCCGGTCATTTTATCGACGGGATCAAACCCAGGCAACGAGCTTCTCTTTGGCGCCGGAGCTTTTTTCGTCAAAGCTGAGGACATGCCCTTGTATCCCAATGGGGTGATCAATCTGGACAAGATCACGGAGCCAACGGTCATCGGTTATATCGTTGGAGGGATCATGAGCACGGTGCCGAATACTTCTTCTCAGTCTGACTCGACAGCGTCGCCCTACATTTTTCCAGTCACAGTAGTGCCGAATGGAGGACCAATCTAATGAACATGAAAACGATTAAAGCGTTTCTTCTTGCAATTGTCATTTTCGGGTCTGTCGACGCCACAATTCCTGAGTATGCTTCACGAAAGTGGTGGGATGAATTTTGGGAAACAACCGATGGTTGGGGCAAGCCGAATGATCGGGTCCTTACTCTATATGAGTTTCTGGACGGATCGAAGCCTGAGGTGACGATCGTCGATATTGGATCAGGCAATGGAAGAAATTCCGTCTTAGCTCTGATGGAATTGTTCAAAGACCGCAATCCTCAGTCGACATATGTGGTCCATTGTTATGATACGTCGGTTTCCGCGCTTAGCGGTTTGCAGAAGTTGAATCTTCCCGATTGGCTGAAACTGGAGACGCATACCGACAACGTCAATAAGTTTAATCGGTCGACCCTTCCCGAATCGGATGTCGCGCTGTTGTACGGCATTCTTGAGTATGTCAATGATGCCAGGCTGGAAAATGTGATCGATTACGCAGGGCAGTCTGTGAAGACCGGCGGGTATCTGATGGTTGTGACTTTGGTGGAAGGCGAAGGAGCGGTTGTCATTGAAGGGGAGGCGACTCGGAAGGCTCAAGAATATACAGAAAGGCTATCTAAATTGCTGCGCCCATTCGCTTTTGTGGATTTTCCAAGTGTGGAACTGAAGCACGATCGACATGATATTGGAAGGGGGTATCCGGAAGATCATCTCCATCACGTTTACCGCACTTTGCTGGTCAAGGTGAGGTGATCGGGCTGGATTTTATTTGATCGACTATCTTATAATTTGCGGCGATCGTAATAATAAGGTAAAAGTGTTGCTTAAACCTGATCCTCTGATTATGAATTCATGCATTGAGATTCGTTGGTGTAAAGAGGAAGAAATCAATTGGATCAACGAATGGTACGCACAGATTGATTTCAAGTCCTCGAGCTTTGATACAGACCGTGTAGCGATCGCACGTTGCGATGGTAAGAGTGCTGGGCTTGGTCGATTATGTCTCATTGATCGCTTAAATTTCGAACTCGGAGGAATGTATGTCGATCCCGATTTTCGTGGGTTTGGGATTGCCAGGCAAATTGTGAAGTTCCTCATCAAAAATTGTCCCGCTGGAACCAATATCTATTGTCTTCCATTTGCTCACCTCATAGATTTTTACGAAAGTGAAGGGTTTAGAGAAATTTCAGCGAAGTCTATTTCTAATGTCCCCAAAGATGTTTTGGAGAAGCACGTCTGGTGTAATCAAACATATCCTCATGAAGTTCTTCTTTTAAAATATGTTTGATAGTTATTAAAATTAACACATCTGATATAGTTTTATACTTTTAATATAAGTTGGGTGTTGTTTGTGAGTTTAAATAAAACTTTTTTATCTATGTTTCTAGCATTATTTATTTTTAATTTGAGCAATATCAGCGCGGTCCGTCCATGCCGATCTTGCTCAAGAGAGCACACGCTTCATACGAAGCATGCAAATGTTGATGCTGTCATCAAGATCCTTAGGAGGCTTCCTGAGTCCAATGAAGTGATTGAACAGGCGTTGAGACAAGGGTCAATCTCCGTTGAAGTTAGCAAGGGTCGGATGCCTTTCAAAGCGATGTGGTTGAATGGTCCCAGAAAAATTGTGCTTGAAAGGGGAGCTTCCAGACAGCCTGGGAGTCTATTATCCCATCTTCTATTTGAACTGATGAACGCACTGTCCGAGGACCAATTTCTTGAATTGTGCGATCTGGCTTTAGATGGTCAGATCGATTGCGACTCCTACGTGGAAGCGGTGGAGAGGATCGAGTATCGCAATATGATCAGAGCAGACGCGATCATCGAGAAGGGACTTTCCCTCGGGATTTTTCCTCCAGCGCCAAAATGGGAAATCATTGATGATTTTGCCACCCATTATAAAATCCAGCAGCTCGCAGGGCACTCTCCATTGATCGCAAGAGAGTACCAGGAGATGAGGGGAAGGCGTCATTTTTCTCCTTATCGCGGAACTGTCCAGAACCTCAAACAGATGTCTCGTAGAGAAAAAGAGTCACAAATTGAATCTCTATATTCACGATATGTGATAGAACCGGGCTGAGTTTTTAGAGAACAGCTTTTCTGAATAGCGTGCTGGAAAATCTTCCAAAGTCTTTTCAGCGCTTCAAGCCACAGTTGGATGTTGCCCGTGATCTCACATACCAGCCCGTTGGTGCCTTAGACAATTTGATCATTTCCGCTTCCTGTTGATGCTGCTCTTTGATTGCTATAACGACTTTATG
>CAZWOB010000131.1:0-4828 GCA_964635295.1 uncultured bacterium
AATTTTGATTTTCAACCTTCTAAAGCACTTTAGAGGGAATTAGGCAACACACCCCTGCTACCTGCATCTCTAATGTTTTTTTCAGGTCGTCATTAAATGTGATCGACCGGTTTCTTTTTGGCAAAAGACTGCTTGGATTTTTCAACCTGTACTTTTTATCAATGCTCCTTCCTTTTCTAATCGGTGTTTTATACTTAGCATCTAATGGGGAACTGTCATTGATTGGGGATTGGTTTTATTCCCTTCCCTGCCTGTTGCTTTCAGTCTCTGCACATCTGGTAGGTCTCAGTTATAGTTACGCGTTTCGACACTACGAGGTGAAGCAGGTAATCATCAGATCGAAACTTCCTGAACTGATTCTTCCATTGTTTTTTTTCATGCCTTTCTTTGCTGCGAAATTTACTCCAAGCATGAAGAGTCTCCTTCCATTAGTGATCACCTGGATAGGGGTTATGCCTCTGTATATGAAGAGTAAGGAGAAGCTGAACTTTTTAGATAAAACGACGCTTTTCATCGCTGGAAGTACATTACTGCAAATGTTCTTCGCTGCTCATCTTTCTGCATCAACAACGACGATTACAGAGAAAATCGGTTTTACAACGGCAATGATGTTATGGCGCAGCATTTTTACAATTCCTTTTTGTTTTAATTATAAATCGGAAAGATCAAATCAAGTTGGATTTGTCATATTTTTAATTATCATTGTACGCGCGTTTGCCTCTTTCGCTACGCAATTGACATTTACCTGGTGCGTATTCGAGGGTAATCCGCTTTATATCTGGCCGATCTTAAGTCTGACGCCTCTTGTCGCGTCTGTTGCTTCACACATCATATTAAAAGAAAAAATCCACTTGGTCGAGTTGTTCGCATTATGCGCATTTTTCCTTGGAACAAGTGTCGAGTTCATCATTTGAAGGTTGTAATATGAATCATCATACTTTTATCAAACAGTCAGAAAATCAGTGTGTTTTTTGCCAGCCAATGCAGGAGTTGGTGCTCGAATCAACCCCTCATTTTCAATTAATATTTGACCCATTTGCCCTTGTTCCAGGACATCTGTTAATTACGAGTAAAAACCATTACGGTTGTTTAGGAGAGGTGCCCAGGGAACTCCAACAAGAGTGCACCGATCTAAGAAAAAGAGCTTCGGATTTACTTGAAGAGTCTTTTGAACAGCCTGTTTTTCGCTATGAGCATGGAAGGGCAGGCCAATGTATAGCAAATGGAGTCTCGTCCCGTTCTTGCCATCATTATCATGAACACCTCCTGCCTGCCGATATCTCTCTCCAGGCAGAAATGGATAAACGGTTCAAAGGGATTCGGATCCAAGATTCAGAAGAGATTTGCGACCTGTTTGATCGCTATGATGAATACCTCTTAGTTGATGAACCGTCTTCCGGTCCACTTTTCTACATTGCTTCCAGCGATGATGTCGAGCCTCATCTGTTACGTACCCTTGTTTCTCAGCAATTGCAGTGTCCAGACCGTGCTGACTGGGAAAATTACACCTCTTGCGATCTATTTTTAGAGGGCAGGGAAATCCTTCTGAACAGCGGAAATAGAAAGTCTGTCGCCTGATGAGCCGTCCCGATATATATTTCGACCACGCCAGCACAAGCGGGTGCAAGCCTGAAAGCGTATCTGATGAGATCGCGCGTTATCTGCGTGAAATTGGAGCAAGCCCTGGAAGGGGAGGGTATGAATCTGAGCTTAGAGCTTATTCCCTAGTCAATGATGTGAGGGAGCAGCTGGCCGCTATGCTTGGAGCGGCCAGAAAAGAACAGGTGGCGTTTACCTACAATGCAACGCATGCCATCAACATCGTTTTAAAAGGTTTGTTAAAAGAAAACGACCATGTCATCATCAGCAGTTTTGAGCATAATGCCGTTTACCGACCTCTTTTTAAGCTCTTCAAAGAAAACAGCGTAACTTTCGATATCTGGAAATGCGATGCTTCCGGTGCGTTTAATCTTGATGAGTTGAAAGAGCTGATTCAGCCCAATACCCGCTTGATTGCGTTGAACCACGCTTCGAATGTTTTAGGAGTGCGCTCTCCTGTTGAAGGGGTTGGAAAAATCGCTTGCGACAGCAATGTGCGTTTGCTGATTGATGTGTCGCAAACTGCGGGGCTGTTTCCTGTGAATTTTGGCGGATTTGCCGATTATATCGCTGGGACTGGGCACAAGTCGCTAATGGGACCTTCCGGAATCGGGTATTTATATGTGAAAGATGCTGACACCCTTTCCACTTTATATGAAGGAGGCAGCGGGATTAATTCGCGGTCGCCCTATCATCCGGAAAAAATCCCCGATAAATTTGAAGCGGGAACAATGAATTATTTAGGTGTGGCCGGGTTGAAGGGGAGTCTATCTTATCTTAGCCAGTACACTCAAGAAAGGATGAGAAATGAAGTGATGGAACTGACAGCGTATGCTTTAGAACTGCTTCAAAATATCCCGAATGTTATTCTTTACGGGCCGTTGTCAATTGAAAACAAGGCTCCGGTCATTGCGCTCAATGTCAAGGGGCTGTTTTCAAGCGAAGCGGCTTATTACCTTCATCAAAAGAAAGTGTGCGTCAGAGGCGGGTTGCAGTGCGCCCCTTTGATTCATCAAGTTATTGGTACCATGCCCCAAGGTGTTGTCAGAGTAAGCCTGGGGCATACAAATACAAAAAAAGAAATCGAAGAACTATGTCAACGATTAGGAGATATCAATGTCTAAACTTGTGAGAGATCTTATACCGGAAGTGATTCCTGAAAATAAAAGAGCAATGTACCGGTTTTCTACACTTGATAAAGAGGAGTATCGAAAGCATTTAAACCAAAAATTGCTGGAAGAAGCAAATGAGTACATTGAAGAAGAAAATATCGAAGAGCTCGCAGACCTTCTCGAAGTGGTCGACGCGTTGAAAAAACTCAATGGGTTCGATTCAGAGGAGATCGAACGGGTGAAAACCGAAAAAAAAGCAAAGCGCGGCGGATTTGAGAAAGGGATCTTTTTAGAGGTTGTTTCATGATCGGGAATTTTGTCTTGCTGGGTTCTCCTGGAGCCGGAAAAGGAACGATCTGCCAGGCACTGTGTGAGCAGTATGGTCTTACTCATGTTTCATCGGGCGACCTCCTTAGAAAGGAGGTCCGTAAGGGATCTCTAATCGGAAGAAAAATATCTACGACACTGGATCGAGGGGAGCAGGTCTCTGATGAAACGATTACAGAGCTTGTGACCTCTACCTTAAAAAGGCTAACCCTTGAGAAACAAGGTTTTATTCTGGACGGTTATCCGCAAACAGCATCTCAGAGGGATTCGTTACAGAGATTTGCTGAGGAAAATGACATTGAATTTACCTACATTTGCGTGACCGTGAACCCAGAAACAGCACTTCAAAGGATGGTCAATCGTATTTCCTGCAGCGACTGTTTGAAGATTTTTACAAAATCTGAATGTTCAAGTGAGCGCTGTTCGGCTTGTGATGGCGAGCTTGTCTCCAGAAATAGTGATGCGGAATCGCCTGCGAGGTCACGACTTGAGCAGTTTGAAAAAACAACAAAACCCTTGATGACAGAAGTTGCTCAAGATCCTGGCACGATAGAAGTCAATGGAAACCTTTCTAAAGAGAGTGTTTTAGAGTCACTCCATTTAAAACTATAATCCGATATAAAAATGAACGCATTCAATATTACTAAAAGCAGCGACCTCAAAGTATTAGAAACACTCGTGAGCCAGACAGATCCTTTTACAACTCACAGATGTGTCCTGATCACGCATGTCATGCCCACAGCGGAGCCCTATATCCGACTTGTCAATAAGGTGTTTGAGGTTGCTCTCGTTATCGCCATTCCCTATTCTGCAGATAAGGAGACGCTTGAATCGCTTGAACAGTCCGGGATCAGAACGTTCCTTCCTTCAAGTGTAGACGAGGCGTTTATCCAGTCAGGGCCGCATGTAGAGGAACTCTTGAAAATCAGCCATGACCCGTTGATTGTTCAGGAAGTGGGGGGATACTTGGCGGGGTATACCAATCGGCTTAAACAGTATCCGCACTTTAAAGGCATCGTTGAAGACACCAACAATGGACATTGGAGATATGAAAATGCCGGCAAGCATGATGTGCCGGTCGTTTCAATGGCCCTTAGTCCGATTAAGGATATTGAAGATACAGTGATTGGAGATTCAGTGGTCTATAGTACGGAAAGGATCTTCCGAGAGGAGTTTAACGCTGTTCTTCAGGGAGCTCGCTCAGGTGTGATCGGCTATGGAAAAATCGGCACTTCCACCTCTATCGCTTTGAAGGGGCGTGAATCTACTGTCACTGTTTATGATGTCGATCCCGCTAAGTGCATCCGGGCAAGATTTGAGGGATTGCGCGTCTCTCCACTTTCCCAACTATTGTCGGAGTCTGAGGTGATTATCGGCTGCACGGGGAAAACATCTGTGCGGGAGCGTGATATCCCAATGATCAGAGATAAGGCGGTTTTAGTCAGCGGTTCTGCGAAAAATGAAGAATTTGACCTCGTGGCATTTGATAAATGCTGTCAGAAAGAGGAAATCAGTTCAGTTGTATGGAAATACACGCGTCCTGACGGGGGTTGTTTTTACCTTCTGAACAAGGGTACCCCTGTGAACTTCAGAGATCGAAGCGTTCTCGGATACATATTGGATATGATTTATTCTGAGCTGTTTCTTTGCATGAAGCTTGTTGCCGATGAAAAATTAAACAACGGCCTGCAGCTGTCTCCAGGAAAAATCCACAATGAAGTCGCCAAAAACTGGCTCAAAATTTATGAGCCGAACTTCTCTTCGGATTGTGAAGACAAGGTGTGGAGCTT
>CAZWOB010000132.1:0-1343 GCA_964635295.1 uncultured bacterium
AATGGATTTGTCGTCAACACCCGCTGCGACAATGTTGTGGGAGTCATGCGCAATGGAAGAGGCGAGCGCGCCTGTTTTCAGACCCAATCCATTGACGAACGCGATAGCCGGCGGAGTGTCCTGATAGCGATTGACCACGACCAGTTTAAGTACGTCGTTTTCAATATCTGAAACGTACTTGCCGTTTTCAATTGCTGCGGGGACGACAAGCTTTTCCGTGACGAGTTCTCCGGGGATCGCTTTGATCACGTGGATCTTTTCTCCCTCGGCAGGGATATTGAAATCATCCGCATTTTTTTTGGAACAGTGGAAGCGGTTGATAGGAGTTACATGAACTGGATTGATTGCAGTTTTTCCATCGGAAAAGACTTCGATGCCGCGAATAAATGTGGATTTGACCGCGAAGGTTTCCAGATTTTCCACAATGATGAAGTCTGCAGGGTCGTTTGGACGCAGCAGTCCGACTTCCAGTCCATAGTGTTCAACAGGATGGACGCAAGCGGCGCGCAAGACGTCCATCAGGTTGTAGCCAAGCTCCAACGACCTTCGTACGATGACATTGATATGCCCTTCGATCAGTTCGTCGGGATGTTTATCGTCGGAACAGAACATCACTCTGTCCGGATGCGACCCGATAAGAGAGTGAAGGGCGTTGAAATTTTTCGCGGCCGATCCCTCCCGTATCAGGATTTTCATACCGAAACGCACCTTGTCCAATGCTTCTTCGAGAGTGAAGCATTCATGGTCCGTACTGATACCTGCGCTGATGTAGGCTTGCGCCTGTTCACCTTTTAGTCCGGGAGCGTGGCCGTCGATAGGAAGACCGAGCGATTTTGCTACTTCAATTTTACGCATGACATCGGGGTCTTGATGAAGAACACCCGGAAAATTCATCACTTCACTGAGGTATTTCAGATTGTCCTGCTCAAAGAGGGTGCGAATGTCGTCTGCGGTGATTGTTGCTCCGGCTGTTTCAAATGCGGTTGCAGGAACACAAGGGGAGGCCCCGAAGTGAAAGTGAAACGGGACCTGCTTACCGTTTTCGAGCATAAAACGGACTCCTTCCATTCCTAGCACATTCGCGATCTCATGCGGGTCTGAAACGGTGGCGACTGTTCCATGCGTCACGGCGATTCGGGCAAATTCAGAGGGAACCAGCAGAGAGCTTTCAATGTGGATATGCGCGTCAACGAAGCCGGGAAGGATGTAGTGATCGGGGACATTCTTTTTTTCGGAGATTGAAGTGATCTTGCCGTTTGAAACGGTAATCTCTCCAGGAAATATTCGTCTTTTGTGGAGGTCGACGATGTGACCTGATTGTGTATATGTCATGATTATTTTCC
>CAZWOB010000132.1:1443-4822 GCA_964635295.1 uncultured bacterium
TGGTCGTCAAGGATGCCCATGGAAACCTGCTCAAGGATGGCGATAGCGTGACGGTGATCAAGGATATCAAAGTCAAGGGGTCCTCATCCGTCATCAAAGTAGGTACGAAGGTGAACGATATCCGGTTGGTGGAAGAGATCAATGGGCATAACATCGACGCCAAAGTCAAAGGGTTTGGCCCGATGATGCTCAAGTCTTCAATTGTGAAAAAGTCAAACTGAACAATTTAGCGCCTTTTGCCTCCAAGGCCCAGAACACCTAACAGCCCTCGCGAGATCTCCCGGGCAACAGTCCTCCCGATCTGTCTTGCAGTCGTGCTGCCGAGGATCTTTTCAAGCATCGATTTTTCCTGCTTCGTTTTCTTGACCGTTTCCTGTGTTTTGACTTTCTCCAATTTGGCGTTCAGGATTTCGTAGGCGCTTTCTGAGTCGATTTCAACATTGTATTTTTGCACAAGGGCTGAGTTTTTGACGATCTCATCAATCTCTGAGGGAGAAAGGATGTCCATTCTAGATCTTGGAGCAGATAGCAGCGTTGCGACAAGGGGGGTCGGCACTCCTTTTTCGCTCAAAGCGGTAATGAATGCCTCTCCAATCCCAAGGCTCGTTAAGATGCTGGCGGTATCGTAGTAATCGGAAGAGGGATAGTTCTCTGCGACTAGTTTGATCGCCTTTCTGTCTTTTGCAGTGAAAGCACGCAAGGCATGCTGTACCTTTAGCCCCAATTGACTGAGGATATCGCTTGGGATGTCTGTCGGGGACTGGGTACAAAAGAAGATCCCAACTCCTTTGGAGCGGATCAGTTTTACGATCGCGTCAAGCTGGTTTAGAAGCTCTTTCGAGGCTTCCTCGAAAACCAGGTGCGCTTCGTCGATGAAGATCACCAGCTTGGGCTTTTCCAAATCGCCCTCTTCGGGAAAGCTCGCATAGATTTCCG
Organism: uncultured bacterium; assembly: GCA_964635295.1. Lineage (GTDB taxonomy): Bacteria > Chlamydiota > Chlamydiia > Chlamydiales > Waddliaceae > Waddlia. The sequence goes on from CAZWOB010000132.1 coordinate 2,380, forward strand.
CGAGCAGACTGAGCATGAAAGTTGAAAAAAGCTTGGGCTTGTCCTGGATATCTGTCAGGCGAAGGATCGAAATATAGCCTTTTCCCTTTTCATCAACCCTGACCAGGTCATTCACTTCAAATGAGCGCTCGCCGAAGAAGTGATCGGCTCCCTGCTGTTCCAGTTCGATCACTTTTCTTAAGATGGTTCCCGCTGAACTGGATGAGATACTGCCGTATTGCGACTCGATCTCTTCTTTTCCCTCATTGGTCGCATACTGGATCATCTTCTTGAGGTCTTTGAGGTCGAGGAGGGGAAGTTGATTGTTATCGCAGTAGTTGAAGATAACGGCGATGATGCCGGCTTGTGTATCATTCAGACCGAGGATTTTTGAGAGTAGTACAGGACCGAATTCTGAAATGGTGGCTCTTAGCTTAACTCCTTTTTCTTCAGATAGGCTGAGTAACTCGACTGGATATCCTTCAGGCTCGAACGTCTCGCCAATTGCTTGTTGACGTTCTTCTATTCGCGAGTTTGGTTCCCCGGCCTTCGCAACGCCGCTGAGGTCCCCTTTGATATCCATTAACAGGACGGGAACCCCCTTGGAAGAAAGAGAGCCTGCAAGCAGCTGCAACGTTTTTGTCTTTCCTGTCCCGGTCGCTCCGCTGATCAATCCGTGGCGGTTCAACGTTTTCAGTGGGATGTTGACTTTTGCCTCTTGAAAGCAGCTGCCATTGAGCATGCCAGCGCCAAGGCAGATCGATTCTCCCTTTGGAAGATAAGCTGCTTTCATCTCATCAGTAAATGTTTTAGACTGTTCCATATGGAATATAAATATTTGAGAGATGAGAAATTGTCAATTGTTCAATCTTGTCATTAATAATTTAAAGTTATCAATGTGGACCTTATGGGGCGGGTATATTTTGCTGTCCATCTTAGCTCTATCTGCAGAGATCGTTTCTCCTCAAGTAGATATCAGCTTTTTGGTTGCCGACATCAAGTATAGCGAGGAAAGAGGAGTTCAGATCTGTGAAATTCAGCATGGCACAGATTCTGTCTTCAAAGGAGAGGCTTTTGTTAATGAAGGGGTGAGTCATATTGCGGCGAATTTTGCCAATTTTTTCTCGTCCTATCATCAACGAAAATGGATCATCCCTTGGGGAGTTTGTGATGCTCAGCTTGTGAAGGCGTTAAGCGATAGCTATTGGAAACCCAAGGGGTCTCACAAAAAACTGATGAAAGATAAGAACTTTCAGAAGTTATGCGCACAGCCCTTAGGTAATCCTGATCAGATTTCAAGCTATCATGGTTTTGTAATTGCGGACTCCAGCTCAATTGGAAAACTTGATCAACAGCTGTGTTGCAATTCTGTTATTTTAATCGACCGGGCGATGCTCCCGTTTTGGAGAGATAAGTACAAAGTCTCTCTTCTTTTTAAGGAGGATTCTGTCCTGGAGTCCTTCAAGCCCAAATGGAAACTATACCCTGCGGTGTACGATCATCAACTGGCAGAACAGGTGATCGGTGATTTGGAAGCGAGCCGTTTTGTCATCAAACCAAGAGGGATGGGAAAGGGAAAGGGAGTGATCATCGTTGATGAGGCTGAACTTGATGACACATTGAATTACATTTTGCACAAAAGTAAAGAGCTTAGAGACGATCCCGATAGAGCATATAACAGCTGGTACGAAGAATCAGGGGACAGTTTTATTGTTGAGGAATTTATACCTTCCGATCCTGTACTTGTCCCTCATTTGGGAATGCAGCCATATTGTCCAACACTGCGTATTGTGTTTCTGGCTATTTATGAGAATGGGATCGCTGATATTCATTTCTTAGGCGGATACAACTGTTTACCTGAAAAATCGTTAGTCGAGAAGGGGAGTTTGCATCAAAAATATAAAGTTTCTTTAGAAACGGTGAATTCTTCGAAAATTGAACAACGAATATACAATGAAGTCATTGAAATCCTATATGAACCACTACGTCTATTCTATCAGCGGGTTTTGGGGGACCGTTAAATGAATGAAGACACCCTCTAAATTATAATAAACCGAATATTGCTTAAGTTTAATGGTTTATGTATAATGCGAGGCGTGAGTAATTCAATTTTCGTTCAAAAGATCTATCAGTTTCCCCGTCTGCTCAAAAATTGGCTGATGAGCAGTTGGACGTTTTTTAAAAATGAAGCAACTGTGCAAGATATTACAGTGATCGACATTGTGATGCAGTGCGCCAGTTTCTCGCTTTGGAACCTCTACCTCACCTATACCGCGATCAGGTGCGGTGTTTTGTCGATCAAATTTTTCATTGCCTCATTTTCTCGAAACGAAGAAGAAAAGCTGCGTATCTGGCGTCAGGTCCAGCTCTACACGATGGCAAAGGTGATAGGCATCATCTTCAGCCAGACTGTATTGGTCCTCATCGGGATCAGTTCACTTGGATGGGCGCTTTGCGTCCTTTT
>CAZWOB010000133.1:0-4785 GCA_964635295.1 uncultured bacterium
GAATATCCGTACATCGATCGCACACGATGAGGGCATCGACACCGGTCGCATCCGAGGAACGGAGGATCGTCCCTAAGTTCCCGGGCTTTTCGATCGCCTCGGCAATCACATAAAAAGGAGGGCGCTCCGGAACACTAAGATCTTGCAGCGACAGGGAGCTTTGCGGCGCGACGGCAAGCAGTCCATCAGGTCTGTCGCGGTAAGAGATCTTACGAAAGACATGCTCCGCACATGTAAATATCTGCGTGCCGCACCGATCGATCAATGCCTGCTCATTCGAACCCAAAAAGAGCTCGGGGCAGATAAACAATGACTCAACAACAGTCCCGGCATCGACAGCACGGAGAAGTTCGCGATACCCTTCGATCAGGAATTTTCCCGTCTTTTCTCGTTGCCGCCTCTCCCTCAGCCTGACGACATCCTTGATCTTCGGGTTTTGAGCGCTAGTTATCTCAATCACGTGTCCACCTCGCATAGGATCCATTCGGCAGGTAAGCGTCAGACCCCTTCAAGTACATCTCCCCCTCTTCGAATGTCCCCCCTTTGAAATAGTCTTGAAGCAAACGCTTGAGGACGAGAGGAGTGAACGCGCATGTATGACAGGATAGAGCAACAAATCGGGGCTTGAACGATGAGAGCATCTCCAAAAGAATGGGAAGATCCCGTTCAATTTTGAACACCTGTCCTTGGCTCCCCCTTCCGAAAGAGGGAGGATCGAGGATAATCCCCTCATACGAACGCCCCCGCTTCACTTCCCGCTTAATAAATTTCATCACGTCGTCGACAATCCATCGGATTGGAGCAGATTCAAGAGAATTGAGCGCGGCGTTCTCCCTTGCCCAGTCAACCATCCCCTTGGAGGCGTCCACATGGCAGACCTCAGCGCCCGCTTTCGCACACGCAAGCGTGGCACCGCCTGAGTAAGCGAACAGGTTCAGCACCCTGTCTCCCTGTTGAATTTCTTTGGATGACCAGTTCCAGACTTCCTGGTGTTCAGGGAAAACCCCGATATGCCCAAAGTCTGTCGCGGCAAGATTAAGCTTAATTCCGCTGATCTCCACTTGCCACTCATCTTTTATCGACTTGCGCCATTTGGATTTCCCTTCACGGGAAAACACACCGTCCGCCCGGTCCCACTCAGACTGTGGAAGAGACGGCTTCCAAACAGCTGCTGCTGCGGGCCTCACCAAACGGTAAGGGCCAAACTGCTCAAGTTTTTTTTCGTTTCCACTGTCGAGAAATTGGTAAGTATTAGACATTGTACTGCTTGCTATAGGTCAATAAATTACTGAGCAGGGAATTGACGCTTCTCAGGATTACGAGATGGCGCGGCCAATAATGGTTGAGCTTCCAGATATGAGGCTCTCCATCTCGGTGCTGGACGGCGCACCAGACAAGACCGACAGGCTTTTCCTTCGTACCTCCCGATGGTCCGGCGATCCCTGACACTGCCAAAGCAAAATCGCTTCCCGTGAGGTCCAGGGCACCTTTCACCATTTGAGCGACCACCTCCTCGCTCACAGCTCCTTTTTCTTCGATCAGCTCTGAGGGAACGTTGAGAGCGGCGGTTTTCACTTCGTTGGCATAAGAGACGATCGACCCGAGAAAATATCCGGACGACCCCGGGTGCTGAGTGATCCGGGCAGCTACCGCGCCTCCTGTGCACGATTCGGCACAGCTCAACGTCCATCCCTTGTGGATAAAGAGCTTTTGCACGGCCTCTTCGATGTTCCCGCTTTCGGACTCAAAACAATTGGTCGCAAAATGCTCTTCCAAATCCGTATAGGGCTCGTGAAGAAGGGCGTCTGCTTCCGATCCATTTTTCGCCTTGACCGCTAAAGTCACTGAAACGATGCCCATTCCGGGATAGATGCCAAAATCGATGCGGGGATATTTCTCTGCCAACTGGCGCAGGACCGCATCCACAGCGCTTTCAGGCAATTCGAAAATGTGAAGAGAACGGCGGTAGATCTGGTCCTTTCGAGGAAAATTCTTTTTTAAAAAAGGGATCACCTGCTCGGTAAGGATCGGATGCATCTCACTAGGCACTCCGGGCATCAGGATGAGAGTCCCCGGGTCGCCTTGTAAAATGAGTCCTGGCGCAGTTCCAACATTGTTGATCAGGACCTGCGCTTTCTCCGGTACTGTCGCCTGATCTTCAATGGTGGGAAATTTATCCCCGAACCGCCCGCGCAGATTTTCGACAACCTTATCATCGATGCGAAAAGAAGATCCATATACCTCAGCGGCGGCGCGGCGCGTTACGTCATCGATCGTCGGCCCCAGGCCTCCTGTCGTGATGACGATGTCGCTGCGCTTTAAAGCTTCTGTGAACCCCTCTTTTAAATCTTCGTGACTGTCGGAAAGCACAGTCTCCCTTGAAAGGGTGTAGCCTGCCTGATCGAGCTTTTTGCCAATAAAGGCCAAATTCCTGTTCACTGTATGTCCGGCCAGCACTTCGTTGCCGATCACGATCAATTCCACTTTCATCCCGCCTCCTTCACTCTGAGAGAGAAATTCTGAAGCTGCGGGTGGCAGTTGATCCACCCCCTTGCCTCCTGGCCGATCCGCATAGGCGCGTTGATCATTTCTTCATCTACAATAAACGGGGTCGGAACCGTATGTCGACGCACCCATTTTCTAAGCTTTTGAAAAAGTAATGTGTTAGGAAACTCCTGGTCAACTTTGACGACCTGATGAGAGTTCCGTTCCTGAAACAGAGTCGGATAAGAAAACTGGATCCCCCAAGGAAGGCTTCCTTTTCCCAACACCATGGGACGAAATTTTTTATCGGCCGGTGAGAATCCCAGCAAATGATACTGGAGCTGCACGACAGGCTTGACCGCCCGGCACAAGAACCCTTCCCCCACCTGTACCCGAACATACGCATCAGCATCCATCGTCCAAAAAGTGGAAAAGCAGCTGCGGTATTCCGCCGGATCGGGCACCGTTCCGCTTTTCAAGTCTGCACAGTATTTCCCATAGGTGTCCAAAAACTGCTCTTTAGAGACTTCGGGGACGCTGGACGGTGTGGTCATGACAATCGAAAAGTTTCCAAGATCCTGTAGAAGCGACCGCATTTCGTCGGATGAAACCATCACCTGCAGCGATATCCATTTGGAAGCTTGTAATGGTGGAGGGACTGCCATGTTAACTTTTACAAGTGATATATCCCCTGGACTGGCACCACGGAATAACGATTAACAGGACCATGCCGATACAGATGAACGCATCGGCAATATTGAAGACGGGATAGTCATACCCCCACAAAATAAAATGGAACATGTCAACCACATGTCCATAGACAAAGTAGTCAATGATATTCCCGATCGCGCCTGCGATGACAAAGGTGAAAGGCAGTATCAGCGCCTTATTCGTATTGTACAGGATGAGATAAAGGCAAATCCCCATGATCATCAGGACACGCAAAATAAGCAGGGGAATTTGGAAGCCTGAAAACATCCCCCAGGCAGCACCGAAATTGATGGCATGGACGATGGAAAATTCAACGCCAAGAAAATTCTCGAAAATCCCGATTCCATTGTAGGGATACCATTGCGCTTCATGGGTCATTCGGGGAAGTCCTGTATGCGCAAGGTATTTTGTCACTTGATCGAATGCAAGGATCGCAAATCCGATCAAAAGGGGCAGCCAGGGAAGAGATAGACTTTTCTGCTTCCCTCGCTTTTTTGCCACGTTTTTTTTCTTTTTTTTCGCTTTTTTCTTCATTCGGGAAGCTTATAACAGACCTTTTTCCATCTGTTCCTGAGCTTTTACTGTCATTGTTGCATATGGCACAGCCTCCAGCCGCGCTTTAGGGATCTCTTCTCCGGTAAGATCGCAGACGCCGTACGTATTGTCCTCGATTTTTTCCAGCGCGCGGTCCACCTGGCGCAGAATTTCGTACTCATTTCCGGTCACTTCCAAATTGATCGTGCGGTCAAAGTCGTCGGTCCCCTGGTCTGCCTGGTGCTGTGAGTACCCGGTAGCCTCGTCCGGCTTCTTAATTTCCGCTGTCGATCCCTTTAGAATTCTGGTGAGTTGGTTTTTCAGTTCTTCCAGTGTCTGTTTAAATTTGGCAATTTCACTCTTCTTGAGCGCCATTCTGGGTTCCTCCTAATCTAATTAGAGATGTTTGCTATTTTGAAGGTACTCTTTCATCTTTCGGTTCGATCGACTGAATCTCTTCAATTAATTCATCGATATCTTTAAAGCGCCGATATTCACACGCAAATCGAATATAGGCGATTGGATCTAAAGCTTGAAGCTTTTTCATCACAATCTCGCCAAGCTCTTTTGTGCTCACCTCGCGGACTTGCAGGTCCATCAACTCTTCAGTCACCTGGGATGCCAGGGCGATCACCTGTTCATGACTGATTGTCGTATGGCGGCAAGCGGCATCCAGACCGTTGATCAGCTTCTGTTGCTGAAAATCTTCATACATTCCGTCCCGTTTCAATACTTGAACGGACAACTCTATTGTCTCAAAAGTCGTAAATCGACGCAAGCAATCTAAACACTCCCTGCGCCTTCGGATCGCATTCATATCGGGAGATTCTCTGGAATCGATCACCTTTAATTCTTTATGTCTGCAATAGGGACACTTCATATGCTACTTTTTGTACAAATTTTCCAAAAACAAAGATATACTGATTATGTTTCAAAATTAAGCTTCATAAGTCGTCAGCTTGCCTCTGAATTTCTATCCGCCTGCATCGTCCAACTCATTTGAGTTGAACTGCTTCGGCGCCGACCATGTCTGATAGAAACTCCGGGCGCCTCCTT
>CAZWOB010000134.1:0-4771 GCA_964635295.1 uncultured bacterium
AGATACACTATTTGACGCAAACCTCCTACTCTCTGGAGTATGCAAATTTGCATAAAACAGCGTCTCTCAACAAATGGCTCTAAAAATCGATTGATGCTTAATAATGCATCGGTCTCAAGTTGCTAGATCACCCATCTTCGTGTTAAAGTATGTAGGCGAATTAAATCATCATGGAATACTGACTGCATGACTCACCAATGGCCTGAACAAAAACCGAAAAATATCCTGGTCCGCATGCCGAATTGGCTGGGAGACCTCGTCATGGCAACGCCTATCCTCAAGGATTTAAGAGGTGCGTTCCCTGATGCCAGCATAACAGCTATGTGCCAGAGCAAAGTTTGCGCTCTGATCAAACACGATCCCAATATCAATGAGATCTTCTGCTTTCAAAAACCGAGCGGTTGGATCCATCGGCGGCAACATCTCGATATTATTGAACCCCTAAGACAGGGGGGATACGACCTGGGGGTTCTGCTCACAAATTCTTTTTCTTCCGCCTGGTGGCTGTGGAGAGGGAATGTCAAAAACCGGATCGGCTTTAAAGACCACATGCGCAACTACCTACTGAACAAAGCGGTCGATTATCCCGAAAACAAACAAACCCAGCATCTTGTCTACACATACAAAGCCCTTCTGGAACCTCTCGGCATTAAAAGGACCGATTCCACTCCCCATTTATATCTTTCCGATAGTGAGATCGAAGCTGCAAAAGAACTGTTAAGAAAATACAATATTGAACCGGGAAAGCACAAAATCATCGGCATTAATCCCGGGGCGGCATACGGTTCCGCAAAATGCTGGCTTCCCGAGCGGTTTGAAGCTGTCGCCCGCAAGCTGATCGACAACCCGGACCACCGCGTGATCTTCTTCGGAGATCCCAGCGGCGCCAAACTTGTCGACAGCATCTGCCGGCAATTGCCGGAACAGGTAGTCAATCTGGCCGCGAAAACATCGATCCGTGAACTGATGGCTCTCATCAAACTCTGCTCTGTCTTTCTGACCAACGACAGCGGACCGATGCATATCGCTGCCGCCCTGAAAACCCCATTGGTCGCGCTCTTCGGATCGACAAGCGATGTCAAAACCGGACCGTTTGAACACGGAAAAGTGATCCACAAACATGTGGAGTGCTCCCCATGCTATAAGCGAGTCTGCCCGATCGACCATCGCTGCATGACGCGTATCGAAGAAGATGAGGTCTACAAGGAACTGATGAACACATTGGAAAAAAGTGAACAAGCAACAGGCGTTTGAAAAACTCCATCTGATCGGCCAGGACCATCTCCTCCAGCATTTCGACGAATGGAGCGAGCACCAGCAGAACACCATGCTCAAACAGGTTGAACGGTTGCAAATCCCTGTTTTCCGCGAACAGCAACAACTGCTTACTCCCAGCCCTCATCCTCCAATCAGGCTCCTTGACCCTGTCTCCAACAGCGCCTTCTTCGGTATGGACAAGCGAAGGGAAAAAGGTAAAAACGCCATCAAACAAGGGCTTGTCGGAGCTCTCCTGATCGCAGGGGGACAGGGAAGCAGGTTGAAGTTTAATGGGCCCAAAGGGTGTTACCCCGTTTCTCTCATCAAGAAAAAAAGCCTTTTTCAGCTGTTCGCAGAAAAAACCCTGGCTGCAGGCATTGAAGCGGGCAGACCGCTGCCGCTTGCAGTGATGACCTCGCCGCTCAATCACGAAGAGACAGTCTCATTTTTTGAAAGCTATAGCTTTTTCGGTCTTGAGCCCTCCCAAGTTTCATTCTTTTCTCAGGAACTGCTCCCTTTGCTCGACGAGGAGGGAAACCTTGTCCTTGATCCAATGGGAAGAATTGCCGAGGGGCCTGACGGAAACGGCTCCTGCCTCCGCCGTTTTTTCGACAGCGGAATTTGGAACAACTGGTATGAGGCCGGCATTCGCCTGGTCAACACGGTGTTGGTCGACAACCCCCTCGCGGACCCGTTCGACGCCGAGCTGGTCGGACACCACCTCGATGAAAATGCCGATGTCGCGATCAAGTGCACGACACGAAAGGACGCGGAAGAGAAAGTGGGACTGATCGTCAAACACAACGGCCACATCGAAGTTGTGGAATATACAGAGATTCCGGAAGACGCGCGCAATAAAAGGGACCAAAAGGGAGAGCTTCTTTACAATCTGGCCAACCTCAGCCTGTTCAGCTTCAGCATGGATTTTATTAAACTGACAGCCCATAAAGACCTGCCTCTCCATCGAACGAGGAAAGAGGCTCCGACAATAAAAGACCCTTCCCCTGAAGCTCCAAATCTTTGGAAGTTCGAAACCTTTATTTTCGATGCTCTTCGCTATGCGACGACAATTAAAACTTTAATTTATCCAAGAAACCTCTGTTTTTCCCCGTTAAAAAACGGCGTAGGCCAGAACAGTCTGGAAACTGTTCAACAAGCCCTGTTGAAAAGGGACCGTGAAGTCTTCGAACAGGTGACCGGCTCCCCTCCTCCAGATAAGCCTTTCGAGCTCTCTCAGCAATTTTATTACCCGACGGATGAATTTACCGCCCAATGGGAGAACAAGCCCTTTCCCGACCTCAGTTATATTGAATAATATTCCTCGAAATAGTAAAATATAACCCTTTTTTTACGAGGAACTTATGGCAACCGCAATCTGTCAATACGCAACAAATCCAGCAAATTTATTTCGAGTTCCGGATGAACCGACCGGGCCGCGGGCAAAATATGCGCTGCCCTTGAACGAAACAAGCTCGACGACCGATCAGATTTTTGACGGGCTAAGGAAAAAAAGTACACTCAGCACCGCTGAAATGACCACATTGAAAAGTCCTGAACGGCTCATCGCGGAATCGAAAGAGAAAATCAAAGATCACATCGATAAAAGGATGGCGCTCTTTTTTCAACAGTTGATCGTCACCTACGATGTCCCTTTTCATTTTGAGATAGGCAAAACCCGACACCAGGCCCCTTCAGTTAAAACCATTATAAAAACAAAGAACAGAGAAACAGTCCAGGTTCGCTTTGATGCGGCCCATAGCGCGACGATTCCAAGCCTCTATGCCTATCACAGAAACGATTGGCAGCGATGGGAAGCCGACCCCGGCAACACGCCAAAGCCCACCCCATTTGTCTACTTGAAAGGTTCCGACACCTATAATAACCATAACGCGACCATGGGACTGATCAAACTGGTCAACCAGGCCGATATCGATCTTGACGGCACTTCCACGACAACAGAAAAATTGAGAGCCAAGAGCATCGACATCATCGAGCGATCGGCCAAGGGAGAGATCAGGCCAAGAGAAGGGTTCAAAGAATTTTTAACTGAAGCAAGACGCATACTGATCGATCAAATTGCGAGCGACGACGTCAAGAACACCCACAAGCCGATTCTACGCATCTATCTGGAAAGAGTGGAAAACGCGATCGAGCAAAGCCGCGACGAGAGTTTTTTCGATCAGCTGATCAATCTCAATATCGATAACGAAGGCGAAGAAGCATCGAAACTGAGAGCGCTCATCTACCGCCGGCGGTTTAACATCATCAGGGAATCCCAGGAAGCGCAAAGCGTCATCGCAAAAAAAATTCACGTTCTGAGCCGCCATATCATCGGGATCAACCGAAAACCTAATAACTTTGATTTTGTGATGAAAAAGAAAGTGTTGACCCTCTGTACAGAACAGGAGAGAAAACAGCTTTCCCGTTTCTTTGGGGTCTCCCTTGAACAGATCACTCACGATCTTGAAAGAAAACAGCACGCCCACGCTGAAAGGAGAATCAATGAAGAGCAGCACAGACAAAGATTTGTCACATTAATGCGTGATATCCGCGCTGAATGCCGGCAGCTCTCCAGAAGTGAATTGATGTACCGGGCCAATGTCACGCGAGATTTAAGACAACACAAATCGTGGAGGCAAAAAGATCTTGTGACCGAATACCGCAAGGTCCATGCCGACGGCCCGATGAGCCAACCGACAGTTTCGCGTCTTGAAAATACGATCAAGCCCATTGAACGGCAGTTAGCCCATCGATTGGCAGGTATCTTTAATGTGGACCCCGGATTTTTCTTTCCCGCAATTTTTACATCTGTAGAATAGAACAACGAGAATGGAGCCATTATCATGAAAATTGGATATTTAGGAGCAGGCGCTTGGGGATTCGCATTAGCAACCCTTTTAGCATCAAAAGGATACGAGGTAGTTTCCTGGACAATTTTTGAAGAGCTTGCCGACACCCTCAACCAGTCCAAAGAACACCCCATGCTTCCAGGCTCGAAAAAACTCCCGACCCAACGGTTCACGACAGACCTGAAGGAAGCCGTGCAAGGGGCCGATCTGATCGTTGAGTCGGTGACCTCTGCCGGTATCCGTCCGGTTTTTGAACAGTTGAAAGAGATTGATCTGCCTTCCTGTCCTATTGTCATTACCTCGAAAGGGATCGAGCAGGATACCGGACTGATCCTGTCTGACGTGATCTGCGAAGTTCTGGGAGAAGAATTCCGTCCACGCATCGGCGCGATCAGCGGCCCCAGCTACGCGACAGAAGTCGTCAAAGGGCAGCCCACATCAGTCACGGGGGCAGCATATGACCCTTCAGTCACTGAAATTGTCTGCAATGCCTTCAACACTGAAACATTCCGCGTTTACCCCAATAACGATATGCGGGGCGTCGCTCTTGGAGGAGCGTTGAAAAATGTGATTGCCATTGCATGCGGAGTTGCCGAGGGGCTGAATCTTGGATACAGCGCTCGCGCCGCGCTCATGACCCGAGGACTTCACGAGATCAGAAAGCT
>CAZWOB010000135.1:0-3424 GCA_964635295.1 uncultured bacterium
CCGGCAAGATCAAAACGAAAACCATCGACATGCATTTCAGTCACCCAGTAACGCAGACAGTCTTTGATAAATTCCCTGACGATCGGATGGTTGGAATTGATGGTATTCCCGCATCCTGTGAAGTCCACTTTTTCATGCTCATGATCGAATAAATAGTATGTTTTTGGATCGATACCCAAAAAAGAAAAGGGGGCTTCCTCCTTTTCTCCGGTATGGTTCATCACCATATCGAGGATCACTTCTATTCCATTTTTGTGAAGCTCTTTCACCAGCGTTTTGAAATCCCGGACCGATTGGGCGAATGCGCCTCCGGACGCGTACCTGTTCATCGGTGAAAAATAGTGCAGCGGGGAGTATCCCCAATAGTTACAGAGTTTCTCTCCCGTGAGGGGATTGAACCTCTCATATTCCAGCTCATTGAATTCGGTGATCGGCATCAATTTAACAGCATTGATCCCCAGCTCCTTAAGGTAGGAAATTTTTTCGATCAATCCTAAAAAATTCCCGGGATTGCCGGCGGCGCTTGAAGAATCGCAGGTAAAACCGCGCACATGCATTTCGTAAATCACCAGCTCTTCAGCCGGGATGTTCAAAGGTTTATCGCCCTCCCAATCGAACTCAAGCTTCTCGTCTACAAGCCCAAGGGGAAATTCCCCAACGCCCTTTCCCCAGTCCGTTGGAGTGGACAGCCCTTTTGCATAAGGATCGACGATCAAACGCCGATAGTCGTAAAAATCCGTAAAGACTTTGCCTTTTCCTTTGTTGAACCTGTAGGCATAGCACATGTTTTTAGATAAATTTTCCACATGGATATGCCAAACGTGCCCCGTTCGGTTGACGGCGGGGTCGAGAGGAATTTCTACAAAAGGCTTCGACCCTTCATAGTGGAACAGGCACAAAGTCACTTCAGTCGCCAGTTGGGAATAGATGGCGAAATTCACTCCGTTTCCTTTTCTTTCCGATCCGTAAGGTTTGCTCTCTCCCGGGGACACGATAAGGCTGTCCAACTGGCTTGATTGAGGCAAATTCACACTCCTGATTAGCTCCTATAGAGAATTCGGTCTATTTTCTGATTCCGCAAATGTAATCGACGATTTCCCCTTCACCTTCTGAAGAAGTATCTTCTGGGCTTCGAATGGCAAAATCGCTGTTTTCTATCACACGGATATTCGCGATCTTCTTAATTTTAAAGTCTTTTTTTTCAGTTCCCCCCTTGAAAGAACTGTAGACGCCGCCAATAAATCCGGCTCCCCCGTCGCTTTCACTTTCGCCGGGACCATCGGCGATTTCAAAACCATCGATCTGATATCCTCTTAAGATCAACTCGCCGTTTTCGTTATAACCCAACGCATAAGGTTCAACGATCAGTCTGGTCGGTGCGCTTTCTTTGCCCTCTTCGTCTTCAACGACAAGGTACAGTTCCACGAGGTCTGTTTCTTTAATCGCCTGGCAGATCGGATCTTCGACATAGCCGATATTATCTACAGCGATGCCGCCTCCAATTTGGAAATCGAACGGCCCCAGATCCACACTGATCCCCGCTTCCGAATTCATTGGCGCAGCGCATATGAAAAGACCCACAAGTGAAAAGATATACTTATTATATAACATTACTCCCTCCTTCAAAATTATTAAGATTTCCACCCCTTTTTGTGAAAGGGTGCCCTTTTATGAATAATCCGCTCTTAACTATATGATATAATATTTTTTCGATTTTTTCAATTTGGTAAGAAATTTGATTTTTTGAAGAATTTTTGTTACATTGTTGCCTTGGAGGTGGATTTTTGAATGCTAGTGCTCTATAATGCTCTAGTTTGTTTATTATTATATAGATATCTATGAAGAAAAAACTTAAAGCCCTATCAACAAAAGAGGTGTCTTCCGAGAAGATACGAAAGTTCTCATCATTTACTTATCTCAATGTTACACAGTTTTTAGGCGCTTTGAACGACAATATTTTCAAGCTGCTCATTGTTTTTTTCTTTCTACAGCTCAACAGCATTCAAGACAGCCACTGGATCCTTTCTTTATCGGGCGCAATTTTTGTCCTTCCGTTTCTCCTTTTCTCCGCTTCTTCGGGATTGTTGGCCGATCGGTTCAGTAAACGGAATATCATCGTCCTGACGAAGGTTCTTGAGCTTCTCGTCATGGCAGGAGCGATCGCCGCATTTTATTTTGAAAGCCAATGGGGATCATGGTTGACCCTGTTTCTTTTAGCGACCCAAAGCGCGATTTTCGGACCTTCCAAATATGGGATTATACCCGAACTTGTCAAAACGGAAAAAATTTCACAGGCCAATGGGCTGATGACCTCTTTTACATTTCTGGCAATTATCGTCGGAACTTTCTTTGCTTCATTTCTCCTCGATATTACCGATCGCAACTTTTTGTTCGCCGCTCTCTTTTGCGGTACCCTGTCCCTGGTAGGATTGATCACGAGCTTCTGTATCGAATATACACCTCCCTCAGGATCATATAAGCGGTTTAATGTCTTTTTCATGACTGAAATTTCGCAAACATTGAAAAAAACGTTAAAAATCCCCTCACTTTTCACTGCGATCATGGGCTCGGCATTTTTTTTGTTTATCGGCGCCTATGGCCAATTGAATATGATCCCTTATGCAGTCAATACTCTTCATTTGACTGATATTCAGGGGGGGTATCTCTTTCTTGTGATGGCGCTTGGAATCGGAGTCGGGTCATTATTGTCAGGAAAAATTTCAGGGGAGACTGTCGAGCTTGGGCTGGTGCCTGTTGCGGGACTTGGGATTTGCGTTTCCAGCTTCCTGTTAGATTTTCTCTCCGATCATGTCCTGATTGTCATTCCGATTATTTTCTTGTTGGGCGTTTTAGGAGGGCTTTTTGTCGTCCCGCTGGACTCATTTATCCAGGTGAGCAGCCCGAACGAATACCGGGGGCAGGTTGTCGCTGCGACCAACTTCTTAAGTTTTGCAGGTGTTTTGCTGGCTTCTATTCTCCTGTACCTCATCTCAGGAGTTTTTGGGTTCGAGGCAGACAAAGGGTTTACTGTTATGGGAACGATCACCCTGATCGTGATGATTGCCATGCTGTTCCAATACTTTGACTATACCTGCCGCTATGTGGGGATGGTCCTTTCCCGTCTTCATTTCCGGACAACGCTTTCAGGCGAGGATAACCTGCCTTCAGCGCCTGCGATCTACATTTGTACCCATACAGCCTGGAATGATACGCTTCTTCTTCTAGGGGCGCAAAGGCAGCGGATCCGTTTTTTCGTGGAAAACGAGAAAGAGCATGGAAAATGGATGAAAAAGCTGTATAAAATCCTGCGCGTTGTCAATATTCCTTCGATCAAACCTCTGCACAATAACCAGAAATGCGTGGAAGAGATTGAGAACACGCTGAAAAGAGGTGTGTCCGTCTGCATTTTTGTCGACCATGTCGA
>CAZWOB010000135.1:3524-4705 GCA_964635295.1 uncultured bacterium
GTTCCAAGCAAAGCCATGAAAAACTGGTTATCGCTGCGGTTGGCCGAGGACCTGGGTATTGCTGCCGGTGTTGAGTTTGTTTTTTTAGAACCCGCCTTGAGACAGCTTCAAAAAAGCTTAACCGATGACGAAGAAGATCAGTTCCAATTTCCCTCAAGAATGGAACTTGCGCTCAGCATCGAAAGGGAAATTCGCCAGTGCCTTCAAAAGGAAAACGGCGAAGTTTGGAAACCACTCAAAGACCATCTTGTAGACAGGAAGAGCAAAGCCCTGACCAAAAAAGGGGACAAGCGCCTCGTTTACCTTGCTGACCAGCTTGCAGGACTGTTTTCTCAGTACGAAAAATATGGAAGGGAGATGCTGGTCAGGTGGATGAAAGAGGAACCCTCAAGTTGGCAGGAGGCCATATGGAAACGGGTGATCGGAAAAACAGGGCCTGAACATTTTCTGTGGAAAAAGGGAAATACGACAGTCCATGTATTTGCGCTCAGTTATGTTTCAAGACAGCAGCACCGGTTGTTTTGCGACCTGTCCAATCAAATACCCGTAGACTATTACCTGTTGTCGCCCTGCGAAGTATTTTGGAGCGATCTTCTATCTGACAGGGAGAACACCAGGTTGATCCGCTGCTGGGAACAGCAGGGGATGTCGCCAGAGGCATTGGCAGAAGCGACAGAGCTGTTGTTCGAGCGCAACCCCCTGTTGGCGAACTGGGGCAGGCTCGGCAGGCTGATGGCTGCTCAGATTGAAGAATCGACGCTTCAAACGGACGAGTACTACGTTGTTCCTCCCCATGAATCCACTAGCCTGCAAGCCTTGCAAACAGACCTGTTGAAGCTGCGAAACGGGAAGCATCACGAACCGCGCGACTTTCTGAATGACAACTCCATTCAAATCCACGTATCGACATCCAAAACCCGTGAAGTTCAGGCCCTTTACCAAACTCTTCTGGGTATTATCCACCGCCATCGTGCAGATGATGAAAAGATCGACCCCTACGATATTGTCGTGATGGCCCCGAATATCAAAGCTTACGAACCGATGATCCGAGCGGTATTTCAATCCACTCAAAGCCAGTTGGACTGCCAGATCATGGATTTAAACCTCCTTGACCATAATGACGTGATCAATGGATTTTTCCATCTGCTCGATATTCCGGAGTCGCGTTGGGAAAATGAAAC
>CAZWOB010000136.1:0-4700 GCA_964635295.1 uncultured bacterium
ACATAAATAACTAACCTTATGATTAGTTAATCATGTCCCAGAAACTAAATAAACGGTACCGTATTACAGGAAATTTTCTACCCTATGACTCTGGCTTAATATTTTCTTCCATTCGATGTAAGCTTCGACAAAGAGCGGCTCATCGGACAACAGCGTAAAAATTCTCTCATCGGTCGCTCCAATCGTATCGGAACGGTGTATAAACCTGATCAGGCTTTCGTAGTATTGCTTTTGTTTCCCCTTTTGGTACAAAAACAATTTTTGATCTCTATCCAATCGGGCATAGAGATTGAGCCTGGTTAGCGTAGAAAAATGATGAGGGAATTCCCTTTCAACAATAAAGGCTGCCAACGCTTCTGGGCCACCGGCCAAGCGCTCAAACAAACACTCTAAAACACCAGAGGATAGTCTGTCTGCCAGTTCCTTGTGATGTTTACCGAGAAGTTCAATTCTGGTAAATGTATGCCCGATGGTCAGCAATAAAGAACGAGCTGAGACTGATGAAAACCTCTTCTCGAAAAAATGCGTATACTCAGGGTTTTCTTTATAATAGGAATAAAGCAAAAGGGTAGACACTGTACTGTTCGTTCGGACCAACCACTCAATCATCTGGGAAGGTGATAAGTGGCGCTCTGCAGAAAAAACCACAAGAGAAATTTCTTCTGATCTAGTCATATGTAGATCATCCACAACCTTCTTCAATTGTTTCCAGTGATGAATAAAAATTCGACTCTGTTCCAGACCAAGTCTTATCGCCGTTTCTTCCACAATGATTTCAGGGTTATGTTTAATGATTTCAGCTAAACTTTTGATGCAGGCAACCATACACTTGATGATCCGGTCCGCCCTCTCTTCATCGATCTCTGCGCTCTTTAGAATATCAAATTGTTCCAGGTCCAGTTTGACCCGATCTTTGATCGCTCTCGCAGCAAATATTTCTGCTTCAGACCAGCAGCAGCCTGAAAGACAATCCCAAAGGTGTTCAAATATCGGTTTGGAACCAGATCTTAAATAAGCGCAAAACGCATATGACCCAACAGCATCTTTTAACCTCATGACATCATTGAAGGTGACTTCACCGCTAGTTAATTCCAGCGTGGATTTTGGATGGCCCAATAGTTTACCTGGAAAAAAATTCAAATCGTTTGCGTAATGCCTGGCAGTCAATCCTCTCGCATCAACCATATCAACAAGCGCACCTAGATTAACTAAGAAAGTGACCAGTGTCTGGTCATGGTTCTTGGCAGCGATATGCAAAGGAGTAGGTGCATCATTTACTTTATTCAGCCGACAATTAACACAAAGGCTTTGAAAATAAAATATCTCCTGGTTAAGCATCTGATATTCGTCCTTATCTGAGCTTAACAAATACTCTTTCAACCTTGCTTTCTCAAAAAACTCCTCAAGTTCTGATTCAGACCGGTACCTTAGCCTGTATACTGCTAGTTCAATTAATGATTTCTCAACATCTTCGGAAAAATTTAACTCATTCAGATAAGCGCGGAACTCCGCAATGAACTTCTCACGCGTCATTTCTGCGTAGTACTCTTCGAACCCCTCTTGATTATATCTGAAAGGTGTTGTCGCTAGATTCATACGTTCCAACACTTTACGCTGATAAATGTCGCTAAATACCCCGATCTGTGTTTGCATATGTCCGGAAAGATCTACTCTGCAATCATTCAACAGCCTGTTGATCAATGCTCCATAAAACCCTAAACACTGCCTTACAATTGGTACCCTTTCAAAATTTTCCGGGTCCTGTACTATATGTGTAGCTAGTGTTTTGATGCATGCTTTCATATGGAGAATAATTCTATCCCCCCGCTTATCACTTTCTTTAATTCTCCGAAGGTCTCTTATCCTGATATGCTCTTGCAACATTTTTGCCGCTTGTATTTCCTCTTCAGGCCTGTTAATGAAAAAGAAGTCCCAAATATGCTCGAGAAGGAGTTTTTTTGTACCTTTAATTGTTAGGTAAACGTCATAAGTCCCGACAGCTTTTCTAAGGTTCAATAAGTCATCAAACGTTGCATTGTCCCCAAGAGTTTCGACTTTAGTCATTAATACTGCTCTCTCTGAAGGGATAAAACTGCATCTCTGTGCGTAGTGCCTGGGGACGAATCCATTTCCATCAACTTCATCCACACAGGCTCCGAGGTTAATTAAAAGAGAGATCAGTTTCTGGTCTTGATATTCAGCCGCTACATGCAGAGGTGTTGGAGCGCCTCTAAACTCGACGAGACAGCGGTTGACCTCAACCGTGTTAACGCGAACGATCAAACGCAACATCTCCCGGTAGACTGATTTCTCAGAACAAGACAAATGGTCTTTAAGTTTCTCTTCCCAGAAGAACCGCAGAAGTTCATCAGATTTAAGATAACCCAGATCAATTGCCGCTTGCTCGACTTTTGAATCCACATTTCTGACAGAAACACCTTTTTCGCTTGCTAATTTTTTATATGTATCAACAAACCTTTCAACTGTAGTCTCACAGTGGTAGGTGACAAACCCTTTCTCGCTATATCTCGTAGGAATTTCATTTAGACCAACTTCTTCTAATGCATCCTCCTTTAGAACACACGCAGTCATCGCGATCAGATCATCAAACGAATAATGGTTGAGCTGCCGTGCCCCTTGCAAATACTCCGACACTTCTTTGTAGAGATAGTTCAGACATAGTTTGCTCATCCGATCACGGAACAAGCGACACTCCTCTTTGGAACCTCGATCAACTGTACTAAACGCCCTCTGGACCAAATCAAACACACATGTCGTTCCACTGCCCAGTGAGCGGGCAAAAGGAAGTTCTTCGGGATGTGCCATCCATCCTGTCATTTTGCTAAAAGCTATTCCAGCGGGATTGTCCAAAACACTATTTCCATTATCCAGATGAATTAACAGACCTTTAAACCTTTCAGCAGCAGCCAAGGCTAATAGATTGCGCCTGCATTTTTGATAGTCGGAATCCGGCACTAAACCAAAAACTATCTCTCCTTCATTCCCGATAACTTCACCCTGTTTTTGATCTGGTGAAATCACAAAATCATCAAGATCGGCTCCACCTAACTCAGCTTTATGATGATCAAGCCTTTCAAGATAGATTTCCCATTCGGTTCCCTGGACAAAGGAGACATCGATCGTCAAATCTTCCAATAACATCATCAAATCATCCGCATAATGTTCGTTGCAGCCTCCAACAACAACTCTGAAGTCTCTCACTTGCAAAACATCAGGAAATGCTCCCTCGATCTCCAGACAGCAAAGAAGATATTCCGGAAAGGTCTCCATGTTGATCGCAAGATCGGGAAAATCTCCAAACAAAGCGATCATCGCTTTTCTTCGATGATCCTCATCGAGGTGTTGAAGAATGGCACCATAGCGGTCTAAAATCGCCAGCTTGAGCAAATTTGGCACGATTCCTTTATGAGCCCTTTCAAATAGCGACCTCCACCGCGTCTCTTTGAAGTCATCGATTGATAATTTAAGCTCACTAAAGCGCTTAACAAAATCATCCACTCCAAAACCGGCGGCAATGTGATTCGCCAATTCACGGTCCGCAGGATCAACAAGCTTTTTCTGAAGGTGATCGACGAGGTCCAAGTCCATCCGGACAACCCTCCCATCCGGACAACGATAAAACCAAGCTGTCTGATCGCAGTCCTCATTGACATAACGCACATCGGCAGGGTTCGAACGTTTGAATTCAAGTTTAAAGGATGTCCCTTGATTGGCAATCACCCGAATGGGCTTATCAGAAAGTGATGCCAGATACTCTGCAAAACACCTGCCGTTTGCAACCACAGCCCCGGACCGACATGTTTGAAGAATCAGAACGCCATGAGCATTCAAACGATTGACAAGCTCCCGCAGTTTTTCCCTTTTAGAAGATCCCATTGTGAGTCTTTCGTCCCCGAGATCAATATGATCTTCACCGCCATGCGCGGCAATCTCAATCACTGCAAACTTATGAGAACTTTCCAAAGATTGGAGAAAAGATTCATCAAGCGTTCCGGTACGTATAGATTCCGCCGCAAATGCCCGGCCCAGCAGCTCTCTATGGTCTGCGAAGTGATCATCATCGAATGTTTTATCGTTAGCACTGGTATAGATGAGAAGAGCATGTTGCTCAGGTATTGATGATGATGAAGATGCAATCATAAATAACTAACCTTTTATTAGTTAATAAATAATGCCTCCAAAAATTAAAAACCTATACCGTATAACCGTGTATTTTCTACCCTATGAACCTATCTAAATAAAAAGATTTACTTAGATTTGAGTCCATTTTTTTTCAGGTAAGGAAATCGTGACGCAGTCAATATGATGACCATATTGACAAGGAGTGATCTTCTTTCCTGGAAAATAAAGGGGCCAAAGATAAGTGAATAATTTTATTCAGATAGGTTCATTGATTCTTTCAATTTCATCCAATGATGGGCAAAGGTTTCATGGCGCTCAATACCGCAGCATAACAGTTTATCATCCTTTGCTGCTTCTAGACGTTCTCTGAAAAAATCACCTAAAAAATTCTGTCTAAAGAAGTCTCCCAAACTTTCGACGCACGCTTTCATATGGGTAATGATCCGGTCCATCCGCTCTTCATCTATTTCTTCTGTTTCTTGAAAATTGAATTTTTCCAAACCCAGTTTTATCCGGTTCATTATCAATTCAGCAGCAACCTTTTCTTCTTCGGGTCG
>CAZWOB010000137.1:0-4700 GCA_964635295.1 uncultured bacterium
AGGACTTGGTTCCCCAGGTGTGCACAAACTCAGGCCGGTAGGTGAAAATTATGAAAACCCGTGCCCGAGGAATACTGTCTAGAACATAACCTTGTAGTTGCATAAAAAACTGGTATTTTACGAAGTAAAGGGCTTGCGGAGCCCCATGGATAATGGGTAGAGTAAAGTTGAATAAACAAAAATAACCCTGTCCAGGAGGTCACCGCAAGTGAAATCTAGTAAGTCACAAATTCAAGCAAAATACCACAAAATTCCTGTGATCCGTTTTGAAGACCAAAGGCTTACATCATTTTCAGGATTATTGATATTCCAGGTACTATTTGGAAATATCAATCTAAAAAAGCGCCTGAAAAGATGTTTCAATCAATTGAAGGTCTCACCTATCTTTGGTCGCCATCTCGTTGTATTGCTTCTCATTGTTCATCTGCTGCTGGGGTTCCGGCGCTTGCGAGAGGTTGATTATTACCGTGATGATCCTATAGTGCTTCGGTTAATGGGGTTGCGTAAGCTTCCCGATGTCTCTACCATTTCACGTGCCCTTTCACAGATGGAAACCGAAGAAGTGGAAAAGCTCAGAGAACTATCCCGCTCACTTGTCATAGAAGGGCTTAAAAGAGAGGCAATGCCTCGTTTAACCTTTGATTATGATGGTTCTGTTCAATCCACCAAGGGACATGCAGAAGGCACGGCTGTCGGTTTCAATAAAGTCAAAAAGGGTGCACGCAGTTACTACCCGCTGTTTTGTACGGTGGCTCAGACTGGCCAATTCTTTGACCTTTATCACCGCCCTGGCAATGTCTATGTGCTAAGTCTCAAAATAAATGACCCTGAAAGTGTGACAAAAAGTGACTCTAAACAGATGAAGCCGCTGCCATGAGAATCAATGGGAAGCTATATGTGATTGTACCGCCTTGGACCTCTTCAAACTTGTTCAAACACATTCAGGACAGATTTGTTTTCGGCAAACATATTCTTTAACTTCGATCTTCGGGAAACGATTTCACTCAGATATTCCACAGCATCTATAAAGCCGACGCGATTTACTTCCATGACCATATCGATGGGGTTGAAGTTTTTCTGACAACGAAAACATCGAGCCAGATTGGTTTTTTGATTTGTTGCGGTGTTAAACTCCGAGCAAATGGGACATAAAAAGCGAAAATAGCCTTCGGAGTTCTTGTTGGGCAAATCAAGCAGATCGGCAATCAGTATGGCAATGGGGATTTCATTTCGCAGCATTCTTAAAAATTCTTTTGAATAGCGTTTGGGCATCGCATTGTCCTATGGGAGGGAAAATTCCGCCATTGTTTCGTTGACCAAAGATTCTGTGATCTGTGTGAGTCCACGGGCGGCGGCATTGATCAGGCAGGCCGTGGCGACATTGTTAATTTGCCGGGGCACGCCATCGGTATAGTCATGAATGAGATCTTTGGCTTCCTGTTGAAAGACTTTCTCTGTTGCCCCGGCCATTCTGATTCGATGATCGATATAGGCGGAGGTTTTTTCCTTGGACAGGGCTCGCATCATAAATTGCAGCGTTATGCGATAAGCCAGGTCGGCATGAGAAGAACGTTTGAGGATTTGAGTTAAATCATGCTGGCCGCACAAGACGATTTTCAAGGATATTTTCTCATCAATGGAAGATATTAACAGTCTTAAGTCGGTAAGGGTTTTTGGGTCGAGCAAATGGGCTTCATCGATAATAAGAAGGGTACATTTATCATTTTGATGGATCCGATCGAGGATCTGCAGCAGCAAGCGGTCTTTGCCTATTTTGGGTTTTTCACCGAGTTTGGTGACAATAAGTCTTAGAAAGGCGTTGGCGTGCAATGGTGTGAGATGAAGATAGAGAGGAGTGTATCGATTTGGGGGCAGTTCATGGATAAAGAGTCTGAGCAGGGAGGATTTACCCAGCCCTGTTTGCCCGATGATCAAGGCGATCGTGCCTTGCTGTTCGAAGAATTTGAGTCGGGCCATGGCCTGCTCGATGTGCTCATCGCGCAGGAGCCATTCAATTGGGGGTTTTTCGGTAAAGGGATGTGCATTCAGGGAGAAATGTTCAAGAAACATCATCTACCTCCTTTCGGATTAAATGTTTGAGTTCCCGCACGATATAGGGAACGGTTGGATAAAGGGCTGTTTCAAAGGCCTGTGTGAGCATGTTTCGATTGATTGAGCGGCTTTGGTTATAGACTTTTTTCAGGGCTTCGAGTTCAGCGGTGTTAAGATCGGCCAAGGCGGCCTTTCGTCCCAACAACTGAGCCACGGTTTTGGCAAAGTCATGGAAAGGCCAGGGCCGGCGCTGAACCACTTTGCGGTAGTCGATGGGGCTGGTCTGTTCGGCAAGCATTTTTTTATGCTCACGGAGCAGCAGATCGGTATAGCTATACGTGGGTTTGGGCCGGGCTGGTTGCGGCGCAGCGGGGATAACGCTGCTGCGATCATGAAGGATACCGGTGCCGAGATATTGATCGTGAAGGGAATAGATTTTCACGGTATCCCATCCGGCGAAGGGGTCGAAACGCACTTGCACCCGGTCACCGCGCAGTTTGGCATCGACGCGATAAAAGCGTTTATCGACCTGGACATCGGAAAAGGTTGGGTTGACGGTGCGTTTTACGGATTGCATGAAAGAGTCAATGACACGGCTCATGTCGACTTGTCGGATGAGGGTGAGCCCTTTTTCATAGCGTTGCTCGGGGGATTGTCCGGTCTCGGAGTGGGTATCCTTGTGATAACTGACGGCCAACCAGGCGGACAGGGCCCGATTGAGTTGTGCGAGATTCAAAAGCTCACCGGCACGAACTTCAGCCTCAAATTGTTGCTGAAGGGTCTGGATGAATCTTTCGATAAGGCCACCGGCAGGAGGGTCCCCCGGAGGACGATGCAGCAGGAGGATTTTCAAGCGATAACAAGCGGCTTTCAAGCCGTTTGACAGATACACTTTGGCCCTGTCCACATAAAGCTGACGAGGGGCGCCATGGGTGGAAAGAGCCCGGATAAAGGAATCGATGAGGACATCGAGGTTTTCCCTGAAATAGTATCTGGCTGTGACCGCATAGCGACTATGGCAGTCGACAAATGCCGACAAATAGGTGGGCACAATATCGGCTTTTTCAAGGACATAGGGACCATCTTCAAAATCACCGAGCCACAGATCATGGGTATGATCACGGCTCCAGCGTTTGCGCACCTTTTTTTGTGTAACCCCCAGCTTTATGCGGGTGGCTCCGGCGCGTTTCAGATGGCGGTATAGGGTGGCACGGGGAACGCTCACCCCGTACATCTGTTCAAGGAAACGGTTGATTGCCCGCGGACTGCGATAAGGCTGTTCCTTTTTCAGTTCGATGGCCTTTTCGATCACTTCGGGGGAGGTATTGCGTGGTTGGCCTTGATCCCGACGCTTTTTTCGCGCTAGGGCATCAAACCCGCCCTGACGATAACGATTAAGCTTGCGGCGCAGGGTTTTAAGGGAGGGTTTACCGATGCGTCCATCAGGGAAGGAAATCGGTTTGTCGGCCAGTTGCTTGAGAAACTGGTTGGTCAGCTCCGGTTCGATCGCATCGTAAATGAGGGGAGATAACAGATCACACCAGAAAATGGCCCACTTTTCCTGTTCCTTGTCCAAACAGTCACCTCCTTTCGATTCTATGGAGGTGACCTTACATCAGCTAAAGGCGCAGCGCGTTGCCAACTTGGTGAAAATTGAAGTGTTGAAGGTGGCTTTGAAAATGGCTTCGATCATCTGCAATTGTCGACAACCGATAAGCTGTTTTTTCCGGTGATGGGTTTTGAATTTTCTTTGCGGGATCATTATCCGGGCAAGATCTCGACAAATACTTGAGACGGGGTTTTCCTCAAGCAGCAGCAAAAGAGCCCTCCGGCAGGTATTGGTCAAACGGCCCGGGGTTGTGATCCATCGATGGATGGTTGATGGGGCCAAGGTGCTGTCGGTTTGCGGATATCCCGGCGCGCTATTGTCCACCATCACCGCCTGCCGGTATGTCATATCGTCGGATTCGAGGTAATTGGCGGCAAATCCCATGAGGCTCTGGCGGGTGTAGTGTTTGTGGGGAATTGCAAAATCCGGATAAAATGTGAATGACTTTCCGCAACCGGGACATCGGAATCGAACCAGTGAACAGAAAGCCGCTTTGATCCACATCTCGACGATGATCAAAAAGCGGCGTTCGCGGTATGCGTGAACCTTGAAAAAGCTCGAATCCAAGCTGCACCGCGGACACGGAGGCAGGTTATGCGGGGGTATTTTATCCTTTTCCACTTTTTCCTGATATGCTTTAATGTCTTCAAATGTCGCTGTCGGCGGCATATGGGTATCCCTCCTATTGTTAAGGTCATTTTGATGAATCTATCCCTAATACAGGAGGGATACTTTTTCAAATGTCGAGGGATAGATTGTTCGGTTTTTCTTCGGCGGGATGGCTGGGTAGCTATATGACAGGATAGCGGGTTGGCGGGATAGCGGGGTATGTTACTCTGATACTTTCAGGGTCAATTATTCTGCGACTTAGCAAATAAAACCCCGAGCTAAAAGCTAACAATCAGCCCCTTTAGGGGCTTTCCCTAAAGCAATGCCCCCTTCGAGGGGGCTTCATCAAACCACGTCCTACGGGCGTGGTCGGTGATTGAGGCGTTCCTATTTGCTGCCGGTCCTGAGGATACATCCTTTACCCTGTTCC
>CAZWOB010000138.1:0-2704 GCA_964635295.1 uncultured bacterium
ATGTGTTTCTCTTAAGACCCGGTCCATTGCCTTATTCAACTTCCGAGAGTTCAGCGAAAGCAACGTTGATAGATCCAATTTAACAACAGACCTAACTTGAAAAGCAGCTATCGTTAATGAAGCAGATGCTCCCCCCATTGCGCTCCAGGCAATATTAATCATATTCACTTTCTGTCCATTGATCACCTGAACACCTTCATAACCACCGACAGCATGGCGATATCTTTTAACTGACTTAAATGAAGGCCAAACTCTTTTTCTAGCAAGTAAACTTTTCAAAGGAAATCCAGGCGAGGGACTAAACTGACAGTCAGGGGCGTACTTCCTGGGTGGATACCCCCTGTTATCCGGCATATCGACATACGCCCCTAAATCCAGCAATAATCTGATTAATTTTTGGTCGTTGAACCTGGCTGCAATATGCAAGGGGTAATATCTACCTGGATTTAAATCCACTCGGTGATTGACTTTGACACGGCCTACAACTGGAATACTCTGAAGAATGGCCTTATACTGAGGAATGTTTGACTTCTGCAAATAATCTTTAAGTTCTTCTTTTTTTAGATAACGGGCAGTTTCAAATTTACGCATAAAGCCCAGACCACACGCGAACCGAGCAATACTGCTGTTTTTCAGAGTTAATGGACACTGAAATTGCTGGATTCTAACTCGAACATAGTCGATAAATTTTTCCACTGTCGCCGCTCGATAGTAAACGGAAAACCCTTCATCCGCAAACTTTGTAGGGACCTCTAAAAGCTGGTTTTTTTCGAGAATCCCTTCCTGAAACTCTTTAGCCATCTGGTTCAGGAAAGATTTGCGCGACCCAATGACGGACAGCTGCCTCTGATTTTCCAGATAGTATAACACTTCTGCAGAAACTTGATTAAGACAGACAGCATTCAATACGGTATTGAAAAAGGTATATTCCTCTCTTGAACCTGGTTCCAAATTTTTGAACAAGACTTTTACTAAATTTAGAACAGATTCATCCCCCCTTAACTGTCTGGAAAAAGATAGCTCTTTTGAATGAACGATTTTTCCCGTCAATTTACTGTATGCGATCGCTGCTGGATTGTTCAGGGTATCTAAACCATTATCTAGATAAATCAATATCGCTTGATACCTTTCAACAGCTGCCAGAGCTAAGATGTTTTTCCCGATGCGCTCATAAGCCGTCAGACTCTTAAGGCCAAAACTCGTTTCATTTTTGGATTGTATTATCTTTCCTGATTTTTGATCAGGCGTGATCTCAATCAAGCTTTCTCCTCCAAAGCGTCCTGCATAACCCGACAACCTTTCCAACATCGTCTCCCATTCTGTCCCTACGACAAAGGATGGATCAATGGTCATCTTTTCTAGAAGACTTGTTAGGATTGATTCGTAGCGGATTCGATAAATGTTTAAGAAATTATCCAAATTAGCGGATTTGAAATTCAACGCCTCTATCCCCTCAATCTCCAGACAGCAAAGAATATACTCCGGAAACGTTTCCAGATCATGAGAAATGTCCGCGCTTGATCCGAAGAGTGCGATGATCGCCTCGTTTCGCACTTGAGAATCTAAATGTTGAATCAACGCTCCATACCGATCCATGAGAGCGAATTTAAGCAAATGATCGCGAGGATTTCGCGTTGCTTTTTCAATTAGGGGACCCCATGGAGTATCCTTGAAATCTTCGGATGTCACTTTTGCTGCAACTTCCCTGAACCTCTTGATTAAGTCTTGTTCTCCAAAACCCGCGGCGATGCGGTAAGCGAGCTGCAAATCAACAGGATCCACCAGTTTCTTCTGCAAGCGATCGATAATTTTTGTATCCACTCGGACAACACGCCCGTCCGGCCTCCGTTGAATCCAGGCAGTCAGGTCCTGACCATCGTTAAATAAACGGACATCCAATGGATTCAGCTGTCTGAACTCATATTGAAATTGCTTTCCTTTGTTGGCAATCACACGGATTGTCCTCTGAGAATTAAAGGCCAATTGCAACGCTATTGAAGGAACTCCCTTCACTTTAGCTCCTGAACGACACGTTTGAAGAACAAGTACTGCATGCTCATTCAACAAGTCAACAAGTCTCTTCAAAACCTGCATATTGTCTGAAGATAACTCTTCATCCCCCAGGTCAATCGTGCTCACATTTCCATGGGCCGCAATCTCAATCAGATCATAACGCTTTCCCTTTGTCAATGCGGACACTTGATCGCTGGATAGGGTTCCGGTACGGATAGCCTCTACCTTATAGGCTCTCCCCAAAAGATCTTTGTGTTCATTGAAGTGCTCTTCACTGAACGTATTATCTTCAACATTTGTATAGATAAACAAGGCACGAGGATTACTGTGTATATTTGTAGCTGACATAAATAAGTAAGGTTATGTTAATTAAAGAGATTTTAACACTTTATTAAAGAAATAAATACCGTAATATTTCGAACTTTCTACCCTACAAAAGTCTCAACTACCGCACGGACTCTTGAAAACAAACGGTTTCGCGCCGCCGTTCCGTTGGTTTCCATTAACAGATCATTGTTTGCACGAACGTATTCACGAACCTTTGCTTTATTCAACGACTTCAACCATCCCAAATAAGCTTCTACAAAGGGAGGTTCACCGGCCAGCCGCGTAAAAGCCCTTTCATCTTCAATAGCGACACCATCACCATGCAGATACAGCCGGACCAATCGTCCATAGAACTGCTTGCTTC
>CAZWOB010000138.1:2804-4663 GCA_964635295.1 uncultured bacterium
CTGAACAAGCTTTTTTTAATCCCGCAAAGTGTGATGACAAAGTGAAATGTTCCATAAGCTGCCCTGCACGTCAAAATATCCTGCAAGTCGATACTCTTTCCACGACCTTGCAATATGCTCTTTGGTTCATTGATACCACGAGGGAGAAAATCTAAATCTCTGGCATAATGCCTGGCAGTGAATCCGTCTGAGTCGACCGTATCCACATATGCTCCCAGTTTGATAAGACACCTCACCAGAAAAGCATCTTTGTTTTTAGCCGCTATATGTAATGGAGTGGTCATCTTTTCATTGACGACAACACTTTGATTGATAAAGACGGAAAAACGGCCAATAATGATTTCTGCTAGCCGTCGATAGTCTTCTTTATTCGAGTGAGACAAATAGTCCTTCAACTTTGCTTCTCGAAAGAACTTCTTGAGTTCAGATTTTTTTAAATAGCCAAGATCAACTGCTTCTCGCTTAACCCTTGACTCCTCGAAAGTTTCGATCAACCCAAACTTCTTTTGATTTTTAAAGAACGCCTCAATAAAGTTTTCAACTGTCATCATCTGGTGGTACTCTTTAAATCCCTTCTGATTGTATTCAGTCGGTTCATTCTCAATATTGAGCTTCTTTAAAACCTTCGATTTGAAAGTCATACCCGTATGTACGATCAAGTCATCAAATGACTTCATTAAGGGAGGCTGCAGGAAATCCGAAACTTCTTTGTAGAGGAAGTTCAAACAAGACTTGCATATCGAATAACGGAAGAAGTTACACTCCTTCTCAGTCCCTCGGTCGATCTTCTCAAACGCCTTCTCAACTAATGCAAACACAGATGTCGTTCCACGGCCTAGTGAGCGTGCAAAGGGAAGTTCTTTGGGATGGACAATACAACCTGTCATTTTGCAA
Source organism: uncultured bacterium (assembly GCA_964635295.1). Taxonomy (GTDB): domain Bacteria; phylum Chlamydiota; class Chlamydiia; order Chlamydiales; family Waddliaceae; genus Waddlia. The sequence continues at coordinate 3,699 of CAZWOB010000138.1, forward strand.
AATGCTCTTCCCGCAGGATTTTTCAGAATATATTTTCCGTTATCCAGATGAATAAAGAGTCCACAATACCTTTCAACAGCAGCCAGTGCTAATAAATTGCGCCTGCATTTTTGATAGGCAGAAACCGGCACTAAACCAAAGAAAATAGACCCTTCCTTCTCGACAACTTCACCCCGTTTAAAATCCGGCGAAATAATAAAATCTTCAAGATCGCCTCCACCTAGCTCAGCTTTATGAAGAGCTAGCCTTTCAAGATAGCTTTCCCATACGGTTCCCTGGACAAATGAGGCGTCGATTGTCATATTCTCCAGCAACGTTGGCAAATCATGCGCATAATGTTCGTCGCACCTTCCAACGACAACTCCGAAATCTCTTTCTTGCATAACCACGGGAAATGTTCCCTCGATCTCCAGACAGCAAAGAAGGTATTCCGGAAAGGTCTCCATATTGATCGAAAGATCGGGGCAACCTCCAAACAAAGCGATCATCGCTTTTTTTCGATGGTCCACATCGAGGTGTTGAAGAATGGCTCCGTAGCGATCTAAGATTGCGAGTTTAAGCAAATTTCCACAAACGGCATCGGAGACGCCTACAAATAATGGGTGCCACCGCGTCTCCTTGAAATCATCGATTGATAATTTAAGCTCACTAAACCGTTCAATAAAATCTTCCACCCCAAAACCGGCGGCAATGCGATTCGCCAATTCACGGTCCATAGGATCGACAAGCTTTTTCTGCAGCCGATCGACGAGATCCAAGTCCATACGGACAACATTCTCATCCGGACGACGATAAAACCAGGCTGTCTGATCGCATGTTCCATTGATGTAGCGAACATCAACAGGATTGGAACGTCTGAATTCAAGTTTAAACAATGTCCCTTGATTCGCAATCACCCGAATGGGCTTATCAGAAAGTGATGCCAGATACTCCGCAAAGCACCTGCCGTTTGCAACCACTGCCCC
>CAZWOB010000139.1:0-4534 GCA_964635295.1 uncultured bacterium
ACGAAGATGCGATGGCGACAGAGAAACTCGCGGAAGGGATCCGCAAGTTTGCCGCAGACTCAGTCAAGCTGGAAAACAAGATCAAAGAAAAGTTCCTTTAATAGATGAACCTATCTCCTTAAAATTTTTTAACCATATTTGGATAAATCTATTTAATGAGATAAGTTCATAGACTCCGCGCAAGGGATTGAATTCTAATCAATTACTTGATAAAATATCCCAATGCGTCAGTTCAAAAGCCACTATCTTCCGCTTGTTTGCGTTTCATTCTTCCTGGCTTTCAATTATTTTATTTTAAAAGCCCTTAAGGAAACACTTCTCGTGACAGCCCCCAACGCTGGAGCAGAAGCGATCCCCTTTGTCAAGATGTGGTTCCTGTTCCCGGCAAGCATTCTATTTTTAGGCGCCTTTACCTGGATGGCGACCCGGATCTCCTATCGGTTCGCAGTCACGACGATTATTGGTTTTTTTCTGACAACTTATGCCCTGTTTACTTTTATCTGTTATCCACTGAGAGAGAGCCTTCATTTGAATGATCTGGCCGATCACCTGCAACAGATCCTGCCCACAGGTTGGAAGGGATTGATTGCAGTCGTGCGGTATTGGAGCTATTCGCTTTTTTACGTGACAGCAGAATGTTGGTGCACCATGGTCTATTCCGTCGTATTCTGGGGATACGCGAATGCAGTCACCAAAATCAATGACGCGCGGGAAATGTATCCGTTTCTAACGCTGGCAGGTACAGTAGCGGCCTTATTTGCCGGTCCAGCGGCAATCATTTTGACATCCGATCGTTTCTCCCACCTGTTCAGCAACCCCTTCGATTTTTCTCTATATAGTTTGACAACGGTCGTCTTAATTTGCGGCGTAAGTGCATTAATCATCTTTTTGAAAAGCTGCCCCTCAGTCCCAGCCAAAGATGCGGGGGCCGAAAATAAAACTCATTTTCTCAAAACGTTTGCCGGTGTATTTAAATCCCGCTATCTCATGGTTTTGGCACTGATCGGGTTAACATACAACCTTGTGATCAATCTTTCGGACGTTGTCTGGAAAAACGAAGTTCTGAAACTTTATCCCAGCCCGCAGGACTTCACATCCTATCTAAGTTATGTCACAATAGTCACCGGATTAATTTCAACTGTATTTACTCTGTTTGTATGCAGGCCGTTTTTAAAAAACTACGGTTGGACAAAAACTGCGTTGCTCACCCCCTTTATTACATTGGTGACCGGTATCGTATTCTTTGGCGCTTTATTCTTTTCAGAATCAGATTTGTTTATGATTCCTCTTTCTACAGTGGCGTTCTTGGGTTCTTTGCATATCTGCTTCAGCAGCGGAGGGAAATATACGTTATTTGAACCGACAAAAGAGATCGCCTTCATCCCCCTGTCCCCTTCGGAAAAAATCCATGGAAAAGCTGCGATTGACGGTGTGGGGGCCCGGCTGGGGAAAACGGGCAGCTCGCTCATCTACCAAACATTGTTGATGGGGCTGCCCACTGTATCAGCCTGCGCACCTGTTGTTGGCATCCTCGTGATCGTCGGGATTACGATTTGCATCCGATCGGTCCTGCTCCTTGGTGAAAAGGTCGAGCGTCAGTTTGCGCAAAGCTAGTTGTTAAGATGATTGTGGAAGCTCACAGTTGAACATCCAGTTAATGCCATACTTATCGGTTAAAGATCCAAAACGCGCGCCCCAAAACGTATCCTGCAACGCCATATTGACTGTCCCTTCTTCTGCAAGATTATTGAAGTAAGTTTCAGTTTTCTCCAAATCTTTTAAGCCAACTGAAAGAGAGACATTATTTCCTTCATTCAATGACTTCTCACCCATGGTATCAGAAGCCATGAACGCTCCCTCATCAAATGTAAACTCGACATACATGACATTGTTCTTTTTATCCTCAGACACCTCCATCGGTCCGTCTTTGAAACGCATCATGCCGCTGATCTCTCCATTGAGCTTTTCTTTGTAGTAATTGATCGCCTCTTCGCAATCACCATCGAATGAAATGAACGGGATTAAACCTAGCATTTGTCTCTCCATTTTTTTTGTTATAAAAAAAGGCGAGGTTGGTAACCAACCTCGCCTTTATCCGATTCAATAATCAGACATTCCGATTAATTTGGAATGCTTTCAAAGTCGAAGACTAACTCTTCTGTCAATTCGCGATCGACGAACTTTTTCACTTTCTTGTGCTTCTCGAAACCTGTACCACCTGGGATGATGTGTCCCATGATCACGTTTTCCTTGAAACCGAGAAGATAGTCAGTCTTTCCTGCACAAGCTGCTTCCGTCAGAACGCGAGTCGTATCCTGGAAGGATGCAGCAGAGATGAACGAGTCTGTGCTCAATGAAGATTTGGTGATACCTAAGAGGACAGGAGCTGCTTGGGCTGCTTTTCCTCCATCGGCGACTGTCTTCAGATTTTCAAGTTCAAACTCTTTCTTATCCACTTCTTCACCGAAGAGCAGTCTTGTATCGCCCGGATCGACAACGCGCACTTTTTTGAGCATCTGTCTGACGATGATCTCAATATGCTTGTCATTGATATCGACACCCTGCAGACGGTACACTTCCTGCACCTGGTTCACCAGGTACTTCTGCAGTTCGCGCACACCGCAGATATCAAGTATCTCATGCGGGATCACGACGCCGTCTGTTAACTGCTGCCCTTTGACAACATGGTCGCCTTTTTGAACGATCAAGTGCTTGTTATGAGGGATTAGGTGTTCCTCTTCCATTCCGGTCACTTCATCTTTAACGACAACGATCCGCTTGTTTTTCTGAACTCCACGGAAGTCAACGGTACCATCGATCTTCGCAATCTCAGCTGAATCTTTCGGTTTACGCGCTTCGAACAACTCGGCGACACGAGGCAGACCGCCCGTGATATCCTTTGTTTTCATCGCACCTCTAGGCAGACGCGCAAGCATGGTTCCCGCTTTCGCATACTGTCCCTCTTCAACCGAAATGATGGCTCCTGATGGGATCGGATATGTACCGACAAGCTCCTTGCACTCCTCGTCTGCATAGACAGTGATTTGCGGATGAAGCTCCCCTCGGTGCTGCTTAACGACAAGCTCAACCTGACCGGTCTGTTTGTTCACTTCCCTTTCAGTCGAAATCCCTTCCACAAGGTCTTCATACTTCAAGTAACCAGGGCGGTCGCAGATAATTGGAATATTATGCTGCTCCCACTGAGCGAGGAGTTGCTCTTTTTTGACAGTCGTCCCCTCTTCCACAAGGATCTTCGTACCTAGCTCAACAGTGAAAGTCTGCAAAGGTTCGATCGATTTTGTGGAAAGGAGCTTTTTGTACTCTTCGAGACTTCTTCCCTCGTCAGGAACAATGTTCAAGCTTCCGTTTTTGTTCAGAGTTACCCATTGGCCATCTTCATTGAGAACTGTCCTCAAGTCTTGATAGACGAGTATCCCCTCATGTTCAGCTTCCAGCTGCGGGCTGGAGGAAGAGGACGCAATACCTCCCAAGTGGAAGGTTCTCATCGTCAGCTGTGTTCCAGGTTCACCAATTGACTGAGCCGCAATAATTCCAACAGCTTCCCCTTGGCTGACCAGTTTCCCGTTTGCCAGGTTTGTTCCATAACATTTTTGACAGACACCGCGTCTGGTCTCACAAGTTAAGACTGAGCGGATCTTGACTGATTCGATACCGGAATCGTCAATCGCTTCTGCCTGCGCAAGGGTTAGGACATCCCCTGAGTGGGCCAACACTTTTGTTGAGTCGCCCGGGAGAAGAATATCTTCGCAAACAGTACGACCGTAGATGCGGTCTTTCAGAGGAAGAAGCTCTTCCTGCCCCTGCTTGATCGGTGAAACCTCGATACCATTCAACGTTCCGCAATCATCTTCTGTAATGATCACATCTTGAGAAACGTCGACGAGACGTCTGGTCAAGTACCCGGAGTCCGCTGTTTTCAAAGCGGTATCCGCAAGACCTTTACGCGCTCCGTGAGAAGAGATCGAGAACTCAAGAACCGACAATCCTTCACGGAAGTTAGACGTAATCGGAGATTCGATAATCTCACCCGAAGGTTTGGCCATCAGACCACGCAACGCTCCCAGCTGTCTAGCCTGAGATTTGTTACCTCGAGCGCCGGAATCCATCATCAAATAGATCGGATTTCTCATTCCATTTTGAACTTCTGTCAGTTCATCGAACAGCTCGTCCGACAACAGTTCCTGGACTTCGGTCCAGATGCTGATCGTCTTTGATTTACGCTCTCCATCGGTAATGATACCGTCTTCGTACTGTTTTTTGATCAACGCGACTTTCTCATGAGCGTCATCGATAATCTCTTGCTTGTTGTCAGGAACGCATACATCGCATACACCCATTGAGAGTGCTGCCCTGGTAGCTTCCCTAAATCCAAGGTTTTTCAGGTCGTCAAGGAACTGAACGGTGCGTTCAAGACCCACTTTCTTATAACAGTCAAGGATGAGTTGCCCCATTCGCTGTTTTGGAAGGCTGTAGTTCTGGAAGCCAAGCTCTTCAGGGACGATCTTGTTGAAGA
>CAZWOB010000140.1:0-4526 GCA_964635295.1 uncultured bacterium
TATTTTAAAAAAATAACTATTATTTTATAATAATTCTAGGAAGGGTGAGGTTTATATATAGAAAGGATAAAACTAATGAGCGTTCCGGCTGCGGTTCCCCCAAGAGACAATTTCCAGTCAAAATTTCCAACAACAGAAGACGGTTCATTGCACTTTGGTGTGAATGATCGTGCATTGCATCATGCTGCCAACCAGTTGAGTAGTATATCAAGAACAGAAAGAAAAAATATCCATTTCATTGTCGAAGTAGACTCAAATAACCCACATATTATTAAAAATATCCAAGTTGTCCGAGCAAATTGGGCATCATGGATAGTCACGGTAATCTCAAAATTCTTTGAAGGAAAAAGTGAAGGGAAAACCTATCATTTCGGGAAAGGGGCAGCCATTCACGACCTATCTTCTTACATGGATGAACTGAGCAAAGAATATGAACACCTTGCCAAAAAAAACCCCATTGAAAGCGAAGAGGCCCGACACATTCTAGCAGTTGATAAAGACTTTAATCGAACTGCCAATCGAATCCATACAATCATGCTTGCCTTTCAACCCTCTGAAAAGGCATCAATTGGTGTCAAATATCGTCAATTTTGCACGAAACACGACAGTGCAATTGCTCATATTAAGATCCAAAATAATGCCCGACTATTGTACGAAGGTGAAGGGGGCCAGGAGGAAATCATCGAAATCATGCAAGAAAGAGATCGGTTGCATCAACTTGTGAAAGATAAACCAGAAGTATGGGAACCAGTCATTAAACAAACTGACCAAGATTTGCAAACTCATGAGTTTAACAAAAATATCCTTAAATTGGCAAGCGAGGGGAAAATCGATATCGATTTAATCGTGAGACATGCCCATTCAAATGACCCCCTAAAAGCTAAATTAGAAAATATCAAAAAAATCCTTACATATTCTACAGACCTTGACATATTGGGAAATCCAAAAACCGACCGTTTAGCCTATATCGAAGCAGGCATTCATTTTATCGAGGGCTACTATGCTCTTGATGAAGAAACATATGAGCTTTCAGGGCTTCACAAAAAATTTACCGCTCTTGGATTTTTTAAAAAGGCCAACACCTATATTGAGGATATGACTGTTGAAATTCAATCTTTAGAAACAGAGGATGTAGCAGCTTTTCAGCAAAAATATCAAGCCTATGTCGGTGTCATCGATAAGTTGAACGCCATCAGAGAATCGATAAAAAATAAAGGACTTGTAGATTTCAAAGAAAAACTCTCTGATGCTACCGCTATAATTGAAAGCAATTTAAAAGAAAAACGTGGAGAACAGTTGTTGGCACTCGCAGGCAGATACGAAAAAAAAATCGCTAGTCTCTCTCGAAAAATCGAAGGGCTGGAGGAAACGCAAGCCCGCCTGGAACAAATCGTTGATGACGAACACGAACGGGAGAGGCTTCATCAAGAACGCCTGGAACAAATCAGGACCGGAAAACCGTTCGATGTTGCTGCCCTTCTCACCTGGCCTACAGATGATCAATCTCTTAGAACGGATGAAAAAGCGCTCCTTCTTGCCCTCCAGGAACTTGTCAGAGAAATCAGAATGACTGCGGCCGAAACTGACTCTCTTCAAGCCGGTCGAGAAAGATTGAAACGACATCTTATAGATGCCGGACTACCTGAAATACCCGCAGGAACAACAGCCCTTGCCTATCTCCATTCGAGTGAAGTCAATCATAAAATCTTATTCTTGCTCCAGAAAGCGGCCCACAGAGCCCATAAAGCCGAAGAGGAATCCATTTCACTCGCTGAAAAAGCCAAAACAGCGACCCTGGCAGTCGAAACAAGCAAGGGTGGTGAAATTGGAAGAAAAATAGAAGAGCTTCATCTCATTGATCAAATAGTGATCAAAGAACTCATGAACATCCTTGGTCAATCTGGAGATCCCTCTAGCATTGATCGTGATGTAATCGTGCGTTTGATTGTAGAACTTGATGAACAAAAAGCTAAATCGGCCATTCGCCAACTAGTTAAAGCCTTAAAAGACCATCCGAAATTAAAAGAGCAAATCCAGGAGATACTTGAAGAATCATATGGCAACACGGGCTCTTTATTTTATGATGAAAAGCGGAAACATCAGTTCGCTCTAGGGAGAATCGTGAATCATATGATTGAAAGACGGGATAGCCTCGCAGCTGATGTCCAGCAATTTAAAGCGCTGAAACACCCCGATTTCTATCAAACAGAAGCAACAGTCCTAAAGCAAGCTCTGGAACCCATCCGTAAAAGATATGGTTTCAAACACCCGATCATATTAATAAAAGATATCGAAGCCAAAAGAGATCAGTACATCAGTGAAAAGAATACCGAGGGAATGCGTCTTCTTCTCGAAGAGGAAGATAAGATTCTTGAATTAGTCGCCGCATATAAATATCGCTTATCCCTTGAAGGAAAAGCGCAAAGATTTGAAAAAAGCGCGATCGATGCAAAAATAGTCGCTGAAGGATTAAACGGCCTTTGTGAAGCAATAGACCTGCTTACTGAAACAGCTCAGAGTTACTCACTTGGTGAATCTGCAACACGAAGTAAAGATAAAAGTGCTGCAGAATTACGCGAAGTGAAAGAAAAGAAGGCTACCCGCGAAGAAAGAAAACGCTTCATCGAAGAGCGTAAGTCTGCGCTAGCAGAGTATCAAAAAACACAAGTTGACCTGACAGCTGCAGCAGCGATGAGCGGTCTAATGGCACATCTCGCTAAGTTTAATACTATAATGACTGAAAAATAAGATTGCAATGTCGGGCCTTGGAGGGTAAAATACTCTCCTATGACTGAATATCAAGTACTGGCCAGAAAATACCGCCCCCAAACGTTCAATGAAGTTCTGGGGCAGGACGCGATTGTCGCCACTCTGAAAAACGCGATCAAAAAAAGGAGAATGGCCCACGCCTACCTTTTTTCCGGATCAAGAGGGACAGGTAAAACAACACTTGCCCGCCTCTTTGCCAAAGCGCTGAACTGCGAACATCCCAGCGAAGATCTCGAACCCTGCAACGTCTGCTCCTCCTGCAAAGAGATCGCTGCCGGCAACTCGCTCGACGTTCTGGAAATCGACGGCGCCTCCAACAGAGGGATCGACGATGTCAGACAGATCAACGAAACTGTCGGATACTCCACAGCATCAGGAAAATACAAGATCTACATCATCGACGAAGTGCACATGCTCACGAAGGAAGCGTTCAACGCGCTTTTGAAAACCTTGGAAGAGCCGCCAGAAAAAGTGAAATTCTTCTTTGCGACAACCGAACCGCACAAGGTCTTGCCGACAATCCTCAGCCGTTGCCAGCGCTTCAACCTGAACCGCATACCTTTGGACGCGATCGTCACCAAACTCCAACGGATGACTGAGGAACAGGGATTCGAAGCTGATGAAGACGCTCTGCGCCTTGTCGCGACACGGGCCGACGGGGGATTGCGCGACGCAGAATCGCTTCTCGATCAGATTCTCTCCTTCCATGAAGGAAATACAATCAATTGCCAGGCGGTCGCTGATATTTTGGGCGTCATGCCGCAAGAGACCTTTTTCCGTCTGGACAAAGCGGCGCAGACCTGCAATTTTGCCGAAGCGTTCGAGATTGCGGAGGAGATTTTTTCCGAAGGGAAAGACCTGACCCACTTTGTTGAAATGCTGTCGGAACACTTCCGGAATATCCTGGTGGTCAAATTGTCTGGAGTCGAGACTCCCCTCCTATCCCTTTCCGACAGCGCCAAAGAGCAGTATATGGAATCGGCGAAAAAATACCGCAAGGAACAGTGTCTGGAACTTCTCGATCATTTGGTCAAAACACAGCAAGAGATCCGGTTCGCCCCCTCCCCGCGCATCGCGCTGGAAGCAGCTCTTTTACATGTCATCCGAACCGTCCACAAAGTACCGATCGAAGTGATTGTGAAGAAACTTGCCGAGCTGGAGAACAAAGCGCCTGCTGCACCTGTCGCGCCTGCTGCGCCGGCAGCCCCTCCTCCGAAGGCTCCAATGCCTGCTCCGGAACCCAAAGCGCCCGCTCCGAAGCCAAAACCGAAAGTTGAATCAAAGCCTAAGGAAAAACCACAGCCTGAGCCAAAGCCCAAACCTGTAAAAGCGATACCGATAGATCCGGAAAAACAAGCACAATATGATACTCTCCTTCAGTTCGCCGCAGTGGAACTGGAAGGAACACTACAAAAATCACCACAGAGGTAATTGCACATGGGAAAAGGATTCCAAAAAAAGAAAAAGCAAGCGCGTCAGATGCAGGAACAGTTCGCTCAACTGCAGGAGCAGATGCAAAATATCGAAGCTGAAGGACAAGCTGGCAATGGACTGGTCACAGTTAAGCTCAACGGTGATTTCGAAGTGAAAGACATTAAGATCAAACCTGACTGTGTCGACCCTGATGATATCGATGGGCTGGAAACACTCATCAAAGCGGCTCATAAAGACGCGATGGAAAAAGTGCGCAAAGAAATGCCTTCCATGGGTGGCGGCGGCGGGATGGGCATGCCCGACCTCGGCAGCCTCGGCTTCGG
>CAZWOB010000141.1:0-4517 GCA_964635295.1 uncultured bacterium
TCAGATTTTCATTTCCAGAAAATCGGAAGATCTCCTATAACTTAGCCTTAAAGTCAGTGGCATCAACCCTCCGGTTTTTGCCTTAAAAGGGAACTCGGTGAGAGTCCGAGACTGCCCCGCAGCGGTATATGGGAACGAAATTCGCGTCTTTTGCACTGATCATTTGATTGGGAAGCAGCGAAGAGTAGGAGCTTTCATTGGCCCATGAGTCCGAAGACCTGCTGACACGCCGCCCGCAAGCGGCGATCATATCCCCAAACCTTCGAGGGAAAGGTTGGACCGGAATCGAACGTCTGTTATTGAACAGCTCGTCAATCCTTTGTCCTATTTCTTTTTCTCAAGTGTGATCTCGTCCGAGGGAGACGAGGGGGAGCAGCCGATTGAACGCTTCTTATAGCAGTCATCGTTCTGTCAATTCTCCCTCCGTGCAAAAAATGACAAAAACATGTGGGGAGAAGTCAATGACGAGCAACACTTTAGAGCAAAAAATTTCAGTCCGCAAACGGGATGGGCAAATAGCGCCATTTAAATCGGACCTGATCAAGAACGCAATCGCATCCGCATTCAGAGATGTCTGGAACCTGCAGTCTTACCACACTCTGGACACAGCTCAACAGACGATCATCGACCAGGTTTTTCAGGCAGTGATCGAGAAGATCTCTCTGGAAAAGCAACTTGACACCCCTATTGATGTGGAAAGGATCCAGGACTACGTCGAACTCATCCTAATGCGTCAAGACCACTACAAAGTTGCAAAAAGCTACATACTCTATAGAGAGAACAGGGCCAAAGCGCGCAAACAAGTCGAGGCGGCCATCCCCGCTATACAGATCAAGCAATCCAATGGCGATTCCATTCCTTACAATCAAGACAAACTGAGAAATTCCCTTGCAAGAAGCTGCGAAAGACTTTCCCCCATGTGTTCTTCGGATGACCTTTTGAAGCTCATTGAACCTCAACTCTTTGACAGGATCACACCAGAAGAGATCAGAAACGCGGCAATCCTCGCTTCTCGAAGTCTCATCGAAAAAGAACCTGCCTATGACCAAGTCGCCTCCAGAATCCTGCTTCGAAAAACTTATCGGGAAATTTCCAGCAGAGGCTATACCGATTTTTCAACCTATATCAAAAAAGGGGTCGAAGTCGAAAGACTATCCCCTGCCCTTCTTGAATTTGACCTCGAACAGCTGGAATCATCGCTAGACCACAACAGGGACCTCCAATTTCCCTATCAAGGTCTCCAGACATTAGTGGACCGTTATCTCGTCAGGCTAGACGATGCGGTAATCGAACTGCCGCAATTTTTCTGGATGCGCGTCGCCATGGGGCTTGCGCTCAACGAACAGGAGAAAAATGGTCGGGCCTTAGAGTTTTATAACGTCTTATCCTCATTTGATTATGTGTCGAGCACCCCAACCCTCTTTAACAGCGGAACCTGTCATCCTCAGCTCTCAAGCTGCTACCTCTCGACTGTTCAGGATGACCTCGATGATATCTTCCGGGTGATCGGCGACAATGCCAAGCTCTCTAAATGGGCTGGCGGGATTGGGAACGATTGGACCAACGTTAGGGCAACACAGGCATATATCAAAGGGACAAATGGCAAATCCCAAGGGATCATCCCTTTCCTGAAGGTTGTCAATGACACTGCAGTGGCCGTCAATCAGGGCGGTAAAAGAAGAGGGGCGATCTGCTGCTACCTTGAAACCTGGCACCTGGATCTGATCGAGTTTTTAGACCTGAGAAAGAACACGGGAGATGACCGGCGTCGGGCCCACGACATGCACACAGCAAACTGGATCCCCGACCTGTTCATGAAACGAGTGGAAGAAGAGGGAGAGTGGACACTGTTCAGCCCCGATGAGGTTCCAGACCTGCACGATTTATACGGTCGTGCCTTCAATGAGAGATATGAGCAATACGAGGAAGAGGCAAAAGCCGGGAACATCAAATTGTACCGGACTGTAAAAGCTCTCGACTTATGGAGAAAAATGCTCTCGCGGTTGTTTGAGACGGGACACCCCTGGATCACATGGAAAGATCCCTCCAATATCCGAGCGGCCCAAAAGCACGTCGGAGTCGTCCACTCCTCAAATCTTTGCACGGAAATACTCCTCCCCACTTCAAAAGAGGAGACTGCTGTCTGTAATTTGGGGTCTGTCAACCTACGAAATCACATAAAAGATGGGAAACTCGATGATAACCATCTGGAAGAAACGATCACAACCGCCATCCGCATGCTGGACAACGTGATCGACATCAACTTTTATCCCACTAAAGAAGCTCGCAGTTCGAACCTGCGCCATCGTCCTATAGGGATGGGCATGATGGGATTCCAGGATGCGCTCTACCTGATGGAAACTCCCTATTGCTCGGAAGATGCGGTCGCATTTGCCGACGAATCGATGGAAACGGTAAGCTACTTCGCAATCAAAGCATCCACGATGCTCGCTCAGGAACGAGGCGCTTATCCCAGCTACAATGGATCAAACTGGGAACAGGGTCTATTGCCTCATCAAACGCTTCAATTGTTGGAAAAGGAGCGCGGCGCCACACTTCCAGTCGATAAAAAAACCACCATGGACTGGGACGCTCTAGTTGAAGAGATACGCAAACATGGAATGCGTAACAGTCATGTTCTCGCGATCGCCCCCACAGCCACCATTAGTCAAATGATCGGTGTCTCGCAATCCATCGAACCTCAGTACGCCAATTTGTTTACCAAAAGCAACCTCTCAGGAGAGTTTACTGCGGTCAACCGCTATCTGGTCGAAACACTCAGGTCTCAGAATCTTTGGGACCAGGAGATGCTTGACGAATTAAAATATCACGATGGATCGATCCAGGAGATCGCACGCATCCCCCAGGAGATAAAAAAGCGTTTCCGAACAGCTTTCGAGGTGGGAGCCGAATGGCTGATCCGTTGCGCAGCTGTACGCCAGAAGTGGATCGATATGGGGCAGTCCTTGAACCTGTATTTGACTGAGCCTTCGGGGAAAAAACTGGATGAAATGTATCGGCTGGCCTGGAAAATGGGACTGAAAACGACCTATTACCTCCGCACAAGAGCGGCGACACAAGTAGAAAAATCCACACTTGATATCAACAAATACGGCATACAACCGAAATGGATGAAAAACAAAAGCGCATCGAACGGCATCTCCCCCGGGCGCGGACACTGTTCGATTGACGATCCGGATTGTGAAGCTTGCCAATAACATGAGGAAAAAATGAAACAATTCTATACTAAAAACAAAGGACGCTTCCGCAGCGACCAAAAACGTTTGATCAACTGTTCTGAAGTTGATGTCAACCAGCTCCTTCCCCTAAAATACAAATGGGCCTGGGAGCACTATCTCAATGGATGCGCCAATCACTGGATGCCGTCCGAAGTGCCGATGGGAAAAGATATCGAGATTTGGAAATCGGATCGAATCTCAAATGATGAACGGCTTCTCATCAAACGAAACTTAGGATTTTTCGCCACTGCTGAAAGCCTGGTCGCCAACAATCTTGTCTTGGCCATCTTCAAACATGTGACCAATGCAGAATGTCGGCAGTACTTACTGAGACAAGCATTTGAGGAAGCTCTGCATTCCCACGCTTTTTTATATATCGTGGATAGTTTGGGGCTTGATGAACAGGAAATTTTCAATATGTATCGGGAGATCCCGAGTATTTCAGAAAAAGATGAATTCGAGATGGTCCTGACAGAGGGGCTGATCAACGGCGAAACCAAGACATTGGAAGGGAAGCAGCAGTTCCTGAAAAACCTGATCGGCTATTACATCATTATGGAAGGGATCTTTTTTTACAGCGGTTTCGTCATGGTCCTTTCCTTGCATCGCCGTAATCTGATGCCCGGTATTGGCGAACAGTTCCAGTACATCCTGCGCGACGAAACCATTCATTTGAACTTCGGAATCGACCTCATCAACGGCATCAAGGAGGAAAATCCGGATGTATGGAACGAAGCATTTACCACTGAAATCAGGAGGTTGGTCAAACAAGCGGTGGAACTGGAAATCGCTTATGCAAGCGACTGTCTGCCTCGAGGGGTCTTGGGTTTGAATGCAGGGTTGTTTGTCGAGTATGTGCAATATGTCGCTGACAGACGTCTTGAAAGGATCGGACTGCCCGCAATGTACGGCTCTAGCAACCCCTTTCCCTGGATGAGCGAGACCATGGACTTGACGAAAGAAAAAAACTTCTTTGAGACCAGGGTAACGGAGTATCAGAGCGCGGCGGTTTTGAGTTGGGATTAGTTATTATTTGAAGTCAGAATTAAATTATTTTATATAGGGTGTTTTTTCTTTTTTACACCCTATTTTCAATTTATCTAATTCATTAAAATATTCTCTTAAATTAAATAAATTTTATATATAGGTAATCAAAATGAATCAGGTTGTATCACAAGGCTATACTCCAATCGAACTAACATTTGGACATTATAGCAATCCCATTTAAGCTAAAAACGTAACAAACCTTTTGCAATCACTCCATAAATTTTGAAAAAA
>CAZWOB010000142.1:0-1948 GCA_964635295.1 uncultured bacterium
AGGATAAAAAAAGGAATACCGATTTGTTTCATCAATCTCTCCAATGGGTTATTGGGACCATGCTATATCATTTGCGAAGTAAAATGCGAAAACAAAATTTTACGATTTTCGTTTTATAAAAAGAATGCGCCTAAAATCATCTTCATATTCAGCATAGAGATATAACAACCTCCAACCATAAACAAATGTGCCGCTATGGGACCGACGACCGATTGTTGATGATGCTTCAGCCAGCCATAAAAGCAGCCTGGAATAAATGCTGCCAAAGCCAGAGGGGGTGAAACATACCCGAATATCACTGAAAAGAAGATATTGGGAAGGACAATGTGCCAAAAGGCTATTCTTTCGCCCAGTAAATCTTTTACGGAAGTCTGAATGATCCCTCTTAAGAATATCTCCTGGAAAGGGATGAACACCAGATAAGCCAATGACATGCCAGCAACCCATATGCCATCATTCCTGCCCCCTCCAGATAAAACAGAAAATAAAGGATGGCCGCTAAGCTCTGAGGACATCGATTCAACAAGCCACTTCACGATGATCATAACGACTAAGAGCGGAAAAGAATAGAGAACGGCTTCACGAACATTTTGTTTCCAGTCCGTCAAAGTAAAACCGAAATAGCTGCTTGATCGATTGGATCGTATCAGATGATTTAAGGTTCCCAGAAGAACTCCTAAAAGGGCACCCCAAGAGCTCAATATTCTTAACGTATCACTTTCCATAGCCGCTGCAATGAAATAGGTAAGGATCCACACCGACAAAAGGGTATACAGAAGAAAGAAATATGAACCTACCCTTCTTCGGTAAGCGGTCACCTCAAGCTCATGGCTTAAATTGTTAACGATATTCTCGTTTGTGAACCGGAGTTTATGTGTGATCTCTTTAGTTAAGCGGGCCAGCAACCCTTTATATACCCCCTGATCCCCCTCAATTATTTTTCTATCAAATGCGAATTTGAGCAGGACAAGCCCTTGACCGGCTTTGACAGAAGTCGACCGAGGAAAGCTGTCGA
This sequence comes from uncultured bacterium, assembly GCA_964635295.1. GTDB lineage: Bacteria > Chlamydiota > Chlamydiia > Chlamydiales > Waddliaceae > Waddlia. The sequence goes on from CAZWOB010000142.1 coordinate 1,016, forward strand.
TAAATGAAAGTTCTCCAATCAATTCCCCCGGCCCAAGAGTTTTGATCAATATCGATGCGCCCGTCTCTTTGTAATTTCTGACGACTTTCGCCGTTCCACTCACGATAAAGTAGAGCTCGTCAGTAGTCTCATTCTCGTTAATAAAGTACTCTTCATCTTTCAGCGTCAACAATTCAGATTCTGAAACGATGGCTTCAAGATCCTTGTATTCTGTATCGCTAAATAAAGTGTGTTTCCTGAGAGCCTGTATAATTTTCTCGTTATCCATGAACCTTACCGTCTTTTGCTATTTGTTCAGATTTGAAGTTAGAGGGTGTCTAAAAAGTAAATGAAGTTTAGATTGTAGACACCCTCTTACCGAAAAGAAAAATCTTCATGAACAATATTATTTGGTGGAACTCCAACTTCAATTAACCCCCTGGTTAATTCTCTGACCATTGGTGTTGATCCGCACATAAAAAACACTTTATCCTTAAGATTCGAAATGTTTTTCTCTATAAATTCAACGTTCAAATATCCGGATCTATTTGCATAATGATTAATGAGCGTGACATTTGTGTCTTGCAAATGATCTGATAAAAACCTGTCGGATACATCATCTTCTTCTGACATGGTGGAATACACAAACCATTTCTTTGTCCTGATTGGCCTTGTCCGTTCATATTCCAGCATACTGATAAAAGGCGTTACCCCGATCCCCCCTGCAATCCATATCTGCTCCTGTCTGCTCATCTGGTAATCATCCCAGAATATCCCATACGGCCCCCAAACATCGACTACTGTTCCGCATTGGAGAGAACTCATTTTTCTCGCCCAATCACCCTCGGTTTTGCACATGATTTGCAGTAAATCGCTGTCTACACTGGACGCAATTGTGTAAGGATGAACTTCTCTGCCTAACTCAGAGGATTGAAAAGAAAAAAATGCGAACTG
>CAZWOB010000142.1:2048-4510 GCA_964635295.1 uncultured bacterium
CCTGGTATCCAGTAATAGTTAAAAAGAAAGGACTTGGACAGTGAGTGTATAAAAAGAAAAAGGATGTGAAGGAGAAGAAAAACCGAACCCGTGATGCCCGCAACTTTGTGAATTTTATAGGTATATTCAAGTTCTCCAAAAATGGCCCAGAGAAGCGATAGACGCGTTGCAAAAATAAAGCTCAAACTGAAGACCGTGATCGAAATTAATCCAGTGACCTGTCCAAGGTACAGCCAGGGAAAGTTCCAAAACATCCCCATTGAACTTTTCCCGCTAGCCCACAGCCACACAACTGAAATAGAAAAAAAGATAAGCAATATTTCATTTGAAAAATGCCTGTTCCAACGCTTCACTCAATCGCTCCAATAGGATGAAATCTACCCTCACAAAATTAATTTTAATAAACAAATCGTTCATTCGTGTCAAACTGGAGATACCCTTGTCTCTTGATGGGGTGCTTTTTTAAAATAATACATTTACTTATTGAGCAATAAATTCCTTTAGTGATAAAAAAAATTTATGCGAAGTATTATTATTTTATGTGTATTCCCTGCCCTCATATTCGGTGCAGCTTCGATCAACGTCAAACGTTATCCGGTCGAACTGCAGCAAACCTACGATCTTTTTGTCAATCGTTGCAGCCCCTGCCACGGTCTTGAGTCCACCATTAACTCTCAGTATGTTCTTCCAAGCTACTATAAAGAAATGGTACAGGAGATGAAGGAACTTCCAGACTCGGGAATTTCACAGTCCGACGCTGATAAAATCTACGAATTTTTAGTCTACGATGCTTATAAGAGGCACAGGCGTGAATTGAGAGATGCGCTTAAAGCCTTACCTCCGGAGAAAAAAGAACAAGAGCAACAAGCGCTCAAAGAAATCCGGGACAAATATCAGTCATAACGTCTACACGAACACAAAAAGGTTTTTTTAAAAAAATTGATCTTGTAGATTTCTTTTTTTGAAATTCGGGTAAGCGTTATGAGATTAAAATATTTTTTCATCATACTCTGCACAAGCGCTGTGACTTTTCTCCCCCAAGCAGAGGCTTTTTGCACCAAAGAAAAGAAGAACTGCCGTTATAAAAACAGCTGTAGAGAAGAGTGCAATGCTGAAGATCGTCAGGAAGCGATCGAGCTGTGCAAAGAAAAGCGTTCTGCCAGAAGGCTCAAAAGAGGCGGCGTCCTCTTTCGCGAGTATGTAGACGCCCTTCATGCCCCCCGCTACAGAAGAGAATTTACTAAAGCGCAATGGAAAACGATTCTGCTGCAAAAGAGGATACGCATCCCCTTGACTGCTGAAGAGCACCGCAGCCTGACAAAGTTGTTCATTGATGAAGAGTAAACACTTGATACCAGACACACAACACACATTTTCGATGAAACTTACTTATGACGAAAAAAATACACTTGTTCATTCCGCTATTTCTTATTATTTCAGCCGGAATTGTTCCGGCATGTGCCGATGAAGAGCTCAAAGAACCCGACCCCGTCCTCTTTGAAGATGCAGACCTGGAGACGATAAACGGTCCCGATGATGAATTTCTCATTGAAGGGGTCGATGACCAATGCAGGGAATTCGTCGAGAAGCTTGCCCAATCCAAAGATGATTTTGAAAAACTCATAAAACAATGCGAAGCGAACAAGACATCGATCGACTGCAAAAAATGCGCCAGCCTCAATGAACATTTTGAAGACACTCTGAAAAACCTTCAGAACCAAATCGACGAACTTCGTGAAGAAATCGAATTTCTAGATGATGAACAGGTCGTTCTACAGGACAACCTGGAAGCTGTGCAATCCGCGCCTTCACCAGACTTCCTGGCTGAAAACAACTTCGTTTGCGTGGGAACCTCCTATCTGCTTTTTAGAGCTCCGAATGACAATAATGAAACATTTGATGTTGTTGTGGATCCTGTATTTCTATGGAGGTTTAAAGACCGCCTTCTTTTCGAATTAAAGTTGGATATCAGACTTCACGATTGCGACACGGACATTGAAATGGTCTACGGGGTCATTGACTACATCTGGAATGACTGTCTGATCATCAGAGCGGGAAAATTCTCCACGCCTCTCGGTCTTGTTTGGGAAAAAATGACCACAGGTTGGATCAATAAGCTGCCCACTCTGCCTGCCCCTTATACCCCTGGCAGCAGGATTTTGACCCCTCCGGGAGAAGTCGGCGTCGATTTTCGCGGAGTGATCCCCATTGCATGGAAATGGCGACGTGAAGATGAAGTGTGTATCCCCATCGACCTGTGCTGGGATTTTTGGGTGAGCAATGGCCCTGACGAAGAAGATGGCGACATTCGATTTGGCTGCAACTATCTGGATAACAACCATAATCTGGCAGTGGGCGGACGTTTAGCGCTGCGCCCCAAACCTTTCAGAGAGATCGCCATTTCCGGAATGTACGCACAGTGGAACAACAACAAGCACAGAGAACCGAGAGTGAGCGATGAC
>CAZWOB010000143.1:0-4311 GCA_964635295.1 uncultured bacterium
CTGTTGGACCTCCCGGCAAGCGATGATTCCTCAGACAACCTTCGTTTAGGTCTGGTATCGGCATACTTTTTATAATCGTCTTCGGTGACTCCTGCCATCAAATCGATCAATTTCTCCCACCACTTGGTCGGCCGGCCGCTCGACGCCAAGGCCGCACGGAAATGAATCGGCTTGCCTAAATCATCTGGTGAGTATGCAGCAACATCGTGAAACAAAGTAGACCCTGTCGGAAATGTCACGATTGGTGAAGAAATCAAAGTTGGCACTGAAACATTGTATTGTGTAATAGCGTACATAAAAAAATCCTTTGGAGAGATGATTCCGAATTCTATAAAGATCCGTTCAATTTTCCAAGAGATTCCTTGAAAATAAGCGTTTACCTGTCATCAACGGCGGTCGAGGACGGCAAGCGTTAGTCGGGTCGAAGAGACCAACTTCCCTTTTTCATCCTCAATCGCGATATCCCAGACGTGCGTTTTACCGCCCAGATGGATTGGACGGGCTGTTCCGTATACCCATCCGTCCTTCGCCATCCGGATATGATTGATGTTCAACGAAAGACCCACGCACACCTGCTTCTCGATCTCCACACAATGGCAGGACGCCACACTGCCCAATGTCTCCGCCAACACACAGGAAGCTCCCCCATGCATAATGCCAAATGGCTGGATCGTCCGATGGTCCACCGGCATTCTTCCGATTAGATAATCATCCCCGATCTCGGTAAACTCGATCCCCACATGCTCCGTCATTGTTTTCTCCCTGATCGATGAGATCGACTCGAGCGTGATCGGACTCTTCCAAATAGACATCGCGTATTCCTCTTATTTATCAATCATAGTATGATAGCTGCATGCCAAAAAGTCCAGATTTCCTCGACTACCTTCACTCACTAGGTGCGGAATCGATCATCGATAAGTTATCCCCCTATCTGACCGACGATAGAAAAGACCGGATCATACCCGTTGTCGATCACCGGATCAAGTCCATCCAAGCTGCTGTCGAAGATCCCTCCGATATCCACAACGCCCTCGCCATCGTCCGCACCTCCGAGGCTTTGGGACTGACCGACGCACACCTCATTGGCGAACCGAGAAAAGGGAAAGGGAGGCAGACCATGCGCGGCTCGGACCGCTGGATGAACCTGCATTCGCATGAAACGCTCGAAGGATTTCAAGCGGAAACCAAAGGGCTGAAAATCTATGGAGCCACCCCCCGTGGCGAAGTATCTCTCGATGAAATCCCTCTCGACAAACCCTGCTGTTTCCTGTTTGGAAATGAAAAAAAAGGGCTGACTGAAGATGCCCTTAAGATCTGCGACATCCGCTTCACCATTCCCATGTACGGGTTTTGTGAAAGCTTCAATCTATCAGTTGCCGCGGCGATCACCCTCCACCACGCGGTCACCCAAAAAAGAGCCATCACAGACTCAACGGGAGACCTCTCAACAGAGGAAAAACAGATGGAAATCGCCTGGTTTTACTATAAATCAGCAGGTAAACGCCTCGCTGATCAAATTTTCGCAATTATATAATAAAAAATTTAGTTATGTTATAATTAAAAATATAGGAATTTTTATATTATGGTATAAAATGCGAAGCGAATCAGGAAATTCTGACTATTCTGAACTCAAGGCAAAATGGGAGCAGATGGCCAAAAGATCTGATGAAAGCGGGCCATCTAAATCTTCTCAACAAAGCCCTCCTTCATCCGAGATCAACGGTGAATATCCAGTAGGTGAGGGAAAGGGAGCGAATAGAACAGGCAGTGTTATCGCCAGCCGCGGGCCGTTCAGAATTGTCAGACGACAAAATGAAAGCAAGCCTATCGAAGATGCCGCACCTCTAAGCTCATCACACAGCGACGAAGGAAACTGTGAAACAGCGAGTACTGCAACAAAAGCCGACAAGCAGCGTCCGCTTATCAGAAAACAAGCAAGACAATTCTTCCATCAAGAACGAGGAAAAGATACAGAAGATCTTTCGGCATCAATACCTAAGGTCATCAGCAGCAGTGCAACGAGTTCTACCCAGAATGCTGAGTGGACTGAGAAGGTCTCATCCACCATCACCAAAGGTGAAAGCCGGATTGGAAAAAAAAGAAGTAAAACATTTGCTCTTCTTATGAAACAAGTTCCAGATGTTAACAGAAGAGAAGAAAAATGGATGCAAGGAACGGCATTGCATCAAGTCGCGAAAGAACGCTCCCCCCTTGGTTTTGTTAAAGTTCTGGCCGATTGCGGAATAGATTTCAACATCCAGGACGAGTGGGGAAATACCGCCTTGCTATGGGCGATTGCCAATGGGAACAATGAAATGGCAATGGAAATCCTGAAACATGACCAGGATTTGAACCTGCAAGGTCTCGGAAATTCAGCCCTTCACGTGACGATAGCGAAAGGATACAAAAAAAAGACCGCACATAAAGAATCGCTTTCCATCTCAAATTTGAAGCTGGTCCAAACTCTCGCAGCCGCAGGCGCGGATCCCAATCAAAAAAATAAGATGGGATTGACCCCATTGCATTTAGCATGCATTCGACGTGATCCAGGGATGATCAAAGCGCTCTTGGAAAACGGTGCAGATCTCGACATCAAAGGACCTGATGGGAAAACATGCAGGGAACTCTTAGATTTATCTTATGACGAAGCAAAAGCGCTACTAGATGAGGTGGCAATCCCCAACACCTTTTCTCAAAAAGATTTTGAGGCCAACTATAAAAAATGCCTTAAATTAATATAATCTTAAAACTAAATTAACTATAAATAAAAACAACATTTGTATGATTACACTTCAAATTAAATCATACATTACGACATGCAAGTTAATTTTACTAATTTTTTCACTGATTATCTTCTCAATCCCTTATCTGAGCAGATCAGAAAAAGGGACCGTGCAATCTGTTTTATTGCCTCTTTTTTTCTGGGACTGTTTACTGCTGGCCTGCTCCATTTAGGGATGGCCATCTACAATTGGAGCTCGCGCAAGGTGGATGACCATACCCACGCGAGAGACGACACAGAAGATGGGGTTGATGCAGTTGCCTCGAAGTCCTTTCCTCAAGCCCATCGACGCAGCCCATCAGCAGACGCAAGGGACATTCAGGAAATTCAAAAAGAACTCGTCTATGCTCTTGGCCTGGTAAACGAACGGATCACCGATCAGACCACTCGCAGCGAGTTTCAGAAATTAGGCCAACAGATCTTCGATAACGCCTCCCAACTTCTGGCCGAATGCGCTGAAGAGCCTGAGCTTCGTGATTTCATCATTGAAAGCACAAAAAGCGAGCTCAGCGCACTCATCACGACAGCTGAAGAGATCATGACTGAACCTGATGCACAATACTCTTTCGAGCAAGTAAAATGGGTGCAAGATGTCACAAGCTTGATCAGAAATAGCAGACGAAATTATCGACCGGAAATGGGCGAACAGCTTGACGCCCTATTGAAAAGCGTGCTGGATGTCAACGCAAGAGCGCCCATTTGGTTAAATGGAACCGCCCTGCACCATTTGGCAAAATATGGCAGTCCTGAACAATTTGTTGAGATTTTCGCAAACAACGGCATCGATTTCAATCGTTTAGATCATTGTGGGAATACCGCTCTCGTATGGGCAATCGCCAATGGAAACAATACCATGGCATTGGAAATCATGAAATATCGACAAGACTTGGATGTCGATTGCCATGGAAACACAGCCCTGCATCTTGCAATAGCCAAAGGTTACAAAGACCGAACCAGAGACGGAAAACGTTTAACGGTGTCCAACCTCCAGCTTGTTCAAATATTGGTTGAAGATGACGCTAATCCCAACGTACTGAATAGAAACGGGTATTCTGCGCTCCACTTGGCCTGCGCCCGTCGTGACCCGGAAATGGTTCAAGCCTTGCTTGCAAGCGGCGGCGATCTGTCTGTTAAAACACAAGATGGAAGGACATGCAGGGAGCTGTTGGAGTGTTCGTTTGAAGTCGCGAATGCAATCATCAGAAGCGTGACACCTCCCTACCTTCTCCCTGAAGCGGATTTCAAAGCCGGCTATCAAGAGTGTCTAACCTTGATTAGCTAAGCGTCATTTCCAGTTTCTGGTATTTGAACAGTAAGTCGCGAAAACGGGCAGCGTCCTCAAAACGCATCTCCTTCGCGGCCTCCTTCATTTCGCTTTCATACTCCTCAATCTTCTTCCTCACTTCCTGCAACGTCAGATAGGGATGAGGCTCCTCTGCCGCGATCAACTCCTCTTTCGGCGTTGGATAACTCGTATCAGCTTCCGCACCCGGCACAACCATAGGAGTAATCTGCCTTTTCACCGATTG
>CAZWOB010000144.1:0-2446 GCA_964635295.1 uncultured bacterium
GAAATCTGCGTTTTCGGCCACCTGCACAGCCTAAAAAAAGGACTTTCCCTTTTCGGGGAAAAAAATGCCGTCACCTACGCATTGACTTCCTGCGATTATCTTGGCTTCCAACCACTTAAGATTCTTTAATAACTGGCACCTTCCTTGCATTATTAAACATGCCTTAATTCAAATATATACTTGACAAATTATCTCGTATTTATAATGTTTGAAATGAGGGGCACAGGAGGTTATTCATGGAAAAAAATTGGTATGATTCTTATTCAGAAGGAATTAACAAAGAAATCGACCCTGACCAATACAGTTCGATTGTTGATTTTTTCGAAAAGCATTGTGAAAAATATTCTGATTTAAGGGCTGTTTCCAACATGGGGACCGCTCTGACTTACCGAGAACTGGAGGAAAAAACGCGCCATTTCGCCTCCTACTTGCAGAATACTCTTCAACTCAAAAAGGGGGACCGTTTGGCCATCATGATGCCAAACTGCCTTCAGTATTATATTTCATTATTAGGAGCTCTCAGGGCCGGACTGACGGTTGTCAATGTCAATCCCCTCTACACGCCAAGAGAGCTCACACACCAGCTATCAGATTCCGGAACTGAGTCGATTGTGATCATGGCGAATTTCGGACACACGCTCCAGGAATCTCTTCCCAACGTGCCGATAAAAAACATCATCGTTACGCAATTGGGAGATATGCATAGTTTCTTAAAAGGGCATATCGTCAATATTGTCGTCAAATATTTCAAACGGATGGTTCCACCGTTCTTTCTTCCTGACGCAATTGACTTCAATACCGCCTTATCAGAGGGCGCAGATAAAATTTTCAATGCGGTCGACATCTCTGCCACTGACACAGCCTTTCTCCAGTACACTGGTGGAACAACAGGTGTTGCGAAAGGCGCAGTCCTTTCCCACCGCAATATTATCGCCAACGCTCTCCAATGCATGGAATGGGCCTCGCTTCAGTTAAGACTGGGAGAAGAAGTCACAATCACACCTCTCCCACTCTATCATATTTTTTCATTGACAATCGGCTGTATTGTCATGATTGGACTGGGCGCCGAATCCGTTCTCATTACCAATCCCCGGGATATACCTGGATTTATCAAAGAGCTGAAGCACACGCCCTTTACCTTTATGATCAGCATCAATACCTTGTGCAATGCTCTTTTAAACAACGAAGACTTTAAAAATGTTGATTTCTCCAGGTTAAACAGCGTAATCACGGGAGGGATGGCGACAACGAAAAATGTTGCAGACAGATGGGAAGAGGTCACGGGGGTCCCGATCACAGAGGGATACGGTCTGACAGAAACAAGCCCTGTCATTACTATTAATTCTTTTGAAAAAGGGGTGTTCACTGGTGGGATCGGCTACCCCATTCCAAGCACAGAAGTGGATGTCAGGGATGAAGAAGGCAATTCCGTCCCCGTAGGGGAAGTTGGAGAGCTTTGTGTCAGAGGACCGCAAGTGATGTCCGGCTACTGGAATATGCCTGAAGAAACAGCAAAAGTCCTTTCAAATGACGGCTGGCTGCGTACAGGAGACATGGTAACGATCAATGATGAAGGGCTCGTCACCGTCGTTGACAGGAAAAAAGATATGATCCTGGTTTCCGGCTTCAATGTCTATCCAAACGAAGTCGAAGAAGTGATCATGTCCCATCCAAAGGTTTTGGAAGCAGCTGTTATCGGTGTTGAGAACGAGGATCACACAGGAGAGGCTGTCAAAGCCGTCATCGTTAGAAAAGATCCTGAACTGACCTTCGACGAGATCATCGCTTTTTGCCGTAAGCAACTAACTCCATATAAGGTGCCCCACTATATCGATTTTCGGGACGAGCTCCCAAAAACACCAGTGGGTAAAATCCTGCGTAGAGTTCTCAGAGAAGAGGAAAAAGAAAAAAAAGACGTTAAAGCAGCTTAAGATACGGTATAAAAAACAGACAGGCGTATCGCCTGTCTGTGTCATGAAAAAGACTATCTGACCGGGCAAGCGCCGCTGAGACACGCATCTTCCTGAAGCTCTTCATCACGCATCTCCAGCCCGCTATAATCGATCTCTTTCAGTTGAGAGACATAATCATCATAGGCCTCTTTTGTGACCACTTCCTGTGGCAGGTATGCATATCCCAGATCTTCCGCATTCTTTGTTGGATCATTGCGGAAAATAAAGGAAACTCCAACATAAGAGTCCCAATTTTCCATGAACCAATCAATGATCTGCGGAACTTCCGAAGGATCATACGAAATTGTATTGGAAACATTCTGCTCGCACCAGGTTTCCTGCAAAAGCTTATACCACTCCAACTGCTCTGCTGCGGTGTCTGCGTTGACATCAACTTCTTCCACCTTTCCATTTTTCCTGGTCACTGTCTTGCGCATGAAGGGGACATTCTCGTATTTGACGGGAAACTTCACTAAGACAGATTCCGGCTCATA
>CAZWOB010000144.1:2546-4218 GCA_964635295.1 uncultured bacterium
GCAAGCGAAAATTCTTCCCATTCCGGCTGGCCGTATTCGAATAACGCAATTTGTGCCGAACGACGGCTAGAGAGAATGGTCCCCAGCCAGTTGACAATATCCAGAATATCCATCCGGGTCAGCAACTGGTCCGCACGATCGGAAAGGATCTGGGCAATCGCTTTAAAAGCTTTTGAGATCTGCTCGTCGCCGGAAGAGATCCAGCCGTACCCCTTCAAACGAGTACCTGCAGGGCGGATTTCTGAAAAATCGAGAACTAAGGATTTTGCCGGGAACTTACCTGCAACCAACTTCCCGATGGATTTCGCCCATGCAATCGCCGAGTCGCCGATCTTGATCGTCCAGGTCATCGTTTCGGGATCGTAAGTCTCTACATTGTGTACAACCCCCCCCTTACCGGCACGGTTCGAGCGGATCACCTTAATTTCTTGTAAAGGCCGTCTGAAACCGTTCAATGTTCCCGTTACCGGCTTGAATCCAACGCCGCATCCTTGAAGAAGAAGCCATAGTACATCAACGAGGTCATAGACAGTCTCCACAAAAGTAAAAGAGCAGTTGAACATGCTCGACTCCCGTTTACGACTCAGTTCTGTTCCCCCAAGCCAAAGTGTCCGCCCGGCAGGAGCCATCTGACGATTGGTGATCAAATGGCGGCACTCTTCCAACTCACGGTCTTCCCGTTCATTTAAAGTCCTTCCAAGTGCGCGTTCCCAAAGCCACCGTTGGTGGCTGATCACACGTCCGACAACTTCATCCCAGCTTTCCAGGACCGATTCACCCTCTTTGATCGGTCGATGGTATGTTCTTAAAGATGTTGCCATCGCTCTTGCCGTTGGTTTTGCCATTTGTTGCTTCTCCCTTCCTTAACTGTAAATTGCTTAGAATGATCTTATCTCTAAAACACAACATCTTGTGTTTGCCGTGAACAAAAACCACAACACCTTGTGTTTTGAGAAAGTTTAGGTATCACTTTTTTTTCGTTTTAAGTCAACTTTGACTTTTTTTCAAAAAACACTCTGGGAAGTAGGTTAGGGCAGGAATTCTAACATGTTGGATTTTAAACGAGTAGGTGAAAAAAAATCTATCAATGATGATACACAGACCGCATTGATTTCCAAGTAATTACGAAATGAGATTTTTTTTGGATATTATTTGATCAAGTTGAGAAGATCCTGCAATCCCGAGTCATCATGATCAAGGGATTCCGAGCGGTTGTATCGGCTGCGGCTGTTCATTATCTTTTGCACTGCCTGCTCTTTTTTATCTTCATCGAGACAGCGATAGTAATCCTCGCAAATCGACAAGAGTTCCTGAAAGTCCTCTTCTGTATTCAACAGAGGGACAGAAGCGCGGACCATTTTGTTAAAGTCCTTTTTCTCTCCGCATTGGGAAACGAACGCCAGAACTTCGAGATTGAAAGTTAATTCCTTCTCTTTCACAGCTTTAGCAAGCAGTTTGCGCAAATTTTCCTGGGATAGTTCAGGATCTTCCAATTCCAACAAGCGTACTTTCAGCAGATCAAACCACATACTGCTGCCAATGTAGGGATCCAGCCCCTCCACCAATTCTGCAGCGTAGCCGTAATCCCCATTATCGATTTGTTCGGCAATATAATCATAGAGAAAGCTCTCCAGATCATTGGCGCAGGACGAGCTGATATATTCGAAGATCG
>CAZWOB010000145.1:0-2786 GCA_964635295.1 uncultured bacterium
CAACAAACGGTGTTGGTCATGAATAGAACAGTTCAACATAAAATCATCAAGAACAAACTTGGTTTCCTAGAATTAGCAGTCTGCGTCTAAGACAATTTTGTAAGTTTAAATTGCTATTTGAATATCTGAATTATGTAAGTTCAACTTGCTATCCGAACACCTGGATAGGAAAAATAGAGAAATAAATAGAATCTTAATATAAACTTAACTAAATAGTTATGTTTTAATGTTATAATTAACTCTATATGAGTATTTATAGCATTTCACCTTCTTTCCCCGGTCATAGTGAAGGATCTTCAAGTTGCTCCCATCTTCAAAATGAAACGAGATTGAACAAACGTGTGGTAGAGAGGATCTCTTTTCTTGAGAAAGCCCTGCAATTGGAATGCGATGGAAATGACGGGAGAGAACTGCGTCCCGAAATAGGTGTCGAGATTATTCGGGAATTGAACGAACTGAAAACGCTCAATGAAAGTTGTCCTGTATTAGAAGCGCATATTGCATTGGACATCCATGCCAAAGACCACAATGGAAGCATTAAAAAAGGGGTGATTTCAGCATTAAAGAGCGGTGAGATCGTACTGACAACACAATCGATGCTATGCGGAGCGGGATCAGAGAATTTGGAGCGATTATCGCAGCTCAGAAATGGCCTACAAAAGAGGAAAAAGGAGTATCACTTTTTTATTGATCAAGAGTCTCAGTATGTCTTGATGGTCCCAAAGGAATTAACTGAACAAACAGAATCTAAAGAAATATTAAAAAATTTCGATTTTTCTCCTTCTCGCTGGCTTCCATGTGATGCCACCACCCTTTTAGAAACATCGTATGTTGAACCTCAGTTTGAACATCTTCTTTCGTTATTTTCAGCAGAGCCGATAGCGAAAAAGCGGATTGTCCTCCATGGACATGGAGGGGATGATACACTCTGCAGCTTGACAAAAGGGGAATATTTAGAGTTTTACGACCTTCTAGGGAGCCAGAAAACAGAATTTTTATATGTTTCCTCTTGTGGAAGCGGTTCCAAAAAAGGCTGGCAGAAAAGAAAATCATCTGGGGCGAAATCCTTTATTACCGTTCTGGGAACCTACACTGGAGAAAGTCAATACGGCGGGAATGTGAAAAAAGATTTTTTTTCCACGCTTGATATCATCCTTTCCAGAGGGAAAGTGCATTCAAGTGTTCCATTCAGAAGGTTATTTGATACTCAAGTAGAGGATAAACGCAATACCCGGCTGATCCGTTTAGCTGAAGAAGGTGGGGAAGTCCAGCCGTTTCTCCTGGTCCGATCCAGCAGAGAAGATAAAGACCTTCGCCAAACGGATATCTCTGTAGCGCAAATTGAGCGGCGGCCGATCGAGCTGACGAAAAAGAAAACAGTATGTCTTCATCCCTCTCACATTCCTGTTCCGATGAAAGTCAGTCCAGAAACTGTGATATTTCCATATGAGAGTGAGACTTTGACTGTACTGCATTCGCTTGATATCGATGGAGGGACACCAGAAGAGTACTTTTCGTTCCTGAAAGAGTATTATCAACAAATCGATGGTCAGAGCGCCCAACTTCTTTTTCAAGATCTCGAAGGGAAAACAAATGTGCTTTGGCTTCTTTCAAAAAACGGTTCAATTTTTCAAACATTGTCTGAAACTAATATTTCGGAGGCTTTAGAACTGCGGGAAAAATTGAATGTTGAAATATTCAGAGATAAAATCCTTCCCCGCTTGAATGCCGAGGTCATCAGCCAGCTAGCTCTTTTGGATCAGATTACTGTGAAAGGGGGAGCGGATTTAACCTCCAAAGAGATGAAATTTTTCAGAAGCCATTTGAACGTATGCCTTGAAGAACTTGTCAAGAGAGGTACTCTGGTCCCGGAATTATTGGCTAAGTTTATTGGGAACAAGGCTGTTATGTCTATTTTGTTAGAGTATTGCATCCAGTACAACCGTATGGAGCTTCTTCCCGAGTTAAAGCAAATACGTCCGGCCATTTCCAAAAGGCATTTTTTAGCTGCCATGAAACACGGCAATATTGCTGCTCTTAGAAAACTCGACAGTGTATCCAGCGAACTGTATCCGGAAAACGTGATAGACTTTCTCCTACCTGCGTTGGAAGGGGGAGAAGAAATGTTTATTGAAATATACAAAAGACTCGATCTTCCATCAGACCTCCCATGTCTTAATCGAGCAAATCTATTTAAGCTTACAGTTGAAATAGGATGGGAAAAACTCGCTTTAGTGATGCTGGAAGAATCTGGAAAACCGAAGTCGACAACTGCGCATATTGAAGACGACCCCTTGAACCTATTGATCGACGCGGCTCATAAGGATAAAAAATGGACACCGCATTTAACCCTCGCTATTCAAAAAGGGTGGAATCCTGTCGATCAGGAGCCGTTAGGGCATAAAAATCTTCCCTTGAATCAATTAATCAGACGCGGAATGTTTGAGCACTTTCTGCTATTGTTGGGGCAGTACGATCAAGATAATCTCAAGCGCTTTACCCGTTATTTACCATTATCCGCTGCAATTGATCAGAGAGATATGCGGTTTCTTGAAGTGCTGTTGTCACTAAACGTGTTTTCGGTCAATGCTGAAGTCAGCCCAGGTTTGACATTACCGTCGAAAGCTGTAAAAGTTGGTAATTTGATAGCGGTTCAACTGTTAATCGAAAACCATGCTGCGGTCAATCCGATCTCACCTTGGCAGGATTCTCCCTTGTCAATCGCTCTTCGATCGAAAAATCTTGAGATGGTCAAGCTGTTGATCTCGAACTTAGCCACAGAGGTT
>CAZWOB010000145.1:2886-4212 GCA_964635295.1 uncultured bacterium
GGAAGTGGTGACGGAGGGATCAGCGAGAAACAGGTTGTGCCTCACAGATTTCACCACATTTTTCTTGGCATATTGTTGAATATACGTTGGGAAATCTTTCGAGCTTAGATCTCCCGCGATCGTTGCTCCGATAACGGCATTGGAACCATCATGACAGATGTCGATGATCATATCCGTTTCTTGCTGATGCTGTTCTTTGATCGTATCCACCTCGGTATAGATCGACTTTGTGATGTTGGTCCCTTGTATCGCTTTTTGGTAATCGTCGAGGGTATATTTTCGCTTCAACTGAGTGGGATACACGTCTAATGTGGGCAATTTGAAAATTTCTGCATCCCAGATATGGAAATGCGTATCAATAATGGGGGACTCGCTATCGATCATAAATAAAATTTTATTTTTAAATTAGCGGATAGCGGAATTCCCATACAGGAGAAAGTGATCAAAGAGATATGATGTCGCCGGCCGCAAATTTTTTGGTGGCAAACTGATGGTGAAACCTGGACAGGGTTGGAAAATCCACACAGTGCATGGGGTAGAGATGTTCGGGCATTTCCATTTGGAAGTAATTGAGGGTCCCTTCGACAGCTTCCTTGTTTTCTTCGAACAGATGAAAGCCGCCAATAACGGCATAAAGGGGAAGACCGGTCACTTTTTTAGCATATTCGCAGATGTTGCAAATGCCTGCATGAGAGCAGCCGGAGATCACGACGACCCCTTTTTCCGTTTTTATCGCGATAGCGGAATCGTCTTGCATATTGTCTCCATCAAAATCACCATCTTCAAAAGATGTGATGCGGGGAATTTCTCCTAGAAAGAGGATTCCCGGGGCAAATTCAACAGGACTTGCTGAGGGGCGAAACTCAAAATCCCTTGATAAGGTTGCGGATTCTTCCGTTGGGAGCTTTTCCATCACTTCAGGGTGGCAGATCAGCTTTTTCTTTGAAGTAAAGGTGTGGGACTGCAATCCCCGGGTGTGATCGCTGTGAAAGTGGGAGAAAACAATATAGTCGCACGTTTCCAAATCCAAATTCAGCTGTTTGGCATTGTGCAGATAGACATCGGAGTATCCTGTATCGAACAGGATCTTTGTTCCGTTTGATTGGATGAATGCGGAAAAGCCCCATTCAGCCAGGCAACCGATATCGCTGGATGCATTTTCGCAAAGTATTGTGATTTCCATGTTTAATTGGAAAGGGTGTTTTGAGTGGCAGTGATTTCCCATTCACCTGTCTCATTGATGAACACATGAGAAAAAATCCCTTGGCTTGTTTCCCCAGGTCCGTTTTGATCCGATCCAGGTTTGTGGAATCCTTCGACTTTCCA
>CAZWOB010000146.1:0-4198 GCA_964635295.1 uncultured bacterium
ATTGTAAAGGAAGCATCATGAATCAAGGAAAGCAAGCGTCGAATGCGACGGGCAAAGTTGTCAAAGCCTTCGGAAACCTGCTGCAAGTGAGATTTGACGGGAGTATTCGCCAGGGAGAAGTGGCGATGGTGCAGGTCGGCGACCTGGAGCTCAAAGCAGAGGTGATCGAAATTGTTGGAGACACCGCAAAAATCCAGGTGTTCGAAGATACTAAAGGGATCCAGCTGGATACGCCGGTCAGATTTACCGGCGACCTGCTGGAGGCAGAGCTTGGTCCCGGTCTTCTTTCCTCAATATTCGACGGCCTGCAGAATCCTCTGGTCGAGGTCGCTGATGAGGCGGGGCTATTCCTGCCCCGAGGGATTTACCTCAACGCGCTGGAAAGGGATAAAAATTGGGAATATGAGTCCAAAGTAGCTGTAGGAGATGTCGTCAAGCGGGGAGATACTCTGGGGGTCACCCATGAGGGTAGGTTCCGCCATCATGTGATGGTCCCGTTCAAGAATTTCGGCGAGTATACCATCACCTGGGTCATCGATAAAGGCTCTTACAATATTGACACAGTCGTTGCGAAAGCAAAAGATGCAAACGGAGAAGAACACTCCTTTACGATGGTGCAGAAATGGCCAGTGAAAACCGGTTTGATGCAAGGGGAGAAAATCCGTCCCACAGAGATGATGGATACAGGCTGCCGCATCCTGGATACACAGGTTCCTGTCGTTAAAGGAGGGACATTCTGCAGTCCGGGCCCGTTCGGTGCAGGGAAAACGGTTTTGCAGCACCACCTGGCAAAATACTCTTCGGTTGACATTGTCGTTGTTGTGGCATGTGGCGAGCGTGCCGGCGAGGTCGTTGAAATGCTTCGGGAATTCCCGCATTTGATCGACCCGCATACAGGCGAGACGCTGATTACACGTACGGTGATCATCTGCAACACTTCATCGATGCCTGTTGCTGCACGTGAATCTTCCATCTACATGGGAATGACGGTTGCTGAATATTACCGGCAGATGGGCCTTGACGTTCTGCTTCTGGCAGACTCAACCTCACGCTGGGCGCAGGCATTGCGCGAAATGTCCGGCCGTCTTGAAGAGATCCCCGGAGAAGAAGCATTCCCTGCTTACCTGGCTTCTCGGATTGCCGATTTCTACGAACGTTCCGGCGTGGTGTCGCTTGATGACGGCAAAGCCGGATCGGTAACTGTCGGTGGAGCTGTTTCTCCTGCGGGCGGTAACTTTGAGGAACCGGTCACCCAAGCGACGCTGTCGGTTGTTGGTGCTTTCCACGCTCTCTCCAGAGAGCGATCTGATGCGCGCCGGTATCCTGCGATCGATCCTCTTCTTTCCTGGTCGAAGTACATTAAAGATGTGGGACGCAAGCTCGAATCTCAGGCGGAAGGATGGTCGGAGATGGTCGAGAAGGCGAACTGGTTCCTCCGTACCGGGGACGAGATTGGAAAACGGATGGAAGTTGTCGGTGAAGAGGGAACGGCGATCGATGATATGGTCGTCTACTTGAAAGCGGAACTGTACGACTTCAGTTACCTCCAGCAGAATGCATTCGATAAAGAAGACGCTTACTGCCCGCTGCAGAGACAGATCGCACAGTTCGGCCTCATCAATCGGATCTTTGAAACCGAGTTCGATTTTAAAACCCATGACGAGGCAAGGGAATTTTTCCTATCCCTGCAGAACCAGGTGAAAAACTTAAACTATATGACGTTTGATTCTGGAGAATATCGATCCGCAGTTCAGAAGATCATCGGGCTGATCCAGAGTCGTGAAAAACAAGAGGTCTTGGCATAGTGAAAACGGTATACGACAGAATCAATGATATGCGCGGCAACCTCGTGACGGTGACCGCGGAAGGTGTAGGTCTCGGCGAGCTTGCCCAGATCCAGCTCAAAGACGGAAGGAGAGTGTATGCCTCGGTGCTTCGCATTGAAGGAAAAGAGGTGACTCTTCAGGTTTTCGAGAATACGCGCGGTATCTCAACAGAGGATAAGGTCACTTTCCTCAATCACCAGATGCAGGCGACGTATGGGTCCTCTCTGATGGGCAGGCGTCTCAGCGGTTCAGGAGAACCGATCGACGGCGGCCCCGCCATTATTGGCGAACAGATCGATATCGGTCAGCCTTCGTTCAATCCCGTCAAAAGAATTATCCCCAGAGAAATGGTGCGGACGAACATTCCGATGATCGACATGTTCAATACATTGGTGCGCTCCCAAAAGATCCCGATTTTTTCCGTAGCCGGCGAACCCTACAATCAACTCCTTATGCGGATTGCGAACCAGACCGATGCTGACGTCGTGGTGATTGCGGGGATGGGACTGACATTCAACGAGTACCAGGCGTTTATCGACAATGCGGAGCAGGCCGGATCGCTGAACAAAACTGTGATGTTCGTCCACCGCGCCACCGACCCTGCCGTCGAGTGCATGCTGGTTCCAGACATGGCCCTTGCCTGCGCCGAGAAGTTCGCGATCGACGATAAGAACGTGATCGTTCTGCTCACCGACATGACTGCGTTCTCCGATGCGATCAAGGAGATCTCTATCACAATGGACCAGGTTCCTTCAAACAGGGGATACCCTGGGTCGCTTTATTCCGATCTTGCCTCCCGTTATGAGAAGGCGGTCGAGATCGAGGGAAGCGGGTCGATTACTGTTGTTGGCGTGACGACGATGCCGGGTGATGACGTGACCCACCCTGTACCCGATAATACCGGATACATTACAGAAGGGCAGTTCTACCTGCACAGCGGCCAGATCGATCCGTTTGGATCGCTTTCCCGTTTGAAGCAGTTGGTCATTGGTAAAGTGACGCGGGAAGACCACGGCGATCTGGCAAACACGATGATCCGATTATACGCCGACTCAAAAAAATCGAAAGAGCGGCAGAGCATGGGCTTTAAGCTCTCACGTTGGGACGAGCAACTGCTGAACTACTCCAAGCTGTTCGAATCGCAGATGATGGACTGGAACGTGAACCTTCCTCTGGAAGGCGCTCTGGACGCTGGATGGAAAATGCTTGCGGAGTGCTTCAAGCCCGAAGAGGTGGGGATCCGCGATGACGTATTGAATAAATTCTGGCCTAAATAAACGGTAGAGAGGTTATGGCAGAGATCAAGTTCACGAAAAATGAGCTCAGGGCCCAGGAAAAGAAACTCGGGCAGTTAAGGAAGTACCTTCCAACCCTTCAGTTGAAGAAGGCAATGCTTCAGGCTGAGATCTATGAGGCGCGGCTTGAGATTGAGCACTGCGAAAAGGAACTCCAGAAACAGAGGGAAAAGACCGAAGAGTTTTCTCCGTTGCTCTCGGCCAGGTTGTCACTGAAACCGCAGGATGTCGCAAGAGTCGACAAGGTGGAAAAACGGTACGATAACATCGCCGGTGTAGAAGTTCCTTATTTTGAATCCATTTCTTTCCACGAGGTCGATTACGGCCTGTTCGATACACCTGCCTGGATCGATTCAGCGATTCTCTCTTTAAGAGGTCTTGCGGAAGGGAAGGTGCGCGTGATGATCGCCGAGGAGAAAAAGGCGGCGCTGGAAGAGGAGCTTCGCATGGTTTCCATTCGCGTAAACTTGTTTGAAAAGATCCTGATCCCAAGGGCCCAGAAAAATATCAAAAAAATTAAAGTCTTTTTAGGCGATCAGGAATTGGCGGCCGTTTCCAGGGCGAAAGTCGCGAAGATGAAGATCGAGCAGCAAAAAGCACAGTTGGCAAAATGAGAATAGACGTTAAAAAAATCCTGTTTGTAGGTGTCCAGGGAGCGCTTCAGAGCTTTTTCGAAAAGTCTCAGGAGGTCGGCCTGGTCCATTTTATCGACCCTCAACACTTGAAAGCGAAAGAGGTGCCTCAAGACATTCAGGATTTGACCAGCGCGATCAAGGTCGTCAGGGAGCTGCCGACAGCTGATCAGGAAGAGCCGGAAAAATTCTCCGATGTGGACCCGATGACAAGAAAAATCCTCGACCTTAAGCACGATATCGAGCGTCTGGAAGAGGAGAAGAGGATGTTGAAGCTGGAGATCGCCCGCGTGGACGTCTTTGGCGATTTCTCATTAGACGATGTTCGGTTCATTGAAAAAGAATCAGGCCGCAACGTTCAGTTTTACTTTGGGAAGAAGGGGACAGCTGAGCAGGAACTGCCTGATGAGGTCGTGTACGTGACATCAGAACATGGCCTGGACTA
>CAZWOB010000147.1:0-4179 GCA_964635295.1 uncultured bacterium
AAGTGTAAGGGATCCAAAATTCTTGCAGGATCCTTTGAACTCATGATAGGGCTTTGAAAATAGGTTAATATTACTAATATTTGAATGAATAGACATAAAATAAACATTTTTAATAATTTAATTAAAATAATATAAAATATTCATTTTAAAGAATACCGTATATAATACCGTAAACGGTGTCTTTATCTTTATTCTATGTTAGAGAATTTCTCAGACTATTTTAGAAATTTAAACGCCCGTTCGCTCTGCTCACTCAAGACGCAAAGTCGCAAAGAGTCATCCCTATCGCAAATTTTCGTGCCTTTGCGTCTTGAGTGAGAAGAGCGAAAGTTTATTTTGTATTTCGGGATAAGAAGCCTTTCTAAGCCTCTCCGCAGCTATTTCTTTCCCCCCTGTCACTGTTTCATCATTAAACCATTGCTCTAATCCTGATTCAAATTGCCGAATAATTTCACTATCATCCTTCTTTTCATTACAAGAACCGGCAATGCCCAGTTTTGACAACGCTTCCGTAGAAATCACCTCTGTGAGAGATGTGGGGATGGCTGTACTGCTTGACGACTCTTTTAAGCCCATACCGTTTTCAGAATGACCATCTAATGAAGAGCCGGCTTCGGTACTAGATTGGGGTGTGCTTGAAACTTCGCTGTTTTGTTTGTTTCATCAATGAACCTATCTGTAAATTGCTATTTGTTCAGATTTTTCTTTATTTTGAGATATTTTTTTCGATCTCTTCGCTGCACAGCTTAGACATACTTTGCAAGAAGAGATCGGGATTGCACTGGATTAAATTGATCCGAAACGCAATTTCCCGATGAATTCGGCGTTCTCTCTACTCTGCCTAAACTTGTCATAATCGAAGTCCCTTGTACATGTTTTGAAACATGATAAACACGACCTCATTTGCTTATTAGGGTATTTCTTTTAAAGATATACTCTTCTGAATTAATGATTTATCTGGATTAGACGGATATTTTAATGAGATAGGTTTAAATTCTCCAATCTGCCAATACCTCGAGTCTTTCAATCTGCGCGAGCGCAGCTCGAGTCGTGACTTGCTGAACCGGAAACGACGTATCGGCATCCACAAATTCGGGAGGATCAGGTAAAGGTGCCATACACTTTTCAGCCAATGAAGCTAGTTCCAAACGATCTTGCTTTTCTTCCTCAGTCAAGCTTTCGTCGGCTTTTATTTTTTCTTTAGCTGATTAAAATCAGCCTTTCCTATTCTTGGATTGACATCTCCATCAAGCATCTGATACAGCAAGTGGCCCGCTGAAGCAACATGGATATTCCTCACGATATTGCGATAATTGTCCTTCATGGATCCCAGCTGCTGCTGAAGCTGCTCGTCCGGAGTTTCGAGTAGACGGATCACGCTGTCATATTTTCTCAACGAGGCTTCTAACTTCTTCTTTGCGTTATCATCTTTTGCTTCACCTAATTTCTGCTGAAGCATTTCCCTTTGTTCCCGTAGTTGAGAGAGATTTTCCTTTTTCTCTCGAGGAGTCAATTTCAAAATATTCTGCAGATCAACAATCGCTTTTCCAGTCAACGACAGCCATTGATGAGCTTCATAACTAATGGAATCAGAAGAACTGCCTCCCACTGGATCTTTTTGGAATTCTTCCGAAGTAAACAAACTGTCGTCCATAAACCGCGCTTGATCAAAATCCGCAATGTGAAACTCATAAGAATTATCTTCACACATTCTGACGAATAAATTGGCACATTTGATATCGGGGTCAGATACATTCTTCTGATCCAAAAGAGTGACTCCGGAAAAAATCTGTCTGCCTGCACTCACAAGCTGAGGGGTTGTAAATGAGACTTGACGATCGTTGGCATTCCCCGCTTCATCTATCGATGAGAGATGGCTCGAAAGATCCCCGTCATACCGATGTGTGAGAAATCCGGCCTGCGTCACTCCTTTGCTTACCACCCTGAAAACAGCATAAGGCGCTCTTTGCACCCCTTTTTCTCCTTTAGGGTTGATCTTGCGCAAATTTTTCGCCTCTACATCCGTTGGAGCTTTGCCTTTTCTGACCCGATCTGCCGAAACGTTATCCCGAGTCCTTTTCATCACATTGATTTGATTTCTTCCCAAATCCCATACCTTATTGATTGTCCCACCGCCCCCTTTGGCAATAAAACTTCCCACATGCACCAGGCTCTGTTCTCCACCGTCCCCTTCTTCCTGGATAGATAAGAACTATTGACTTTCTCCTTTTGCGTTGATCACCTGAAAATTTCGCGCATTGCCTTCTGATGTTTTCAACTTGATTCCAAACATCTTTGCGATCTGATGAAAAATACCCTTGCTTTGCTTTCTTGTTTTCATCGACGTGGTCAAAAGCGCTTTCAGGCTCTCGGGGGTCATACCGGTATCATAGTATTTGATTTTACCTCTCTCCGTATAAGGCTTCTGTAGTTTCCCATCTTTGACTATGAGACCCTTTGTCACCTGCTGATATTTACGCTCGACCTGTTCACTACTGACCTCATCGCCGATCCCACAATTTTCAGAAACCCGGGTGGTCTTCTTCAACGTCGCCCGCAACTGAGGATCGGATATATCGGCTCCTTTTGCCACAATAAAGGTGGTATCTGATCGCTTATCGTAAAGGGTTTCGTATGCTTCCATTACGCCACCGGCCAACGCGGAAACCCCAGAAGCTGTTTCAGATCCTGGAGAGCCTGGAATAATGGTGTTTGAAGGAGACACTTTCTCGGTTTCGGAAAGTGAGAGAGGCCTTGATTCGAAACTTTGTTGTGTTCCGTCTATAGGAACTTCAGACACTCTCATATTAACATTACCTATATATATTATATAAATAATTTGAATATGAGTCAATTAAACAAACATAAACCACTAGATCGCAGAATCATAAAGCGATTATAATGAATGATACAACGGAGTTATTCTGAATTTCCGAGCTATTTCTTAAAAAAGATTGGAGTCAATACAAAATTACCAATCGTTCCCCAGAAACCTCTTCCATTGCCGATGCTGTAATCGATCCCTTTGATCAACTTCCCGTTTTCCACTTGACGGATGAGCTCATCAATGGCGCGATTGAAAGCACGTCTGACGCTAGGACTCCATGATTGCACGATTTTGTCAGCCTTGATTTGATCTCGAATAGCCTTAACGACTGCCAGTGAACTTTCCTTTGTCGGCAACAACTGTTGAGCAACCTCAGATATTAACTGCACCGCCTCAGAAATTTGCGGCGCCACCTGAGCAGCTGTCTCTTTGTTTGAAAAAGCAGCAACGCCCAACGTTGCACACGCCACCGCAGAAATGGCTCCGATCAAACCCCACCATGACCCATCAGCAGGAATGTCGGCAGCGGCAGGCTGCTCAGGTACTACTGGTGCAGGAGCCGCGGAACTCGAAGAGCTGGCCGCCGTGCCTGAGTCATCAGGGTTTTGCTCTTGATGAACCAATGGCTGAGAAGAGCTTGCTGGAGAATTTCTCACTGCAATCAGTCTATCAATATTGCGAAGCTGACGGCTATATGTTTTTCTATTTCTATTTGAACGGGTCTGACTCAATTGATTCAGCAACCGAGTCCGATCACGAAATAATTCATCAAGGGATCGGTTTTCCTCTTGATCAAATTGATCCGTAATAAAATCACCCAATGTAATCGGTGTTCTCTGTACTTGTCCTATGATTGTCATGATTTAAATCCTCTTTTAATTTTTTGAAACATTTTAAATAAGATAACACCTTCTGAATAGGGTATTTCCTTGCCTTATCTACCACTTCAAACTGAAAAGCTTTTCTTGAATCTAATGCAGTGATCACATAAATAATTAGATTGATGAAACGCCTATATATATATATTCATTTTCCCATAGTAGTAGCGTTATTGTTAACTACAAGCTGCTCAGTATCAAAGAGAATGAAATCCCCCTACACTGAAGTTCCCCCTCCTGAGAACTATTGCCGTTCCGATGAAGCGGGCGTGGCAATCGAAAGCTATTGGTGGGAAGAGTTCGGAAGCGGTGAGCTAGACGCTGTCGTCGAGCACTCTCTCTATGAGAATTATACCCTCAAACAGTCCTGGTGGAAAATTGTTGAGGCGTGCGCGCAATATAAAATCATCGGAGCGGATCTCAAGCCGCATGTCTTTTCAAATTTCAGCATCGACCGCTCCAAACAGCCACTGT
>CAZWOB010000148.1:0-3960 GCA_964635295.1 uncultured bacterium
GATTACCCTTACTCTTCGATGCTTAAAACTGTATCTGGCACCTTTCAATACGTTCTAAACGAGGTTTCGGTAGCAATCTGCGTCTTAGAGGGTGTCTACAAAGTAAATGAAGTTTAGATTGTGACAGATTTTTCTCTGGGAGGATCGCTTGGAAGACGAGGTAAACTGGTATCAGTTGGTGAGTCTGAAAGTGATTCTACCAGGGAAAAAGATGTTGCAAGATGAGCTTCATTTACTTTGTAGACATCCTCTTTAAAGCTGATCATCGACCAATTTAGAGCAAAAAGCCAACAGACGATCACTTCCAGCCGAGTTCTTCTCTTCGTCGGGTATTCCATACGCAAGATAATCGCACCATTCCAGGTCACCGAAAAGTTTATATTGTAGAAATCTTTTCGCTTGATCCCGTTGATGGGCATCTGCAGGAAATATGGTCCTTGCAAAAGCCGCGATCTTGGAAATCAAGAAATCCCGTCGATAAAAGGGGGCAATTGAAGAATCATGAACAGGTAATTTGGAAACGTCTGATACATCTTTTGAATCGAATTCATGCGTGATTGTATTATATTTGTTATAATACCGCTTTCTTCCATGAATGTAATAGGGTTGAGAGATAACTAAATCGAACATCATCACTTCTTCAATGAGGTGTCGGGCGGCAGCTTGGACTTTCGGCTTTGTTTCCGAATTTTGCATCATTGCGTAAATGTGCTGCCTGCCGGAGGGAGCGCTAAGATGAATAGCCATAGAGATCCTTGGTTATTGAAGACCATTCTAACAAATCCTTGGATTATTCAGAGGCGACTTATCACATCACAGCAGGAATGATCCACCAAAACCCTAGAACGACGATGATGTAACAGCCGAAAGTGATCAACGCGCCAGCTTTAATCATTTCCCTGTGATCAATCAAACCCGTTCCATAAGCAATTGCATTAGGGGGAGTGGAGACTGGAAATACCATAGCGGTACTGCACATCAAGGCAATCGTCACCCCCATCAGCGTACGATGTTCAGGGGCCGCTTCCAAAGCAATTGGAATGATTAAAGCGGCTGTCGCAGTGTTGCTGATAAACAGAGAAAGCAATAGGGCAAAAGAAGCCAGTAAAATGACGGATGAAATGCCTTGCCATCCGTCGAAAAAGGAATCGATAACCCAATGACCAAGCCCAGAAATCTCAATTCCGACACCAAGCGCCAACCCACCCCACATAAGAATTAACACATCCCAATTGATTTGTTTAATGGAATTGCGGTCAATCAATCCCATCACCATGAGCGCTCCGACGGAAAGCAAAGCAGTCAATGGCTCGGGAATTCCATGAATCGGAGAAGAGACCCAAAGCACGATCGTTAATCCCGCTATGATTAAGGTTTCCCTCCCTTCCCTCTCCAAAGCCACGAAACTTTGTATACGGATAGGTAACGGATGATTTTCTCTCAAATAACTGAAATACATCACAGCCATGAGAAACAACAAAAGCGCCCCCATTAAAGGAACACAAAGGATCATCCAGCTGGTAAAATCAATGTAAATGTTGAAATCGCTCAGAAACCCCATTGCCATCGCATTTGGCGGAGTACCGATCGGTGTACCGATCCCTCCGATATTAGCGCTGAATGGAACCGAAAGCATTAATCCTTTCCGCATTGATGAGTTGATGTTTACATCCTGGATCACGGGGTGTAAAACTCCCAGCATGATCACTGTAGCTGCCGTGTTGGAAAGCCACATGGACAACAAAGCTGTACATCCCACCACCCCAAACAAAAAGGTAATTTGACTGGAAGACAATCGTTTTAAGAATTTTGTAGCTAAATACCGATCTGCACCATTTTTCTTCAAGGCTTCAGCTAAGATGAACCCGCCAAAAAAAAGCATGAGAACCGGACTGGAGAATGGAGCCAAAAATACCGTATACCCCTGTCTGTCCATTTCTAACACCCCTCCAGGCTTGGCCAATGAAAGACTTAAAAGAAGGACAATGACAAGCGAGGTTACGTAGACTGGCAATACTTCAAATGCCCAAAAACCTGCCGCAACCACAAAAACGGATGCACAGCGTCTCGCAGCTTCCGGACAAGATTCCGGCAATAAAAAATATGTACCGATGGCAACGGCAACAGTTAAGAATCCCGGAATCAATCGACTCATAGGCGTATGATAAATACATAGTTTTAATTGTACAGCTTTTGAGCAAAAAAAGACCCTGACGAAAGCCAGGGTCTCAAGGTTAGGAAAAGGAAAAAATTTAAGTTCTTAGTCTAAAACCGCGAAGGAAGTTAAAAAGATATCATCGCGGGATGTGTCCTGATCGGCAGGGAACTTAACCGTTGCAACATGCAAGTTGTTTCCTGAATCGATCGCTTTAATTCTTATAATCTCGTTTGTTTCTACATTGTAAGCTGAGATCTCGATCACTTTATCTCCGTTCTCATCTCTAACGCTTTTGTTCTGCAACTGATAAGGATATGCAGAGTATTGTTTTCCAAGTTCGAACATCACTGTGTATTCATTGATATTTTTGATCGCTGGAACAGCTGTTGCCACTTCATAGTAAGCGCCGTCTTTTTCAGTCACTGTCGCTCCCCAGCCGTTGTTCACGCTCGTAAAAACACGCTGATCGGGAAGCTGGATCTGAAAAGTCTCCCCTTCAGCTTCTTTTTTCAGCATTTTCCAGCTTTCGCCGTCCATTTCAACCTGATCTGCCATTTCAACGGCAACTCCGGTATCTGAACCGGCAATATGGCGAATCTCTCTTATCGCATCTAAACTCTCAGACGCTGAGAGGCTCGCTCCAATCATGACTAGTGAAAATAGTGTGGTGATTAATTTTTTCATTTCCTTCTCCTTCCTTAACCTTATAATTAAAATTATATCTAATCATTGTAAACGATTGATTAAGAGCTATTTAAGATTGTATAAAGAAGAAAAAACTGTTATTTTCCTTTAGAAAACAAAATCATCCAGTTTGACAGACCAAACTGTTGAAAAGCTGTATAGCTCCCTGGATCAAAATGATGATGGACAGCGGGATAGTCGATTGAGATCTGGCTACCTGAAACATCGAGTTCGACAATATACAACCCGTTTAAAGGATGTTCGTCCCTCAACAAGATCAAATGCGGATCACCGATAAGAAGGAAAAAGCTGTCATCATCAGATCCGGCTCCGAGAATATTCATAGCGTAAGTACCATTATCGATGACAATTGGGCATCCGTTTTCTTGAAAATGTTTCTCCACCCTCTCCTTAAAAGAGGTATAATCGATCGTTCCTTGATGCACACTGGGTGAATTGGAGGCGACAATGCCGTTTAGAGCAACCAATTCAGTCACCAGTCCATAATCATGCAGGATCATTTGCCCAACGAATGGGTCCGCCCACATATGCCATGATTCATGCGGTGCTATCCACTCCTCATCAATGACATAAAGCTCTTCTGCTGTTTTTTCGAGAAACTCCCTTCCGCCGAAATTTTCATAGAGATAAACAAACCCGGGAACATTCTCTTCATAGGATGCGAGCGCCGTTTGAATTGCCCTCCAAGCGCACCCCCACTCGGTATCGTCCACCCCTTCACTGGAATAGGTATACAAATGAACGGGATCCGACATCCATTGGATTCTTCCCTCATTCCAACGAATGAAGTGTTCGGTATCTATCTCTGTCGTACGGAGAATCGAGGGGTCGAGAAGAAGTTCCGATCTGATTTTAGAGTAGGGAGCGGGACTTTCGCTAAAAACTAAAGAAAAAGAGAAAAAAATCAGAAATAAACATAGTTTATTCATTTTTACACCAATATTAAATTTAATTATTTTACTCTAAAAATGAATTATTATACACAAAAAAGAACCCTGGTGAATCCAGGGTTCCAAGGTTAGGAAAAGGAAAAAATTTTAAATTCTTAGTCTAAAACCGCGAAGGAAGTTAAAAAGATATCATCGCGGGATGTGTCC
>CAZWOB010000149.1:0-3923 GCA_964635295.1 uncultured bacterium
TTCCGCTCGATTCCATATATCACGATAGCGGCCAAGCGCCTCCTGAATGCGGTGTTTTCCGCTATCCGTTAGGGTCAACTGATAAATATACTCTCTTGGATTAAAAGCAATGCTTGTCGGACTGAGGCTCATCTGTTACCTGTTTGTTGAAATACAAAACAAATTTTTCGTCAATTTTCCATAAAAAAAACAGGGAGGTTAATACCCTACCCTGTTTTTCAGATCATCATTACAGCGATTGAAATGGATTATGAGAAAAGGCCTCCTTCTTCGACCTGGTTGCACCGCCCCCTTTTTTCTTCTGCTTGGGAGCTGCAGCTTTCTTGCGCGATTTCGCGCTCAAGGAGATTCTCTTCAACTTCTGGTCAACGTCAAGCACAGTCACTTTCAACCTGTCGCCCGCTTTCACAACATCGCTTGGATCCTTCACAAACTGGTCGGAAAGTTCTGAGATGTGGACAAGTCCGTCCTGATGCACGCCAATGTCGACGAAAGCGCCGAATGCCGTCACGTTGGTCACGACCCCTTCCAATTCCATCCCCGTTTTGAGATCTTCAATTTTCGTCACATCCTCACGGAACTTCGGCGGCTCGAAAGACTTTCTTGGATCGCGTCCTGGTTTTTTCAATTCATCCAGGATATCTTTTAACGTCTCTTCCCCCACCTCAGTTGACTTGTACTGAACGAGATCGATCAACTCGGCTTTTTTGGGATCGCCAACCAGTTCATCGATGGTCACTCCCAAGTCTTGAGCCATTTGCTTCACGAGAGAATACCTTTCCGGATGGACAGCAGAAGCGTCCAAAGGATTTTCCCCTCCTTGAATGCGAAGAAACCCGGCCGACTGTTCAAAGGCCCGCGCCCCCAGTCCCGGGATCTCCATCAACTGCTGCCGCGATTTAAATTCGCCTGTCTCTTCTCGGAATTGGACGATTTTTTTAGAAAGGGACGGACCGATCCCGACTACATACGAAAGCAAAGAGGGACTTGCCGTATTCAAATCCACTCCAACCTGGTTTACGCAGCTCTCGACGACATCATGAAGTTTCTTTTCTAACAATGTCTGATAGACGTCATGCTGGTACTGACCGACACCAAGGGATTTTGGTTCCACTTTGACTAATTCCGCCAAGGGGTCCTGCAATCGGCGCGCAATGGAGATTGCTCCGCGTATGGTCAGATCGAGATCGGGGAATTCTTCACGGGCAACATCTGATGCGCTGTAGACACTCGCACCGCATTCACTGACCTGGACGACAATAATCCCCTTCATCTCGGACTGGGATAGAAGATCTTTGACGAAGGTTTCCGTTTCCCTGTTCCCCGTCCCATTTCCAATGGCGATGGCGAAGGGATTGTGTTTTTTGACAAAAGAATAGAGATCGTTTCGCGACTGATCGAGTCCTTTCTCCCCTTTGGTCAAGTAGATCGTCGTCGAATCCAGGTACTTTCCCGTTGTGGAAACAGCAGCGCATTTACATCCAGTGCGAAGCCCCGGGTCGATTCCAATAACCGAGAGACCTCCCATGGGAGGAGACAACAGCAGATGACGCAGGTTCTCCTCAAAAATTTCGACAGCGTCTCGGTCGGAGCTCATTTTCAGATCGACACGCACATCGGAAGCGATACTGGTAGACAGCAGACGCTTATAGCTGTCCTCAATTGCCATTTTCAGCTGCTCGGCATAGGGAGAGTTGTTTTTCAGACCGGTCTTTTTTTCAATTGCATTTAAGATCGGCTCTTCCTCAATCTCAAGCTTGACCGAGAGGACCATCTCGTGCTCACCTCTGCGAATCGCAAGATAGCGGTGGGAAGG
Organism: uncultured bacterium; assembly: GCA_964635295.1. Lineage (GTDB taxonomy): Bacteria > Chlamydiota > Chlamydiia > Chlamydiales > Waddliaceae > Waddlia. Next base: position 1,817 of record CAZWOB010000149.1, read on the forward strand.
AATTTTTCTGACCAACTCAGAAAAATCGTAATACTGCTTGAACTTGGAATCCTTCTCTTTCCAGTCATCACGCGCCTGCGACACGAGAAGAGCGTCCTGTTGGTACGCCTCACGAAGGAAGGCGCGCACTCCCGCATCTTCCGAAATCCACTCAGCAACAATGTGCCGGGCCCCTTCCAATGCCTGGGCAACATCTTCCACCCCTTTCTCACTGTCGATATAACCTGCCGCATCTTTCTCGGGGCTGCCTTCTGTCCTTTGTGCAAAGATCAGTTCGGCCAATGGCTCCAGACCTTTCTCTTTAGCGATCGTCGCCTTAGTTCTTCTCTTCGGTTTATAGGGGAGGTAGAGGTCTTCCAAAGCAGACTTTGTCTCGCAAGCTTCGATCTTCGCTTTGAGCTCGTCGGTCATCTTCCCTTGCGATTCGATCGACTCCACGATTGTCGAACGTCTGTCGTCCATCTCTTTCAAGTACTCCGACCTCTCTTTGATGTCGCGCACCTGCACTTCATCCAGACTGTCGGTCATCTCTTTTCGATACCGCGCGATGAACGGGATCGTATTCCCTTCGTCCAGCAGCTTCAAAGCTGCCTTCACGCGACCGTTGGAGAGGTTGAGCTCTGATGAAATTTTAGCGACATGTCCTTCGTTCATAACAATCCTTTGAGAAAATTACCTGATACCTTTAAATTACGAGGAAACATTATACAAAAGAATACATTGTGAAGCTACGTTTTTTAGGTGCGGCAGGGACCGTGACCGGATCCAAGACTTTAATCGAGACCAATGACTGCACGATCCTTGTCGACTGCGGACTTTTCCAGGGATATAAAGAGCTGCGGGAAAAAAACTGGGCAGATTTTCCCGTCAATATCGATAAAATCGACGCTGTCGTCCTTACCCATGCCCATATTGACCACAGCGGTTATTTACCCATCCTTGTCAGAGAGGGGTATAAGGGAAAAATTTATGCCACTCATGCGACACGCGACCTGTGCGAGATCCTCTTAAGGGATAGCGGACGGATCCATGAAGAGGACGCTCGTCGGGCAAACCGTTACGGCTACTCCAAACACAAACCCGCGTTGCCTCTTTATACAGAAGAGGATGCGATCCGCAGTCTGCAACAGTTCAAAACTCTGGAATTCGGGATCGATACCCCGCTCAGTGAATCGCTTGTGGTCCACGCCAGCCGTGCAGGACATATCCTCGGTTCTGCCATACTCACTTTCCGGACCAGCCAGGAAACCCTTGTTTTCAGCGGTGACCTTGGAAGGCCGGAAAATCCGATCATGCATCCCCCGGCGCAGATACAAGTGGCTGACGACCTGATTTTAGAATCAACCTACGGCAACCGCCTCCATCCCGATGTCGACGATGAAGAAAAGCTGGGCGAAATCATTCGCAAGACTGCAAAGCGCGGCGGCGTGGTGTTGATCCCCGCTTTCGCCGTGGGAAGAACGCAAATTGTCCTCTATCTCATCCAACAGTTAAAGGCTAAGGGGAAGATCCCCGAGATCCCGATCTATCTCGACAGTCCGATGGCACAGGACGCAACGGACATCATGTCAAGACACCACAATGAGCACTCTCTCAAGCCCGATCTTTGCCGCGAAGTCTGTTCGATCGCCCAATACGTTCAAAGCGCTCAAGATTCAAAAATGCTGCACTCCAAACACTATCCGATGATCATCATCTCAGCTAGCGGCATGGCCGAAGGGGGAAGGGTGCTGCACCACCTGAAAAAATATGCCCCCGACCACCACAATTCCATCGTTTTTGTCGGTTTTCAAGCTCCGATGACACGGGGAGACCGGATCCTTCAAGGAGCAAGAGAAGTAAAAATCCACGGGAGCATGGTTCCGATACGTGCCAAAGTCGAACTATTGGAAACGCTGTCCAGCCATGCAGACGCTGAAGAGACCATCGAATGGCTGAGAAAGTTCGTCAAGCCTCCGCGGCAAGTCTTCCTCAATCACGGGGAACCTGCAGCATCTGAGGCGTTGAAGGAAAAGATCATCGAAACATTCGGCTGGAGAGTAGTGATCCCCAGCTACATGGACCTCTATGAACTATGAACCTATCTGAATAAAAAGTTTTACTTAGA
>CAZWOB010000150.1:0-3922 GCA_964635295.1 uncultured bacterium
CTGAAGGAAATGGAAGGTATCCTTTGGAAAGCGGTGTGCAGGGAGGAAAGAAGGAAAAAGAGGAAGGGGAGGCGACTGCAAGAAGAAAAGCGCATGATGTAATTTTTCTTGTTGATGCTTCCGCTTCAATGAGTGTGAAAGACACCCGAACAGGTGTCAGCCGCCTGGAATACGCTAAAGAGATCGTCGATGAAGTTGTCAGCAGGCTAAGAGGGGAAAGTGTCGCTCTTTATGCGTTTACATCGGATACGACCCGGTTGTCTCCAACAACTATGGATTATCTGTTCGTCCGCCTCGTGCTTAGAGATATGGATATCAACGAAGGGGATATTGCGGGAACGAATATGATCGAAGCGCTGAGCGATATGCGGGACGCTTACTTTTCAAAACAGAGCCCGAAACTGAAAACACTGGTGGTGATCACTGATGGGGAGGATACAGAGCTTGCAGAGATGCAGGGGAACGCACGCGATGCTCAAGAGGAGATGATCTTATCCTTGATCCCCAATGCTGCCGATCACCAGCTTAGAGTATTCACAGTCGGTATGGGGACTGAGAACGGAGATGTCGTCCCCGGCGTTGAAGATAATGGAAAACCTGTTGTCTCAAAACTGGATGAGAAGTTGCTGAAAGCGTTGAGCCAAAAGGGGCGGGGGGACTTCTACCTTGCCAACCAATGGACCGCGCTGGATCTGGCGGACGATCTTATCGAAAAAATGGGAGAGGAAGAACCGCCCTTAGAGGAGTTCACTGTCAACCGTTCCTCCGGAATTACCAGAGGAAAAGACGATCTTGTTTATGACCTGTACTTTCAATTTCCGCTGGCTATCGCTCTTTTGATGCTTTTGTGGGTCCTGTTCTTTCCGGAAACGAGGGCCTTGAAATGAGAGCGTTTTGGATCCTCGTTTTTTTGACCGCATACCTTGCCGCTGACGAGGAGGTACAGCTGATCAGGCAGGCTGATGCTTATTTCCATGCGCGTGAGTTCGATCGTGCTTATGAACTGTATGCGTCGTTATTGGAGGAGAATCTCGCTCCATGGCAGAAGGCAAGGCTGCGCTATAACCTGGGAACGATCCTGATGCAGAAAGGGGACGCGGAGAAGGCAAGGCTGCAGTTTGCTGAAGTGCAGCATTCAATTGAAAACACTCCTTATCTATCACGTGCGCTTCAGACCAATCTCGCTATTCTCAATTTCCGCCTGGCCCGTTCGGTCTTAAGTGGAAATAAAGGAGGGCTTGACGCTTACTCACAGGCATTCTTCTATTTAAGGGCCGCTCTGGACCATACCAATCGTGCAGATTTAGCAGAATGTCAGCTCCAAACTGTGAAAGGGCGTTCGGACTGCGAGTCTCAAGATGATCTCAAAACCCTTCGGATGGCGATAAAAAACCAGCTTGCGATTGTCCTGGACCACTACGGGGATGCTAAAGTTTCCGAAGCGACACCAAAAGAGGGTGTTCCCTTTTTGATTACAGGGACAAATTTGGCGGAATCGCATTTGGATTTTTTAGACTCTCTTCCTTCAGACAACTCTTTGAGGGACTCCTATCAGGAACTGTTTACAAAAGATATGCAGGCCTGGGGCCTTCTCTGGAAAACACAGGTTGAAAAGCTGCCTGACCTGAAGAGCGCTCATACAGCTTTCGATGAAGGCACCAAATTGATGGGAAATGGAAATTACAGCTCCAGTCGGATTGCCTTTTTAGACGCTGAAGCGAAACTGACCGAATTGATGCAGAAATTATGGGGGGACGATCCTTTAACCGAATTGCTACGGAAAATCCTTGTCGCTTACCAATATGCCCTCGACCAGTTTCCCGTTCAGGCATCGACTCTCTATCAGCTTGATACTCAACAGAGGCAGGTCAATGAGCTGGTTGAGGAAGGAGTAAGTAATACAGATTTCCTTAATTTTTCCAATCAGCAGCTTCGGGCAGCTTTAGAGTACGCGCGCAGGGGAGAAGGTGACCGGTCCCGTTTTTATCTTCACGAGGCCCGGCAATGGATCAGAAGGTTGTTAAGAGAAGATGATCAGGATCCCGAAGGGATTCTGGAAGCATCGATACAAGATCAAGTGCATTCATTGAGGCTTAACCATTTGACAGCTCAAATGAAAGAAAGTGGGGATAACTTTATCTCACTTCTGAATGGTGCTCAGCAGTATACCCTCCAAACAGCGACACCATTTATCCCGGCCGTATTGGAAAAGGAAAAACGGGAGTGGCCAGAACGTTGTCAGTGCAAGCCCTGGAACCGAGTGATCCCCCTATATATTGAAGGGGAGAGAGCAGCCGTGATTGCTGAAGAATTATTGGAAAACGATCCTGAAGATCCTTTCGCGATGCGGAAACAGGAAGAAGCCGTCAAGTATTGGAAAGAAGCGTTGCACGCATTGCGGCATCCTGAAGAAGAGACCGAAGAAGAGGAAGAAAAGGAAGATGAGAAGCAAGAGGAACCGCCTCCTCAGGAAGAGGAGGAAAAGCAGCCCATCGGTGAAGTGATGAGACAGCTGCAGCAGATGCACAGGGAAGACAAAAGGCCGGTGTCTGGCTCTCAACAAACACAGAAAGGAATACGTCCATGGTAAAAGGAAAGATCTGTCTGATAGGATTACTGCTTGTCATGTCATCGGTTTTGGCAGCTCAGGATGTGATCGTCACATCGGAGATCGAGGATAAAGGGAAAGTTGGCATGCCATTGAGCGGGACGATCACTGTGACCCACGACCGCAAGGCAAAAGTCGACGAAAGCAGTTTTCTACTTGGAGGAGAGCCCATTGAGGTTGAATATTTAAAAGAGGTGCAGGTCGCCCCAAACTCCCCATTGACGATCTCCATCTATACGTTCACGTTGATGCCTGATGAGGCAGGGTTGAAGCATCTCCCGCCGGTAAGCGTCTATGTGGGAGGGAGCGAGTACAGTTCATTTGCGTCGACTTACCGGGTGGAAGAGGTGAAGGCCGCTCCTAACTCTCCCAAGACTTCGATTGTGTTACAAATCGAACCGCTTATTGTCGGGGACACCCCTCTGTATCCCGGTCAGCGGATTAAAGTGGGTTACAGGTACATTTTCAATTACAGCCAGGATCTGAAGAAGGAAATTGTCCCCTTGCTGGAAGCTAAAGGCTTTCGCAAAGTGGGAGGAAAAACTCAAGAGACAAAAATGGACGGGAAGCTTGTGAACCTGGATGTCTTACAGGAAGTGGAGGCGACCGAACCGGGCGAGTACCATTTCGATCCGGCGAGGATAGAGGGAAGAGCATGGAGGAAAGGGCGTTTGGGACAAAAAGACTTTGCTGTCAGGGATTCTGTCGCTGAAAGCGCTCCCGCGACAATCACTGTCCTTCCTTTCCCTGCAAAAGACCAGCCGCCTTCTTTCAACGGGGCTATTGCAAAAGAGCTCACATTCAAGGCGATGTTGTTGACTTCTGATAAAGTGACAGTGGGCGACAAAATGAAGTTCAAGCTGGAGTTTGAAGGGGTGGGGGAGCTTGCGACCCTTCCAATCCCCGAATTGTGCTGTCAGCCAGGAATGAGCGGTTTTTTCCGATTAAGCGATCTCCCTCCACAGGAAAGCATCGTGGGGAACAAGAAGTCTTTTGTCGTTGAAATGCGCCCGTTGAGCGATAAACCAAAAGAGATTCCTGCTCTTGAATTTTCTTATTTTGATCCGGATGATAAAAGTTACCATGCGTTGAAAAGCGATCCGATTCCGCTGGAGATAACGCCCCTTGACGAGTCGGTAAAGGCAACAGAGGAAGAAGTGGAATCAAAAAAGGAAGAGCCTCCTCCTGTTGAGGAAAAGCATAAGCTTAAAGCGATTGAAATCGAAGGAAATGAAGAAATGGAGGAGGTCGACCTTGAAAACCTGCCTTTCGGTGCTCCATGGGTGATTTATTTTATTCCCTTTTTGATCGGAG
>CAZWOB010000151.1:0-3888 GCA_964635295.1 uncultured bacterium
GTTCCCTTGTCAGTCATAATGGGGATTGTTCCCATGTAGACTTCCTCTTCCTTAATGCCTGTTTCATCAGTCAGACGGAACTTCACTTTCAATGTGACGTTATAGGTAATTCCGCGACGGATGCACTCGTCAGGTGGATACTTCGGCACACCAAGGCTGTAAGAGAGAAATTCGATGATCGTTTTCTCGTCATAAGACTTGATGGGGAAAATTTCGTTGTAAACCTCTTGCAGACCGATGTTGTCCCTTTCTTCAGGATACTTGTCGATCTGGAGAAATTGGTTGAATGATTTAATTTGAATCTCAATAAGATTCGGAAGATCAATAATTTCTTCGCTCTCTTTGAAACTGACACGTTTTGGTGGCCGTTGCGTCATAAATGGATGGACTCCCTACTGTAAACCTAAAAAACTCACAAATACACGAGACCAGGCAATAAGAAATATCATCGATATTTCTTAAAGCCTGGATAAATTTCTAGCACTGAAAATGTTGACTGTCAACAATCTTAGCGCTGATCAAAAACTAGACTCCCTTAAGGGTTGCTTTAGCTCCAGCATCTTCTAGCTTTTTCTTGATCTCTTCCGCTTCAGCTTTTGGAGCAGATTCTTTCAAGACTTTTGGCGCAGATTCAGCTAATTCCTTAGCTTCTTTCAGACCAAGACCAGTCACTTCGCGAACGATCTTAATCACTGCAATTTTCTTATCAGCTGGAACTTCAGCCAAAGTCACTTCGAAGTCTGTCGCTTCTTCAGCTGCCTCGCCGCCAGCGGCAGGGACTGCTCCAGGAGCGGCAACGACTGCTGCAGCAGATGCTTCTACTCCCCAGTGCTCTTCCAAAGCTTTTTTCAACTCAGACATCTCAAGAACTGTCAATTGGCTTAGTTCTTCTACGAGTTTTTCAGTTTTTGTACTCACTTTTATATTCCTCTCAAAAATTGTTAACTTTTAGTTAGATCCTTCTTCTTTTTTGACCTTATTCTCCAAGCAGTGCAAAACAGAGCACAATAGAGCATTCATCGCGCCGACAGTCTGCTGTAATGGCGCTGCCATGACACCCAGAAGCTGTGCCCGCATCTCGTCTTTGCCAGGTAGATTCGACAAGACTTCAACGTCTTCAGCGCCGAGCATGCGTCCATCGAACTGGCCGCACAAGACGTTGATACCGTCTTTACGCTCTTTGCGAAGCTCGAAAACCGCTTTGGTCGATTGAATTGAGTCTTCACCAGTGAAGACGACTCCAATATGACCTGGAAGCGATTCTAGCTCGAGTTCAATCCCTAATTCCTTTGCAGCTTTTACTAAGACCGTCTTTTTAACAATCTCAACGCTTCCGCCGAAATCAGCAATCTGCCGTCTAAAATCATTTGTACGATTAGCATCCAGACCTGAATACTGCATGATCACAAAGTTATCATGCCCTTCAATCTGGTCCTTAATGTCGTCAAGGAGGAGTTGCTTTTCTGATCTCATCTTTCACATCTCTCCTATTTTGTCTCTACTTTGCGTAGTTCAATTTTGAGGCCTGGACCCATCGTTGAAGAAAGAGCCAACGATTTCATGTATTGACCTTTTGCGCTTGCAGGCTTTGCCTTTTGAATAGCATCGATCAACGCTTTGATATTCTCGACCAGTTTTTCGCTGGTGAACGAGATCTTACCAACAGCAGAATTGATCACGCCATAACGATCAACTTTGAACTCGATTTTACCGCCCTTTAAATCCTGGACGGCTTTCCCGATATCATTGGTGACTGTTCCGGCTTTGGGAGTAGGCATTAGTCCACGAGGTCCTAATACTTTCCCCAACTTACCTACATCTCGCATCAAGTCAGGCGTAGCGATGACAGCATCAAAATCTGTCCATCCCTTACCGACTTTATCAAAGTACTCATCAGCCCCTGCGAAATCCGCGCCGGCGTCAAGTGCTTCTTGCATCTTGTCGCCACGTGCGAACACCAGAATACGTGTGGTTTTACCAGTTCCATTCGGTAACGAAACGGTTCCACGTACGTTTTGGTCTGACTTACGGGGGTCCACGCCCAATTTCAACGCAATTTCTACCGACTGATCAAACTTGACCGGCGGAAATTGTTTTAATAATTCGACAGCTTCTTCCAGAGAGTGTTGCTTCTGCTCATCTATGGATTTCGCTATCTCCCGAAAACGTTTACTAAGGCGTCCCATATTATCCTTTATGTTACGAGTTCAATTCCCATTGAACGAGCTGTTCCTAATACGATATTGACAGCTGCATCAAGATCTCTGCAGTTCAGATCCTGCATCTTATCCTGCGCAATCTGTTCTGCCTGTTGTCTTGTGATTTTGCCAACTTTATCCCGGTTAGGAACAGCTGATCCTTTTTCAAGACCCAATGTCTTTTTCAACATTTGAGCCATGGGAGGTTTCTTACAAATAAAAGTGAATGACTTGTCCGCATAGACAGTAATCACTACAGGAAGTATGTCTCCTGCCATTTGTTGAGTTTTAGCGTTAAATTCCTTGCAGAACGCCATGATGTTCACGCCGGCAGCACCTAATGCGGGACCGATCGGCGGAGCAGGATTGGCCTTTCCTGCCGGAATTTGCAGCTTGATAAATTTTTCTACTTTTTTTGCCATTTTTCTAAGATTTCCTTTTTATTCGGTCTCTTCCGTGACTTCTTCGACTTGAATGAATTCGAGATCGTCGACTTGCGTCTCCCGCCCAAAGATGGACACCTGGACACTGAGTCTGCCTTTGTCAGGCTGTACGTCGGTCACAGTACCGATAAAGTTCACAAATACCCCGTCGATAATCTTAACGCTGTCGCCAATCTCGAACTGGTGTTTTTGAACAACCTTCTCTTTTTTCTCTTCAATATCTTGCAGGATCTCATCGACTTCATGGGGAGTCAGAGGCGTCGGTTGATCACCCCCCAAAAATCCGATCACTCCTGGAACGTCACAAATATAGCTCCACGATTCATCAGTCAATGTCATGCGAACGAGAAGATAGCCGGGCCACATTCTCTTCTCGACCACTTTTTGCTGTCCTTTTTTCACCTCTGAAACATTTTCAATAGGGAGGAGGACGTTTTCAATTAAGTCGGTCATACCCTTGAGGTCGCGTTGCTCTTCAATCGCTTTTTTGACTTTTTTCTCTTGTGCCGACAGTACGTGGACGACAAACCAATTATGCATGCGCGTGATTCCTTATCTTTCCTAGCCGGTAATTAACCTGATAAATCCGTTCAAACCAGCAAGCGCGTTCTGGATAATGACATCGGTAAACAACACCGACATCCCGAAGACAAAAGTAAATGCAACCACAACTTTCGTATAGACCTTGAGCTCATCTTTGTCAGTCCAGGAGATCTTTTTAAACTCCTGCTTCACTTCTCCGAAGAAATTGAAGACATTATTTCCGTTTGCTGTCTTGGATTGGGATCTTTTGTCATCCATAATCTTAGCACTCACAGTTTCTTTCTCCATTTTAAAACGAGATTTCAATTCGAAAAACTCTTCAACAATGGTAGGGTTTAAGCATTGATCGTTTCCTACCTACTAAGAAACATGCTATCGAGTGCGGAGGGATTCGAACCCCCGACCGGCGGCTTTGGAGACCGCTGCTCTACCAGCTGAGCTACACACCCATCTACGCTCCAGTTAAGGAGCGCAGAAATAAATAAGTACTGAGTCTATTACTCAATAATTTCAGAGACTGTACCAGCTCCGATCGTACGTCCACCTTCACGAATAGCGAAACGCATCCCTTTCTCAAGAGCAACAGGATAAATGAGTTCAACCTCAATCTCCACGTTGTCACCAGGCATAACCATTTCGACACCGTCAGCAAGCTTGACTGTACCTGTTACGTCAGTTGTTCTGATGTAAATCTGCGGTCTGTA
>CAZWOB010000152.1:0-3870 GCA_964635295.1 uncultured bacterium
GACTCTTCAGCGACTGGCTGATAAATATGGTTTTTCAATCATTTTTATTCGAGACCTACATCAGCGTGGCGAGTTGCACGCCTTCATCGCCGAGCAAGAGCGTCAAAAGGCTGAGGTAATAGAAAAATAAATACATGAGGAGAATAACATGTCTGAAATAATCGAATCAATTAAAGAAGCCCGTGAGGATATGGAACGGGCAGACAAAAAATATTATCAACTCAAAGATGAAGCGGAAAGGAAAATCATTTCAATCTTGAAAAACGCCGGATTTGCAAATGTAGAGATTGGGCGAAATGCAAGATGGTCCGATGTCACAAACGAAATTTGCGTGATCATAAACATTAATCCTAATTTCCTCATTTCTGATGAGCAAAAAGATTCAAAAAAAGATGTTCAGATAAATCTGGAAGGAAAACCTTTAAAACTCAGCAAAACTATTAAATCACCTTGATTTAGCGAAATTTATTCAAATAGGAGAGAAAAATGGCGAGAATTGATGAATCTTTAAAAGTAAAGATAGAGCTTTCGGATGATGTAAAAAAACTCCTCAGCCAACTTACCAATGATTTTGATATAATCCACACCAATCTTAAAATCGCACACGAGAAACTTGAAGAAAATACAAATCTAATGCGAGCAATAGTTTCAAACTTGGAAGAAATCATTATCAGAGCTCAGAAAAATGCGTGATTATCTATTTTTGAATTTTTTTTCCCATGTTTTTATTATTTTTACGATATCATCTCCCACCAAATCAATATCGTTATTACAACCTGGGCATTTTACTTTATTACTTGGACTCAGATATTTAACTTTTATTTTGAATTTTTTCTTACATCCAGGACATTCCATTTCAATTTCAGTATCCCAATTAATATTTGATTCAATCATAATACCCCTCCTCATGGTTTTATATGGAAATCCATCCCTATCGCTCCATTATAAACCTGTGGAGGGGATTTTCAATACAATCTCCAAAGAGAAATGGATACAACCATGATACTCACCGAAGACAAAGTATTGCAGGAACAACTTCGTCTTGCACAGCTGGAAAAAACCGCAAAAGAAAATGAAGTCATCATCACTGTCTGCGCATACTGCAAGAAGACTATAAGTGTAAAAGACGGGTACGGCGTATATGGAATTTCGCACGGTATTTGTAGCTCATGCAAGCGCCGGCTGCTCAGAGAATATAAAAAAAGGAGAGATTAATGCAGTATTTGACAACACGACAGGCGGCGGCGATCCTCAACGTGAGTCCGCGCCAGGTCCTCTATTTCTGCAATCTTCCCGAAAATCCTCTTCCCCACCGGCATCCGACGCCCCGCATATATCGATTTGTAGAGCATGAGATCGTCGAATGGTTTGACAAATACAGGGTGGGTGATCGGGAAGAAGAATTCAGCCAGGAAGCGTGGGATCTGAGCATTGAAGATGCGCAGAGAATGCGCGAACTCGAATCAAAGAGGGAAAGGATTCATGGATAAAAGAAAGAAACATATCGACAAAACCTACGTCTTGGATGATGAGGAATATGACATCTATGTAAATCACTGGATTACTGTCGAGGAATATTTACTGCAGAAGCAGGAATCGGCAAGCAGGAAATTATCAGCACAAAGAAGAGAAACACTATTATGGATGCCTTCGGATTAATTTTCATATCTGTATTTTCTATCCTTCTCACGCTTGTTGCGTATGAGGGGTTTTCAAAATAAGGAGGTCAATATGCCAGAGGAATCAACAAAGCCGAGAGTCAGAATCAATGCAAAGCAGACATCAAAAGGAGAATGGTATTTCGATGTTACGGCTGAATCTGATAATGTTCAAGATGCCATTTCTCTTCTTGATAATGCTATTATCACAGCAGAGGAAACATTCAAACAAGAAGATAGAACTCTCGCAAAATGAGGGAACACGAGTCGTTGATCAATGGCTGTTGTTCCTTCTCTCCGAGGCGGGCTCAATGCCCGCCACGGATAAATAAAACAGAGGAGGACAACAATGGAGAAATTACCCGCAGTTGTTCAAAAAGCAGTACAAACACAAGGAATTGATCTTGAAAATGTAAACTTTCTGCTTCCCACGCAGACTTTCGGCCAGATCATCGGCAATTATGACAAGGTCGTGATCGAGGTCGTGCGTGTTGATCCGGATGAAGACGCATTCGAAATCACGAAGGACAAGTTTTCCCCGGGTAAACGGCCGCTCATGGCGATCGCAAATGCGCTCGGGATCGTGTGGGACCCGAAAACGACCGGTGTTGTCGAATCTACCGACAGGAAGTCCCGTGCGAAAGCGACCGGCGCAATGCGGAAGCCGAACGGAGAGTGGGTTGTTATCTCGGATGAGAAAACGGTTGATCTCGATGTGATCGAAGAGGAGCAGCAAACTTCCTATGAGGAAAAAGCGGACCGGGGAAACTTCGATGAGATCGTCCAATGGAAAACGTCGAAAAACGGGAAAAACTATCCGGTCTTCGCGGATTGGAAGTCTGATGCTGAGAAACAGCATGGGATAAACAAGGCAGTAAAAAAAGCTGTTCTTCAGTACAGAAAGTTCAAGGACGAGCGGGCAATGACCGGCGCAAAGGAGCGCGTGATCAGGGCGTTTGTCGCATTGAAGAACACCTATTCCCGAAAAGAGCTTTCCCAGCCTTTCGCCTTTCCGCGTGTAATCCCTGACACTGAAAAGATGCTTTCCCATCCGGAGGTACGGCAGGCCGCGATACAGAAGATGACCGGTGCGGTTACGTCGATTTTCGGGCCAAGCCCCTCCGGATCCACCCAGGAGCTTCCCCCAGAAGAATCACCGAAGTACGAACTCATTGAAAACGGGAAGAACGGAGCGCATGAAGACGGGGGCAAGGAAGAAAAAGCTCCCCCCTGGAATCCTGCGGAACAGGAAGAAACGGATGAGGACCGCGCGAGTGGAGAGCTTAAAGAAATGCTGAAGTTTCAGCATCTCCCGGCCGACGCGAAATCAATGATCGCAGACGAGCTTGCCAAAGAAAAGCCCGATCTCACAACGATGAATGCGCTCATCGACCGGGTGAATGACTGGCTCGAAAAATACGAGGATTGGAAATCAAAGAAGGGGGGTGAGGTCAGTGAAAGGACAGGTTAAGTTTCTTCATGCGGCGGATATTCATTATTCGCGTGATAAACAAGAACAGGCCCTTCAAAGCCTCGATTTGCTCGCCCGCACCGCATCACAGGAGAAGGTTGATCTTATCATTATCGCGGGCGACCTTTTCGACAGGCCTGTGAATAATACCACGAGCTCCGGGTTTCCAGGGCTCATCAATGTAATGCAGGATCTCATGAATATTGCTCCTGTTGTGGCAGTAACGGGAACTCCGACTCACGATATTCCCGGCTGTTATGAGCCTTTCAAAAAAATCAAGTCACACCATGGTTTTACGATTCTTGAAGCCGGACAGGATTATTTCCTGGGTTCTGATGGAATGGTATGGAATGGAGATCCCATTGATGCAGATAGGCCAAGACTTCTTCTCTTCGGGATCCCGGAGATTTCGAAACAATACTTTCTCAAGGACAAGCAGCTCGGCCAGGTTGAAGCGGATGAGGCAATAAAAAAGGGAATGCGGGGCCTCCTTTTAGGCTTAGGAACCATAAAAAAGCAGTATCCCGACATTCCCAGTGTGTTATTATATCACGGCATGATCTCGGGAGCAACACTTTCCAATAACCAGGTCATGCCTGCCGGCGGGATCCAGCTCGGGAAAGACGATCTCGCGCTCGTCGGTGTTGACTACTACGCGCTCGGCCATGTGCACAAAGCACAGCAGATCGAGGGTCTTCCTGCTTATTATTCTGGAAGCGCGTTTCCTGTAGATTGGGGAGA
>CAZWOB010000153.1:0-3829 GCA_964635295.1 uncultured bacterium
GCATTTCCAGTTGGATTTGGGGAGGTTGATGGAATGCGCACTGCATCTATTGCCCTGTTAGATACCGGAGAGACCAATGGTTTCCAATCCCCTTCAATAGGCTCAGCATTTTTCTCTCTAATAAGTTGACGTCGACGCGATCTCTGTTTTGACCTTGAACAGTTGAACCCCGAGAAATACGCATAGTTTGCAATTCTTTTAGCACTCCAACTAAAGGGAGAGATCAAGATCTGAAAGACCACTGTTGCAATCCTCACCAGAATATCGACAACAGTATGGAAAATCTTGCTAAAAATTTTTCCGACTTTTTGCGTAATGGACAGTTTTTTCCAGGCCGCTGACTTTTCCAATTTTATCTTTGCCGCTTCAATGGCTTTCTCTTCTTTTTCTACTTTCCGCTCTTCAGCCTCATCAAGCAATTCATAAGTAAGATCGACAATATTTTTTGAAAACTGCGCTTGTCTCGGACGCTGTTCTAAATAATTTCGCTCCGACTGCCGGTATTTTTCATTTGTTTCCGGCCGCAACATGGCGTTCATCTGATCAAAAAATCCTTTGAATGAAGTAACGCTCTCACTAAACCTATAGGTTTCCCCTAATTCAAAATTCAACCCCTCCCAGTCCAGCGGGCGGCTTGTTCCATCCAGAAGCATTGGAACATGCTGATAAATGCACTGATTGAATGTTGAAGAACCTGTTTTCGTGACCCAAAGATCAGATACGGCGACATACTCGTGGTCCTGATTTGTGAATCCCTGAATTGTCGCAGATGCGCCGCTTTCATGACGGAACACTCTGACATCATCGATGATATTTCCGTAAACCCTCTCGACTTCAAGAACTTCACTGAGTGAGTGTTGGATCAATGCATCTGCATTTGCGGAATCGAGTTCACCAAATTTGTCGAATGCGGCAAATTCATCGACAAGATGATCGACAGCTTCCAGACCTCTCTCTGTAACACAGCGTAAATCGGCAGAAATTGAGCCCAGGTCCTTTTCTTTATTCGCCCGCAGTTCCTGAACAAGCTCAATGATCCGCTTAAGCCGGTCTTCAGATTCGGAATCGCTTCTCAAACGCTCAATGTTTTTTCTGAGATGATGAAGCGTTCTCAACTGTCTTTTGCAGTTTCGCAATACAGAGCCGCGTCCTCCGCTAAGATCGCACTTCCATCCGCGACCTCGCAAACCTTCCAAAAGTCTGTCCCGCATTTTTTTGTTGTTTCCGCAAAAGAATGCAAAACGTGTATTCGGCTGCTCAAGCTCACCGTTGTTAATCCCTTTCATCAATGTCTTGAAATAGTTCCTCATGGACTTGCCGCCCAGACCGCCCATCATCAGCCCGACAAATTTTGTGTCGGGAGCGAGGAGATGCTTTTTCCTGAAGGCCTCCTTATCCACATCAGAATATTCTCGGGTATATCCATCCCTAAGTGGATACCCGATCCCCCTGACTTTGGACATGTCGATATTTTTTGAGACTTTCCTGGCGATTTCAAGGGAATTATACGGGATTCCATACCGATAGGGCCCAATATCCTTTTCCTGTTGCCAATTCGCAGAGAATAAACTGTTATCAGCATCGGTCGTCACAACCATTAAAGGAATGTTTTGTTTCTTCAAACTTTTCAATACAACCCCGTTGATCAGAGGGATTGCTGAGATCACCAGATCCGGTCGTTTCTTTTCATAACGCTTTCTAAAATGAGAGCAGGTAAATGGAGATTGCAATTTTGATGCGACCCTGCCGACCTTTGAAAGAACGGAAATGAGTTTGGTATGTCCGTTCCGAGCCAGATAATTATGCAGGTGGATAACCGAATAGCGACCAAATGTGACAAGCGAAAGAGGATCCGGGGCCAGATGGCTCCCGACATCGTATTTGCTGATCTCTACGTTCTCTTTACCAAAATGTCCCTCGACAGCCCTCTTGACTGCTTCGGCAGACATCTTATGCCCGGCTCCCCCTTCGCATTCGAGGATCTCGACTTTGAGTTTTCTCCCTTCAGCCATCAACCTTCCACGGAGAGCAGAGGGTAGTTTATCCATTGGCGAAGGTCCTTGCGAATCTCCTCCTGCCGCTACGAAGGGGTCAACAACCGTACGTGAAAAAAAATTTATTAAACCTGAGAACATACTAAAACTTCACTTTTCGAAAATACAATTCAATATATTCTATCTTAAACATAAAGAATAAATAAAGGTTTTCTGTAGGGAAGATTTAAAATATGTTTTATTAAAAAATGCTAGTATCTACGAGATAGAAAGGAATGCAGGCTGTTCCTCAAGTTTTTTCTTTAACTCATCAGTCAACTCTACACCCCATGGCTGATCAATATGAAGAGCAGCAATGCATTGATCATCTACCATGAAATCGATCTGTACCGGATTTTTCCCTCTGCTTCCTTCAAACATCTCTTTTATTTTAAGAATGTGGCTCAACCGTGTTCGATCAGCATTTAATTTCAATGACACTTTGGAATTTTCCACTTTGGGCTCCTCTTTTTTCTTCTGGCCTGCATTTTTGCCCTTTTTCTTAAATTGTTGGGCACGTGTCGCCATAAACTTCGCACGGTCGAATGCTTGATCACAAACTTTGACCGTTTCTTCATTCGCCTGGGTCAGGTCGTCAAACCAGCGACAGGAAAGCCGCAAACTCCCTTCGCTGCGGTCAACCTGCAGAACAGCATACAGCAACTGATTCTCTTTGATCAGATGGTGCTTTTCTTCATACATATCAGGCCAGATCGGTAATTCCAGACTTTCAATCCCATCACTGACCATGAGGATCGCAAACTTCCTCTGCGACTTCGATGAGAAAAGGACGCGCACTGTTTCAACCAGAAAGGCGGAGCGGAAGACAGTATTGTGGTCCAGCGTGTCAACTTTGCGCAGCGCAATGCAAGAGAGGCGAGAGAGAATCTGCTTGTAGCTGTCCATTGGGTGGCCAGTGAGAAAAAATCCCAACATTTCTTTTTCTTTGAGATAAATCTGCTGGCTGGAAGTCGGTATGCTGACCTTTGGAGGCTCGGTAAATAGATTTTCATTACTTTCGCCCATCAGCTCAAATAGAGAGCGTACACCGGCCTTCTCCTCTTTCTGCTCCTTCATAGCAGAATCGAACATCGGTTCGACGCTGATGCGCAGCTGGTCCCGCGACCATCCCGTGAAGTCGAAGCTGCCGGCCTCAACAAGGTTTTCTATCGCCTTCTTTCCGACCTTGCTGAAATCCACTCGCTTGATAAACTGGTACAGGTTCTCAAAACGTCCCCCCTTTTCCCGTTCTTCAACAATCGCTTCGACAACCGAGGTACCGACTCCTTTGATCCCGCTCATGGCAAAACGGATCCCTTTGGGAGAAGCCGTGAAAGTCGTTCCCGCCTCGTTGACATCCGGAGGAAGCATCTTGATCTGCATTGCCTGGCACTCGCGAATAAATTTCGCGACTTTCGTAAGGTCGTGGCTGTCACAGGTCATCAAAGCGGCCATCCACTCTTGGGGATAGTTTGCTTTCAAATACGCCGTGACGTAGGCGATATAACAATAAGCTGCGGCATGAGACTTGTTGAAACCGTAAGCTGCAAATTTTTCCATTTTATCAAAAATGCGCATTGAGACGTCTTCGGAGATTCCATTTTCAAGCGCCCCCTCCCGGAATTTCTCTCGCTGGGTCGCCATCTGCTCCGCGTCTTTTTTTCCCATGGCGCGACGCAGCACATCCCCTTCTCCCAGAGAATAATTAGCAAGTTTTTGAGCAATCTGCATCACCTGCTCTTGATACACCATAATCCCGTAGGTCTCAGACAAGATCTCTTTCATCCATGGATGAT
>CAZWOB010000154.1:0-3764 GCA_964635295.1 uncultured bacterium
TCCTTCTTTCCTCCCTGCACACCGCTTTCCAAAGGATACCTTCCATTTCCTTCAGGCTGCATGAAGGCAAGCATCGCAAAGATCCAGAGGAGAAAACATGCGGCCGCTTTTCCCCAGGAAGCATACTGCGACCGGGGCACCTCAATTTCTGAGATCAGATCGGCACTAAAAAATGATGCGAGAATATTCCTGCGATAGCGGATGAGCCCCCACATGAGAAGGAGGATCAGGAAAGCTATCGGAAACAGATAAAATCCCTGGAGGTAGGCAAAGTGCAGGTCGGGAGGTATCAAGGGACCCTCCTGAATACGCGCGTTTCAAGAAAGATCGACAGGAATACGCACAGCATCCCCAACCCGACCAGATAGGGATAAAAAGACACCCTTCTGTACAGCTGGGGCTGCATGGATTTAGGAGGCGTGATGTATTGAGTCTCCAAAGGAAGGGGGCTTTTTTCCAACCGGTCGATCTCGGCGTAGATCCTGCTTAGATTGATCGTGTTGTCCACCATGTAAAACTTGCCGCCGGTCAGTTCGGTAATTTTCTTCATCAGAGAACGATGAGCGGAAAACTCCTTGGACGCTATTCTGGGCTCGACGTTGATCACGTACACTTTGACGCCTTGCTCTTTTGCATACTCAGCAGCGTCTAAGAGTTCCACATTCCTGTATTCCTTGTCCTTGTCCAATGGATTAGGCGCCTGAAGCCCGTCGGTGACAAGGATCATGACCGAGCTTTTTATTGTGTAAGCAGGCTTTCCTTCCCCCTCCAGTTCCTGCGCATAGTGTCGTGTAGCGGCGATCAAATTCGCAGTTTTATAGATTGCATATCCGATAGCTGTCCCGTCAAGTTCAATATCTTTGGTGTACTGCAGGTTGTTGAGATGGTCAACGATCGACTGATGGTCAAGTGTCAGCGGCGCCAGAACCTCGGCTCCACGCGCGAAAGTGACCAGCCCCATCATATCCTGAGGTCGTCCGCGAAACCCCTGTTGTTTGTCTCCTTGAACAAAAGCCTTCGTCACATCTTTCAACAAGTCCATTTTCGTCACTGTCCTGCGCCGAACCTTGACTTCGCCGGACATCGACCCGGACTGGTCAAGGACCAGATAGATCGCGATCCCTTCGCTGGGAATATTGACCTGTTGGATAGGCGCGTCCTTTTTTTCCTCCGGAGCTTTCTCCGCATAATAATGAGGATCCAGAAAAGCGATCGAGAAAAGGATGAGGGCAAAGATCAACAGATAGCGGGGCAGAGCTGCATACGTTTGTTTTCTGCTGCTGCCACTGTCTATCAGAGGACGGAGATTTGAGAATTTAACATGCGGCTTTTGAAAAGAGCTGCCCCATTTCCACAGAGCGGCTCCTACGAATAGGATAAATAACAGAATCGAGGCAGCCGTAAGATTGGTCATAGCTGCAATTTATCAAAAAGATAATGAGCAGGCAAGCCATTCAATCGTTGTTGATTTGTTGGAATCAGGCAGTTGCGGCTACAGGAGTGGTTTGCAGACGTTGAATATTCGCTCTGACCACACGATCGGACAACATAAACGAACAATGACCTAAATCTTTATATGTCAGAGTGTTTTGGTCGTCTGTATCATTGAGGGACGAACGATGGGGAAAGATGACAATATCCCCTTTGCTTCCCTGGTGGAAATGAGGGATCGTACTCTTGTTCAGTCTCTCGCTCAAATTGGAAATATAAGCGCAGCCAAAGCGCATTTCTTTCGCACACTTTCCGACACCGATGCGGCCTATTCGGGTACCCATTAAGGGGGAGCCCAAAGTGATCAGGTCTTTGACTTGAACCCCATCGGATTCCGCGCAATTCAACGCATAGTGAGCAGAGACGACACCACCCATCGAATGGCCGACCAGTTTAATATCCTTGCGGCCGGTGATCTGCTGGATTTTATCGATTTTCTTCCTTAAAACTTCGGAATAGTCTTCAATCGAATGAAACGGATGACCCAGATCGACCGTAAATACGTTTTTAAGTCCTGCTTTTTTATAATGATGGCGGTGGTAGACCCAACCTGAACTGTTATGTAAATACCCATGCACCAGTAATATCGGCGTCTGATCGGGATCGGCAGTTTTCGGGTCGAACCTACTTTGCTTGACCGGAAACATCACAGCCAGAGCCAGGGTCGCAAAAATATCGACCACGGTCGCTCGAATCACGTTGATGACATGCTGAATGTTTTTTGGCAGATGGGGCTTGACCAGATTAGCCGCTTGAGCAGTGAAAAATATGCCAAACGCAACAGATGAGACAATGAGAGCAGCCAGAGGCAAAGTTCCCGTGATAACGGTTGCTACAATGACTGCCGCTGTTGAAACCGCTGTAATGGCCGTCAACGCATGAAACGCAATTTTACCGACTTTTCCTATTCTAAGTCCTTTAAGAGGACACTCTTGCTGACTGACGATATCAAGCGTTCCGGAGTGAGGTGATATTCCTTGGGCAGGCTGCATTACTATAACTCTATTTTTTATTATTTAAGAAGAAACTATAACAAAATTTATTAAATATGTCAATATTTAATAATATAATATAAATAAAATCGATAAAAAAAAATTAGAGAGAATTTATGGTTCTATCGTTGTTATCGTTGAGTTGTCTTTCGATCGATGAAAATATGAAGAATAATCTTACTTATCCTACCGCTTGCGATCCTGCTTATCCTGTTTTTTATATTAAATCCAGGTAGAAATTTTCCAAATGAACCAAGAAATTCAAATGCCCGCTCGCTTTACTCTTAATTAATCGGTGTTTTGCTTGGCTCTCCCGAGACTTCCTGGACATACTTTGGCACCGCATAACCTGGCAAACGCTGGATCAATTGATCGATCAATTCCAACCCCTCCTCTCTGCTCACTTCGAAATGTGAAGCCCCCTGGACTCGGTCTAATTGATGGAGGTAGTAAGGGAAAATACCGTGATCGGTCAACGTCTCACATAGCTCGGCCATCGTTTCGACATCATCGTTCACGCCACGCAAAAGAACTGCCTGGTTCAAGACATTGACACCCAATTTTCTTAAAGCATTTAGTCGTTCAAAGATCTCTTTATCCAGTTCATTTGGATGATTACAGTGGATCACAAACCAAACCTGATGGGGTGAGCGGTCGATCATTTCAAGAAAATCCTCATCGATCCTTTCAGGAATCCCTATGGGAAATCTACTGTGAAACCGCAACCGGTTGATATGGGGAATGGCTGCAATTCGATCGAGAAGCACTTCAAGATTGCGATTAGAGAGGGACAGCGGATCTCCACCGCTCAAGATCACCTCTTTGATCGTGTTGTCATTTGCGATCACTTCCAATTCTTCACGGAACGTTTTATCTTCGACATCATAATCGAAATTCTGACGGAAGCAGTAGCGGCAATGCATCGCACAAGCACTTGTTGTGACCAGCAAAACTCTTCCCTGATATTTATGCAGCAACTTTGAGGAACGCCTGCAAGCATGGTCGCCAACAGGGTCGCTGACAAACCCAGTTGTCTCTATCGTTTCTGAAACGGTAGGTAAAAATTGCCTTAATATGGGATCGTCTAGATTCCCTTTTTCAATTTTTCTAGCTAATCTAATAGGTAAATTGAGGACAAATCGGGAATTTTGCAGAATTTCCCTTTTTTGCAGATCGTCGAGCTCTAAATAATCCGCAAGTTTTTCCCATTGAGTAAAATTCTGCCTTTGGATCTGTCTCCACTGATTCGAGATTGTTGTTTGATACATAACCGCTTAATGT
>CAZWOB010000155.1:0-3751 GCA_964635295.1 uncultured bacterium
GGTGAAGGGAAGACGACATTTGCGTATTTAGTGGCGAAGTACCAGAACGATTTAGGGAAGAACACTCTGCTTTTAGAGCTGGACTGGCGTAAGAATCCCTGGGAAACCTCCTCGGAATGCAAGGGATTGACCGACTATTTGGAAGGGAATGCAACATTTGACGACGTCCTTTCAGAAACTCCCTTTCCAAGGATCGGCGTCCATGTACATCATCCCCGGATGAAAGAATTGCTCAAATCGGACAGGATGAAAACATTTATCGATGAGGCCAGAGAGCGGTTCCCGATGATAATTGTGGACTCCCCTGGAGTGATCGAAGAGGATTATGCGACCAATATTGCGGAAGCTGCGGATGCAACTTTATTGTTTATCGCATCGTCCAAAGTCCCGAAAGCGAAAGTGGATGTCACACTCTCAACGCTGGACAGATCGGGTGTGCGGCCGTTTGGAATCGTGCTTAACCGGATCAAATCGGTCTACGTAGACGATGATAGGTTGAAATTAGAGGCGAAAAAAAGTAATCGACAGCTGTTCCGTTGGAGAAGAAAAACAAAAACATCATGAATGTGAACAGACCTTCCTTAGTCGCTATTATTCCCGTTCTCCTGCTTCTGCTCGGCAGTTGCGGGCGCTGCGGAGATGTGCCGTGCCTCAATTTCAGGTGGTGCTGCGGCAGACCGGACGTGATGGTCGACTGGGAAGAGTGCGTGATCGATTATAACGACTGCTTCGAGCCTTGCGACCTAGGCGATTGTTTAATTTGCAAGGCTAAAATGGAGCCTCTGGAGATCACTCCCGACCTTTTCGACCCCTATCAGCCGATCGATCCCGATTATCAGCTGACCAAAGGAGATATTCTTGAGGTGGCGGTTTTCGATGAGGAGGAAACGTTTGTTGACGGAGCGATCGTAGCTCCGGACGGCAAGCTGTATTACTCTGTCGCCAAGGGGGTGCAGGCTGCGGGAAGAGCTCCTGAAGAGGTTGCCAAGGACCTGTCGAAAGAATTGGACGGGCTGTTCCTGGACCCAAAAGTGACGGTCGTCCCCAAGCAGATCGTCTATCCGACCTATCGGATTCTTGGCAGGGTCCGAAGGCCTGGCGATTATCAGATCACAGGGCCGATCACTGTCAGAGAGGCGATTGCGGAAGCTGGCGGATTATTTTCTCAGTCGGAGAGGGACATCGGCGACCACCCTGGAAGGATCTCAATCCCTTATACAAACCTGAAGACCTCTTTCATGGTACGTGGGGATAAGCGGGTGGAGATCGATTTTGAAAAATTGATCTACTCGGCAAGCATCGACCAGAATATCTACGTGAAGCCCGGAGACTACATCTACCTTTCCGGGGAAGATCTGCGCGAGATCTACATGTTAGGCTATGCTGCCTCGCCTCAGCGTCTACCTTACTCTGAAGAGATGACCCTGATGAACGCTCTTGCAAGGGCTGGCGGTTGGGGAACATTCAGTCCCTATTCCGCCGATATGTACCGGATCATCGTGATCCGCAACGCGCTGCACTGCCCTTGTCCGGACGTGTGCGTGGTCGATATCAATAAAATCCTCCGCGGTGAAGCAAGAGACCTCAAGCTCTGTCCCGGAGATATTGTCTACGCCTCCCATAAACAGTGGCGCACCTTGCGCGATGCGGTCGACATTGCCCTCGACGGCTTTATCAGCGGTTTTCTGATCCGATGGGGCGCTTATTTCAGCGGAGACATCTGGTTTTCAAGCAGCAGCAATGGGGATGATTCTAATGGATAATCGGCGCATTCAGCTCATTTTTGTTTTGATGTTGTTGGGTTTTTTCAATGTCGGTTCTGCTGCCTGCAGCCAATGCCGGGGGCAGTGGTTCACTTTTGACGAAAATGGTCCTCAGGAAATGATCCTTGACGAGGAAGAACTGGCTGTCGATATCCCTCTGGAACTTCCTGAACAAGGGGACTACCGTTTGAAGTCAGGAGATGTCCTCTATATTTCGATCTATGGGGAACAGGGGACAGCTCGCCAGGTCCCGATAGATCCCAGAGGAATGATCTCATATCTTTTTGTGGAAAGTGTGCCCGCCATTGGCAGGACGATCGCTGAGGTGAGAGAGGAACTGATCAAAAAGCTCGAATCCTACTACCGGTACGTCGTCCTTTCCATCACCCCGATCAGATTCGGGGCAGCCTATTATGTGATTTCCGGAGAGGTCCAAAATCCCGGGCGCAAGCAAGTGGTCGGCAACCCTACTTTGCTGTCCGCGATCGGGCAAGCGGGGGGATTGACCCTCTTGGACTGGCGCAATCAGTTGATCGATGCCGGGGACCTGGACCATGCCTTTCTTGCAAGGAGGGGGAAATATGTTCCTGTCGATTTTGTCCAGTTGATGATGGGGGGGGATTTAAGTTATGATGTTCCCTTAATGGAGGGGGACTATGTTTACATTCCGGATCGGAAGGTCCATCAGGTCTATGTCGTTGGCGAGACAAGGCGCAATACGACTGTCGATTATTTCCGCGAGATGTCCCTTGCCGAAGCGGTCGCTGAGGCTGGAGGGGTGACTGAGCGCGCGAGTTCACGCGTATTGGTGATCCGCGGTTCCTTGGCCTGTCCGGTCCGATTCCTCGTCGATTATACCAAGATCGTCAAGGGGCGCACTTGCGATTTTCCTCTTTTGCCAGGGGATATTGTTTACGTACCTCCGCGCAGATTGCAGAAATTGCGCGAAATTTTCTACTCGGCGCTCAATTCTTTTGTGGCAACAGTTGCCGCGGTCGCCGGAGAGAGGCTGTTCTTGAATTTTTATCCGGACGCTAATCAAAATGAAGCGATCATTTTCGGCCCCGGTTTCATCCCTGGTTTAGGGGTTCCGACAACAGGGACGACGACCCCTTAATCATGTAATAGTTTAGGAGAAATACAACGATGACATCAACAAATTTTGAAGCAAAAAACTGGGGACGTGCATGGGAAACGACTTGGCTGAGTTTGTTTTCAACGATCGCATTGCTGATCACAGCTCCTATGATGGTGCTCTATTTTTTTATTGCCTGCGTTCATTTTAAAGGCTCTCTAATTGCGCCGGCTTACGCGCTGGCAACGGGCGAGGCTTCGCTAAGCGGCTTGCTTCCCTCGTTTGATTTGGGTATCTGCGCCCTCTATCTTGGGTGGTTCGCTTTTCAGTTGCTTCTCTATTTGGGACTCCCGGACCTTCTCCATTATTTTGTTCCAGGATATCGCGGAGGACGCCAGGAAGGGGCGGTCACACCTGCAGGCAACCAGCTTGTCTATCAGATCAACGGGCTGCAAGCGTGGTTGATCACCCATGTTCTCTTCGGGATCGGAGCTTACGCGATGGGATGGTTCTCACCAGGCGTCATCGCGGAAAATTGGGGAAGCTTTCTGATCGCGACCAACATCATGGGCTACTTGACTGCGATTTTTGTCTATGTCAAAGCGTATTGGTTTCCGAGCAATGCCGAGGACCGCAAGTTCAGCGGGAACCCTCTCTATGACTTCTTTATGGGGATCGAGTTCAATCCCCGCATCGGAAAGTTTGATTTCAAGCTGTTTTTCAATGGGCGTCCCGGCATTATTGCCTGGACATTGATCAATTGGTCGTTTGCCGCGAAACAGTATGCAGATCTGGGATATCTGCCCAATTCCATGATCCTGGTCAATGTGCTTCAGGCGATTTACGTCCTCGATTTTTTCTGGCATGAGACCTGGTACTTGAAGACGATCGATATTTGCCACGACCATTTCGG
>CAZWOB010000156.1:0-3662 GCA_964635295.1 uncultured bacterium
GTTTCCTGCACACACGCACTGTTTTAAAATGAACAAAGGTTCATACCTCGGATTAATAAATTTTATTTTTGTGAGGATAAATATATGGCAGGCAAAAAAAGAAAACCAGCGGCAATACATGCGATCACAGGGCGGAAGCCAGGTCATGACTCGGCTGGAAGGCCAATAAACACTAATTTTCCGACGAGTGGAATTGGTCTTGACTCGAACTCTCCCCCTACTCTTATTGCTGATAACGAAATAGCTGTTGCTGAATGGAACCGAGTACTAAAAATTCTTGATAAAATTCCAGGATGGGTTGAAGAATCGGATATGTCGGCTGTCCTCGCCTACTGTGTCGCGTTTGTGAATTTTTACAACGTGTCGCAAAAAGTCATGAGGACCCGTAAAGGGGCTGATTCAGACGAACTAAAAAGGGACACGGTTTCCCTAAACACTGCTAACAGAACGTTATTTCAGGCAATGTCAGCACTCGGATTTACTCCGGCTGATCGGGCCAAAATCGTGATCGATGGCACTAAGGCGAAGAATGCTGTCGATGATTTTAAGAATAAATTTATGAAATGATCGGATCAGAAAGGGAAATGATGTTTAAAAAATATACACATATGTCCGAATAGAATCCGCGCAACCCTCCTGGGCGGTGTTCCGGCCATCGCTGCAAACAAAGACATTCTCGTAAGCGCGGGGATTTCATAGTGAAAGAGTGTCGAGCCGGTTTCAGTATATCATAGGATTACTCATTTGGCAGAGGAGGATTGATAGAATGGATGTATGGTCTATTATCGGTACTCAAAAAAGGATAAAAGAATGAAAAAGCTATTCATTTGTATGGTCTTGCTACTAACAAGTCTTTGTTTCGCAGGGGAATATCCTGAAACCCCACCGCCTTGCCCGGAAGAATATCAGAACGGACTGAAGCCGTGAAACGAATTCACAAATACATAGATGACGTTCTGTCGGATAAAATCGTTACATGCCGTTTCGTCAAAAAAGCTGTGGAGCGGCATGTTGATGATTTGAAGAGTGGCCCTGATCGTGGATTATATTTTGACGAGAAAGAAGCGCAAAAAATCTTATCTTTTTACGAAACTTTAAAATTATGGGAAGAACCAGGAGCCGGGGAAATATTCAGTCTTCTTCCGCATTGGGCCTTTATAGTCGCTAATCTTTTTGGTTGGAAAAAGATTGAAACAGGCCGCAGACGGTTTCGAAAAAGTTATATCGAAACTGCAAAAAAAAGTTGTAAAAGTACTGTTATGGGAGGACTTGCTGCGTATTCTCTTGTTGTCGAGGCTGAATCAGGAGCGCAAATATATTGTGCTGCTACGAAAAAAGAACAGTCAATAATTGTTTGGCGATCTGCAAGAAACTTACTGAAGAGGTCTGACTGGGCATCATGTCTACGATTCCTGCAATACTCTATTACGAAAGAGGACACATTCGGGCTGTTCTCGTATCTGTCGAAAGATGATGGGGCAGATGGGAAAAGTACAAGTCTTGGGATTATTGATGAATATCATCAACACACAAAGAGCGTGATTCTTGATTCAATTGAAACAAGTTGCCAGTCGAGACCGCAGCCACTATTGATAATTATTACAACAGCGGGTTTCAATCAATATCTGCCCTGCTATTCCGAAAGGGAATACGCTGCGAAAATCCTGAAAGGAACTGTACAGGACGATTCGTACTTTTCCATAATATATACGCTTGATACTACACATGATTGGCCCGATTTGATCGGGTTGAAAGATGACCGGCAAGGAAAGAAAGAAGACGATTGGCAGGACGAGAATGTCTGGATAAAAGCGAATCCAGGCATTGAATACGGGCTACCTGATCGAGAGAAAATCAGAGCTATCGTTAGGCAAGCTATTGAAATGCCAACACAAATAAATAATGTTATCACAAAACATTTTAATATTTGGACATCAACAACAGAACGTTGGGTATCAACAGATTTGTGGGATAAAAATTCTGGCAAAGTTGAATTGCAACGATATCAAAGAGTTTGGGGAGGAGTCGATCTTTCAGGTGTCGCAGATCTAACATCATTTGTCTGGGTGTATAATTCTGAAAAAAAACTTGCAATTCAGCCATATTTTTGGTGTACTGAAGCGTGGCTGAATGATCCCACAAACAAATATGCCGAACAATTCCGAGCTTGGGCTGAAGAGAAATATATCACAATTCAGCCTGGAAATGCTCTTAACTTTGTAAGTGTGAGAGCAGAAATATTAAACGTTGTCAAGGAGAAAAAGCTGTCAGTTCAGAGCGTTAAGGTCGATCAAGGCTTTGACTCCCATACTTTTTGTCAAAATCTTGATTATGATCTTGGAGGCTCAGATAATTTTCCAAAAGTCGGCACTGGGAGGATGGGCAGCTTACTTCCGGCGATTGACGAACTCGAAAGATTGTTGCTTGATGGATTAGTGATTAATGGTAATAATCCAGTGTTGAGGTTTTGCATCTCAAACACAGAAATGAAACGTAATAATGATGGTTTTAGACGGCCTTGGAAACCAGAAGGCCACGCAAAAATAGACGGGACTGTGGCTACTCTTTTTGCTGTTCTGCAGTGGCTGGTCGAAGGAGGTTCAACTCAGGATGAAACGTATGAACCTCCCTCAGAATTAATTATGTTTTGATGATGGGTATTATCCCTAAAATTATACTCAATTCTGGCAATCTGCAAAGGGATAAACGATTATTTTGAAAAACGCGAATGATCCTCATCTGAATTTTTATCCTTGCATAAAATTATAATCCATGTTAAGTGTCTTTTTATATTTTCAGGACGGGGCGTGGCGCAGCCTGGCAGCGCGCCTGCTTTGGGAGCAGGAAGTCGGAGGTTCAAATCCTCTCGCCCCGACCATTTCTTCTTGATAAATCATCTTTATTTCCGCGAATTTTCCAAAGTTCAAGCATTATTTTGCAAGCAACGATACACTCACTATATCATTCCAGTCCCAATCTTCTGGTATGATACAATGCCCAACAAGCCTTTGGCTTGGCTTGCCTTCGTTGTTCCTTGTTTCCCATTCGCCAACACGGGCAAACACTTCAATTTTATCTAAGATCAGCGGCAATGTTTTGGCGCTTATTATTATTTTTTCTTCTTTCATGTTGGCCCTAATTATTCTTACCGTTCTTTTCATTTTCTTTTCCTTTCTTGCCCGGCTTTCGCCGGGCGGAGTGTTTTTAATTAAAATTGCTCAAGAAGAATCAGTTCATCGTTGCCAGGTTCTTCTGCCAGCACAGAATGATATTTTCCTGCTTCCAGCCCGACATCCACCATTTTGTTTTTTGCGTCAGTTCTGTTGTCATATTTTGCGACAACAGAACGTGAATGATTTTCCATTACATAGTAAACAGTGCCTTTAGGGGCAAAATATACTAATGCCCCTGAACCAAAACGATATTTACGGCCTTTTAAATTTTCCATTTTCTTTCCTTTCCGGGACTCTGCCCAGGATTGACGGAGACAGTCGCTGAAATGGATTTCAGACAGTTTACAGTTAAATCTGCTTGCTGCTTCTTTTCTGATTTCCCATGCTCTTTTCATAATCTGTGATTTCATGCCTGCCTCCGTGCGTTAAGTGTTTGTTTGATTTAAATTCAACATATCAGGGTTGAATCTCAATGTCAAGATAAAAGTA
>CAZWOB010000157.1:0-1692 GCA_964635295.1 uncultured bacterium
TTCCATACTGGGTCCATTGCCCTAAATTGATCCCAATGCGGTCCACATTCGTATCGATTGGGGATGCTTCCGTTCTCAGATCGACATCAGATGTGCTTGAAAAGGGAGGAGGGTTTTCGGCTGCAGCGTTGAAAAATAAAAATGCGCAAAGAGAGAGTAATATCCAGAAGTTTTTCATGCCTATCCCGATCCATCCTTTTAAATATATTTGAAGCTATCCAACTAAAATTTTTTGCCCGTCTTTGGCGTCTTTCTCCCCCAGGGAAAAATACATCCAAATCCGAACAAAACCTTTTAGTTGTATAGCTTCTTCCATTATATCAAATCTTTTATTTTATTTTAATTCCAAATTGTTTTTTATGATAAGAGAAAAATTATTAACCAATCTTGTCTTATTATAATGCATTGGACCGTCATCTCTCCCTGGATGCAAAACGCGGACCCCGATCAGTGGTTTTTGCAGTATTTGCCCGGAGATCAACACTCTTTTACGATTATTCCTTATCCTTACGACCATCACTGGCATCGGAGGAACACGAAGACGACACCTCCCTATGAATGGAAACGGATCTGGGACCATGTCAAAGAAGCTGAAAAAAATATCGGCGATCAAGGAGGTTTGCTGACCCTTTTTCCTCAACGTGCGGCTATTGCAGGATTGAGAAAAGGGATTTTTCGCAAAAAATACCCAATTGTTGCCTGGTACTTTAATATTGGGAAAACGTACGGGGGATGGAAAGGAGCTCTAAGCCGTTACGCTTTGAGTCATGTGGACAAACTTGTCGTCCCTTCGACATGGGAGTTGCGCCGGTACCGAGAGTGGCTGGATTTTCCCGAGGAAAAATTTGCTTTTTGCCGCTACCAGTGCCCGATTATTCCTGTGACCGAACAAGAAAATCAGCACAACCCCTTCCTGTTGGCTCTGGGCAGTGCCAATCGTGATTTCCAGACGCTTTTTCAGGCAGTGGAAGAGTTGGGGATACGGACGGTTGTCGTTAGTTCCGATCAGGCGATTCAAGGATTGCGTGTCCCTGACGTTGTTGAGGTGAACAACCGACTTTCAAAAGAGGAGTGTTTGAGACTCGCTCAACAAGCGCGGATCAGCATTGTTCCTCTTGCCGACACCGACACAGCGTCCGGTCATGTGACCATTGTACAGGCCATGGCGATGCAGAGGCCGTTGATCGTCACGGACTGCCCCGGATTGAGCGATTACGTTGAAGATCGGCAAACAGCATTGACCGTTCAGCCTCATGATGTTGCGGACTTAAAACGTGCGATTGCAGAATTATGGGAAGATGAGGGGTTAAGGTCCGCCATTGCCGGCAGGGCATTTGCTTTTGCGGAAAAATATTGCTCCGACCAGGCAGCAGCTGAAACCCTCGGAAAGGTATTAGGGGAATTCGCTGATTAACGTGAATACGATCAGCACCTATTTCAACCCATTTTCTGACCAATTCCGACAGACCATCGAGGACTTTAATCGGTTATCCCTTGATAAGAAGATCGCTGTGGCGGCATCAGCCATCTTCGGAGCGATTTCAACCTTTTATCTATTGGGTGTGGGAGGAATTGCCCTTTTCCAACTGTCAGTCCGTTGGTTGAAAAACGATCAGGGATGTAAGGGGATTCAAGTGGTGGAGCCTTTGCGAATCACTGAAGGTCAGTGTCCTGCGCAATCACAAGTGCAGA
>CAZWOB010000157.1:1792-3645 GCA_964635295.1 uncultured bacterium
GGGAAAATGTCTGAAGGATAAAATCACGTATGATTGTTGGAATTCATCCTTTTCATTCATTGAATAGAGCGTTCAGCCAGTCTATTAAAGCATACCATCGCCTTTCATTGGAAAAGCGGGTGATTGCCATTGCCGCTGCAGTTCTGGGAGCCATGATCACCCCCTATTTTCTTTGTGTCGGGGGGGCTCTTCTATTTCATTATTCTGTCCGATGTTTACAGACCGCTTCCATCAGTTGTGCAAAAGATAAGAAGTCTGTCAATCTTGCGGTTACAGGCGATATTCAGACGGACAGGAGGACAGTCCCAAAAACTGTCGCATTACTGGAGAGGTTGTTTAATGGAGATGAACTTGAAATTGAAAGGTGGGCGATATTCAAGGGGTTTGCAACTGTGTCGTCAAACCGGTTAGAGCAGGGATTCGTTGGAGAAGGTTACCATCAATACGGCATTGGGGAGTATTACATTGGAGAATATCACAACGGCAGGCCGCATGGGATAGGAACCTACATTTGCTCGTCAAGCCTTACACGCTCCAGCACCTTCGCCTATCATGGGGAATTTGTTGACGGATCTTTTCATGGCCGAGGGACGCAAGTGATCGGCAATACCGAGAATTGGTATCAGGGAGAATTCAAAGAGGGAAAGTTCTCTGGAAAAGGAGTTTTCCGAAATGAATCTTTGAAAGCGACCTATGTTGGGACGTTTAGAAACGGATGTCTGCATGGGAGAATAAAAGCAACTTTTGATAATGACGGAGTTTATATCCTGTACCTCGATCAGAACAGGTTCATCACAGAACAAGTCTATCATCAGACTATCCGTCAAGAAGAGGAATAGCTATACGTTGTTAAAAATTGCAAACAATTACCTCAACCCTTTTTCTGAGCATTTCAAGCACTCTGTCGAAAAATACCATCAATTATCGGTTGTTAAAAAGGTGGCGGCAGTGGCCGCTGGCGTATTCGGGGCTTTAGTGACGCCTTTTCTTCTATGTAGCGGAGGATTTGCCCTTTTTCAGTTGACGGTAAGAGTGCTGATGCCTACTGCGATCAGGGGAGGGAGTGATCGGCCAACTGTGAAAGTAAGTGAGGGCCTAGTCCAGGTAAGCAATAAAGTGGGGACGGCCGAGTTGCTGCGTTTGTTGAATATGCCATCGGATGATTGGCAGCAATGGGCTGAAAGGAAAGGGTATACAAGAGTTACTAATGAAAATTTGATTCAAGGATATACAGGGAAAGGCTATTTAATATGCAGGATAGGGGAACGGTATCTGGGGGACTTCGTTAATGGGGTGTTCAGTGGAACTGGCACGCATATCTATTTGAATCAATTTTATCGTTATAGTGTTTATCATGGAAGTTATGTCGAGGGTAAGCGTTCAGGTTTTGGTTGTTTGCTTTTTGGAGAGTTTGAAGGATGGTATGAAGGGGAGTTTGCGGAAGGCCGCCTTTCGGGAACTGGAACGCTATATGACGGCAGAAGAAGGGTGACAATTGCGGGGCAATTTTTAAGGGATTATGTCCATGGCAGGGCTGAAGCATCATTTGAAAATGGAGATCTCTACTCTGGGGATTTTCATTGGGGGAAAATGCAGGATGGGTCAATGGTCCGCGGCAATATTCAAGGTTATCAGAGTAAGGTATATCGGTCGCCGCAGTGCCGGGAACAAATTCCTTTAGATGATGCCGTCCATGCGTTATTATCATAGGATAGGGTACAATCAAACCTGTGATCGTGTCCTAATCTGAGACCGTTGCATCATTAAGCATCAATCGATTTTTAGAGCCAACGGATCATTCCAACAACCATGGGTAACTTGAGTTAGTGTGTAGAATCTTAGTGTCTTTGGTA
>CAZWOB010000158.1:0-3613 GCA_964635295.1 uncultured bacterium
GGATCCCCCTGTCTTGCGCAACGGCCTCTTAACTGCCTGTCGATCCGGCGGGACTGATGCCGCGTGGTTCCGATCACGTAGAGCCCCCCAAGATCGGCGACTCCTTGTTCCAGTTTGATATCGGTACCGCGGCCAGCCATGTTGGTCGCTATGGTGATCGCTTTTCTACGTCCCGCTTCAGCGACAATTTCCGCTTCTTTTGTGTGGTTTTTCGCGTTCAGGACGGTGTGTTCCAGTTTGTTCTGTCTGAAAATACGGGACAGCTTCTCTGAAACTTCGACCGACTCGGTACCGATCAGGATGGGGCGTCCTTGCTCATGGACCTCTTTGACGTCTTTGAGGATGGCGTTGTACTTCTCCCTCTCGGTCATGTAGATCTCGTCGTTATAATCTTTGCGGATGCAGGGACGGTGGGTCGGGATTTCCAGCACATCCATCTTGTAGATTTGCTTGAACTCGCCCGCTTCGGTGATCGCCGTACCGGTCATCCCTGCCAGCTTGTCATACATACGGAAGAAGTTCTGCAGGGTGATCGTCGCGTAGGTCTGGGTCTCTTTTTGGACCTTCAGCCCTTCTTTCGCTTCGATCGCCTGGTGGAGGCCGTCGGAAAAACGGCGGCCCGGCTGCGGACGTCCCGTGTTTTCGTCGATGATGACAATTTTTTCTTCCTGGATGATGTAGTCGACATCTTTTTCCATCAACAGATGGGCGCGCAGCATCTGGCGCAAATTGTGGGCGCGCTCTTTTCGTTTTGCGTCCTCTTCCTGCACTTCCAGGCGTTTTTGCATTTTTTCTTCGTCGCTCAGCGTGTCATCGTGGTCGATCTTGAGATACTCTTCGCTGATGTCAAGCATGATAAAGTCTTCGCCGTCTCCGTTTCCGTGCGTGAACTCATGCCAGGCGGAGATTCCTCTGTCGGTAAGTTCATATTCGCTGCCCTTCTCATCGATGACAACGTAAAGTTCGGAAAGTTTTTCCGCCCTTTCCTCTTTGTTGACATCTGAATAAAAGTAGAGGTCCCATTCATCAATGGCCGCGCGCAGGTCGGGATTTTCACGCACCCGTTTCAGGATCTTATTGCGCGGAGTTCCTTTGCTGACCAGCCAGAGTTTACGGAAGGCGTCCTCTTCTTTTTCCTTGTCTTCTTTTGATTTGGGCTTTTCCTGGGCAACTGTGCGGTCGCCAAGATCGATCACTTTTTTCGCTTCGGACGCCAGTTTGGAGCAAAGGTCTCGTTGTCGGCGTACAAGTTCGTGAACTCCACCTTTGAGTTCGTCGTACATTTGACGGCTTTCAGGGGCGGGGCCGGAAATGATCAAAGGTGTTCTCGCTTCATCGATCAGGATGGAGTCGACTTCGTCAATGATCGCGTAGTAGTGCCCTCTTTGGACAAGCTCTTCTTTTCTCTTGGCCATGGAGTTGTCGCGCAGATAATCGAAGCCGAATTCAGAGGCGGTACCGTAGACCACGTCTTTTTTATAGAGCTCGCGCCTCTCTTCGAGAGGCGTGCTGTTCGTCAGCGCGCCGGTTGTGATTCCCATCCAGCGGAGGATGGATCCGACCCATTCGCAGTCGCGCGAGGCAAGATAGTCGTTGACGGTGACGAGATGAACAGGATTTTCAGTCAATGCGTTGAGGTAGAGGGGCATGACGGCGGTCAGTGTTTTTCCTTCTCCTGTGTGCATCTCAGAAATGTTGCCGTTGTGTAGGGAGATTGCACCGATGATCTGGACGTCGTAGGGGACCATGTCCCATTGTTGATCGTATCCGGAGACATGGACATCTGCTCCTACGTGGCGGCGGCAGGCGTTTTTAATCGCGCCGAACGCTTCAGGCAGCAGATCTTCCAGCGTCTCACCGTTTTGCAGCCGCTGCTTGAACTCGGTTGTTTTCGCTTGGAGTTCTTCATCGCTTAAGGATTTGTAGGTTTCATCCCATTCGTTGACTTTCGAGACAAGTTTCGAGTAGCGGCGGACGGTGCGGTCTTGCGCCGTTCCGAATAATTTTTTGATAAAACTGATCATTACAATCCACGCCGTTAATTGATAAAGAAGTAAATCTTACAGTAGAAGAGGGTTTAGTTCAACTTGACTTTGCAGTCTAACTTTCTTTACTTGTGTTTATTTTTGGAGTTTCTCTATTCTCTCCCGATCCGCATCGTTTTGGAGTGATTTATGCTAAAGAAACTATTGATATCTTTAATACTGCTTCCCTCTTTGATCTACTCCGATAATGGGAATAAGGTGGAGCTTCTTTCCGACCGCTTTCAAGCTCCTTCGGGTATCGTTGCTGATTGCGTCAATGTCGTTACGGGTAATTATTTTCTCGTTGAGACAGATCTCTATAATCCTGGTCCCGTCCCGATTGTTTACCAGCGTTTTTACAATAGCGGAAATCCAGGAGGTGGAATGCTTTCGGGAGGTTGGAATGATAACTACCACAGTTACGCATACTGCCCTCCACGTCTGAAAACAGATCCCACAGCCATTCGCATTCATGATGGAGCTGGGGTGTTGGAATACGAAGGGAATGCTAATACAGAATACTCGCGCTTATCCTATGCCAGTGATCATCTCAAGTGGGGTGTGATCAATGGATTTCAAGGAACTGATAGCGCACGCTATAATGTCATGAAGCGAAGGGTTTATCTTAAGCGTGATCCTCTTCCTTCAGTTAAAGTGTCCCATGAGAACGGAGAGGAATGGCAGTTCAAGACATATTCTTACTCACCTTTTTCTGCCTGGATGCTGATGAGTCAAAAAGTAGGTGATAATCAGACATATCAAAGCTATCAATGGGCAAAAAATGGTTTGATCGGTCATGTCAAGTTTTGCGACAGCCAGGACCTGGTGCTGGGCTCTCTTAAATTTATCAGGCATGACTCCAATAATGAGTTGAAGCAGCTCGACTTGAGTCTGCATGACGGTCAATGGGCCACGATGCTGTATAAAAAGGGGAAAATCTTCTACGTTTCAAGACCTCTTGCCGCGCACACAGCTTACGACTGGAAAGATAACCGAATCGTTAAGCGGATGCTGCAAGTCGACACCCATTTCACAGAAATTCAATACTATCGATTAAAAAAACAGACGATAGGCGGCAGAAAAGTCGATCTCAAACATAGAAATGATCGGCGCAACGGTCGGGTTGCCGAGCTCCGGGCTCCCGTGGGAACGACTGCTGCTCCAATTTCTACGCATCGATTTTATTACGATTTAAAAGATAAAAATCGGGCAAAAGGCCCGATCAGCGGCACTTGCGAAGTGAGGGATGCCTATGATTATAAAAAAGTCTATGCTTTTAACGATGAACAGCGCCTGACATCTATTGAGGATTACACACGCACAGGCGAGGTCTATCGAACAGAAGGGCTTGGTTGGAATTGGCAATATTTGGCATTTAGTTACAAATATGATGCATCGAATAGGATGTCGAGATGCCGTATTCAATTTTATAATAGCGAACGTGATATTTCCCACTGCATCATAGCAGGTAACTTAACAGGACTATGTAAAAATCCGCTTCGAGGTGCGGTTTTAGGTAAATATTACAAGGGTGAGGAAATAGAGATCCCGTGCGATCGTCACGACGTTTATTACAAATACAACGATCG
>CAZWOB010000159.1:0-3563 GCA_964635295.1 uncultured bacterium
CATCGGTCACGCCAACACGACGCGCTAAGCGTGCATTTGAAAATTTATCAAACTCATCAACAACAGCTTTAAAATCGATTTTATCGTCCGAGCTGAAGACTTTGGTGATCCTGTTTTTCAATTTGACACTTTCATAAATGAACTTGGATTGAAGGCCGATGACAGCAACTGAAAAGATCGCTCCAATTCCAGCGAGATAAGTCGAGGCTGCAGTAAGCGCCGCCGTCTTTTCAACCACAGAAGCCGCGATCAATCCATCGATAAATGTACCAATGGAATAACTCAGATCGCTGATGCTGTCCATGATATCCAGCCCTTTTTCCAATAATTCGCCGCGATCACCATTTAACCCTGACTTGACAAGACCAGCGCTCCCTTTGATCAGGGCATAAATGGCGACGGGAATTGAAAAAACGGAAAAGAGACGAGTCTTTTTCGCAAATTTGGGAAATGATTTGATCGGGTTCATTAAAGGTTCACCTAATAATACGGTGTTCCTGAAAATATCGATAAGCGGATCAACAGCCTTATAAATCCTGGAGACCAGCACTCGCCCTTTTGAAATTCCCGTTTGCAGCTGAACAACGCGACGTCGGAAAGTAAGAGAAAACACCTGGTGGTACTTTGCCTTCAAACGGCTGTACGCAGCTTTGATCTCCTCAATAGGCCCCTTGAGAGCCGTATCATGGACAGCAGAAGCTGTTGAGGTTGCCTCGATTCGAGGCACCTCCAGGTCCAGATAGGAGATGGGATTTTCTAATGGCACTCGCCTCGTTGGATTTGTTGCCAAATCCAATGCAGACAAACGCTGATTCATTACATTCATCAATTCAAAACAGGGTATAGCGATCGAAATTTGCAACAAAGTAACGATTTTAGCCTCTTATTTTAAGACAAACAGCACAAACTTCGACGATTATAAATAAATTTTAAATTTGATCATACCCTTATTAATTAAAAATACTATAAATTAATTATTAAGATGATATAAAGCATTCAGCCGAAAAATGAGTACCTGATCGAAAGTTTATAACATGATAAGTGGCATGATGAGCAAGATCATTCAACGATGACAACGATTAAACGATAGTAACGATAAATCCACTCGAATCTCTTATCGTTCTTATCGTTGCATCGTTCATATCGTTAATCCGTATTCAGAAGCAGATCCTGCTTATCCTGGTATTTTCGTATATCGAAGTACTCATTTTCCTGATGAACCAATTTTATAAATCAGCTCTTGAACCGGAACACCTGGCTGGGGCTATGGAACCTTGCCCTCTTGTTCCAGGGAAGCTGTGAGAGCAGAGAAACGCGTCTGACTGTACCGTCTTTATGAAAGACCTTCATCTTTTTCCAGGCACCTAACAAACAAACAAAAGCTGTCAGAATAATCCATTGCAACCGCTTAGGAAGATAACGCAGGACAGCAAAAAACTTTCCCATGATCCCCGACGGCTTGAGATCGACAAATTTCATCTGGGTCGTTTCCGGAGGCATCGCTTCATCTCCGACTGTTTCATTTGCTTTCTTCCAAGCCCACCTGGCACAATTGTCAGCTAAAAATTGGAAAGGAAGGTTCCCGTCATTAACTTCCATCATGTCGCTATTCACGGAATTCATCAGAGCTTTTCCTTCATCTGGACTCATAGCCACAGCATGCCACGTATGCTGCCTGTCCATTGAGAATGCCGCCTCATCCGGATAAGTGATCACGGCAGGCACAGTATTCGTGACCACATCAATATATTCGTTCCAGGCCCTTGGAAACTCTTCTGTGTACTTCCCAAAATCAAAAAGCCGATAACCTCCGTTCATGGGGATCGCTACCTGTAGCCATCCATGGATACTGACAGGTGCATCGCTTTCATACTCGCGAGCTGCTCTGACGGCAACAGCCCACTGCACCCCATCCAAAGGCAAATCAAAACGGCTGCTTGCTTCTTGAGTTGACAACTCCTTAACAACTGGGAACTGCTCCCACCAGGACTCCTTCTTCAAATCGATCTGTTGACATCTGCCTGTCGCCTGTACATAGGGCCCTAAGCGTTTGGGGTTCCAATTGCGGATCCCATCTTTAAAATACTCGACATTTCCAATTTCCCACTGCCTGTTGATAAATGTCTCAATGATCTGGCCGACTGTTTGCGAATATCCATGGCCCAACTGAACAACTAGGCGGTCATCTAAAATAGAAACCTCTCTCCCCCCGATTGGAAGGGTCAAATCTTTCCCTTGAGCGGAGTTATCTTTCACTTTCAGATGGCCTCCCCCATAGAAACCAATGCGATGTGAAAGCCTGGCCTTTGTCAAACGCGCGCAAGTTGACGGGAATAAGACAAAGGGCTCCGGATCGATTCGATCCCGCAATACCCAATCAAAAAACCGGCTTCTCAGATCAGCATCGAGAGTTAACTGCTCGACAAAAGCGCCGTTCCGTTCAATTTTCCTTAAGCGAGTCAGATCAGACGAATCAAGGTCTTCCCTGCCTCTGATATGCGAACCAAGTTTCCACTCATTAGCGAGTTCCTTCACCCTATCTACTAACTCCTGCTTGGCAAATACCTGATCGGTCAAGGAATGGCGTGTCTGAAGGGCGACAACCCGGCTTTTCAACTTCTGGCTCCATCGGCCTGCTCGTTTAGAACCCGTTTTCTCAAGTGCTGTTTGTATCGTTTCAGCGACATCGACATATTTCAGGAGCTCATCCTTAGTCTTGCCGCTCCCTCTCGATAATTTTTCCAGATCATCCAAAGCGTTTGCAAAAATCCTGGCAATTTTAATGACGCGGTGTTTATCCACACCGATCATCGCCTGGGTTTTTTGGATCGTCTCCGAAGTCGTTGTCCAATACCCATCTGATGTACAAATAACCGCTGATTGTTGCAAAGCGTTTGAAAATGCGTTCAAATCCGCTGTAATAAGAGTCATAAAAAACAAAACCTCAATGTTTTAATAATTTAGCATTAACACATTCTTAATACAACCTTTTTTAAACATTAAACATATTTTTTTACAATTCTAATTTAAAATATTTTACGGAGAATACTCATGTCAGCTGCAGAAAAGCCTGTCCCCTTTCGTTTTACACAACCTGTGGAATTATTAGAAAGAGCATATGAAGCGAGGTCGAAAGGCTCCTGGATCTATATTGGCTCGGACAATAACAGCTGCCGCATCGTATCCAACTGGATAGGAAAACTGTTTTACATTCTTACCGACCTGATCGGCAGACGCCACAATGACAGAAAATTGGCAGGAGTCATGGACAATGCTTATTTTGCTTTGATGAGAAGAGCAGAGAAAGCCCAAAATGTCGCAGCCAAAACAACTGTATTGAGCCAAACAAGCCATCTCATTGCAAGCTCTGAAAAATTATCAAAGAAAGTCACTAAACATGTCGACAGGGAACAGTTAAGGGAGTTGATCAAAAAAACTGTCGATGTAGGCATAGAAGTTTTAGACCGGACAGCAGAGACATCCGCCAGATATCGTCGAACGTTAAAAGAGATCGAAGATGTGATCGCAGCGTACAGCGAGCCTTTGACAAGCGACCCTGTGAT
>CAZWOB010000160.1:0-3562 GCA_964635295.1 uncultured bacterium
ATTTTTGAGTTCTTCTTTGGATGGCCGCCCATCAAGCAGAGCTATTTTTTCCATCAGCTCCCAATTGTATGGGCCATTTGGAATGTGCTCTATGTCGGCTGCTGCGTTAAAGTCTGGCCATCAAATAAATTCCTCTCCTATTTAATCCATGGGGCGGTACTAGGATTGATCTTATTGATTCCCGCATTTTTTCTCGCTATCCCTCATGCGTTAGGTTTTTCAGGGGATGCGGAGTATATCCCTATCGTCATTGTTCCCGTTATCTATGCGCTGATATGGGCCTTTGGCGTCAGACCATTGAACCGGATATTTGGCATTGAATGAAGGTAGTCTCTTCTAAACAGATGGCTTTTCTCGAGTCCCAGGCTTACCGCAACGGTTCGACAGAAGAAGAATTCATGGAAAGCGCCGGTAAAGGGGTTGCCATCGAAACAGACGCTTTCGTTGAGGACCATCACCGATCATCGGAGGTGGCCCTCCTTTGCGGTAAAGGAAACAATGCCGGCGACGCCTATGTGGCCGGCGTTTATCTATTATCCTGGGGATATACCGTCTCTGCCTTTCAGCTATCCCCCATCGAAGACACAAGCCCGTTATGCCAGAATAACGCTAAACGCTTCAAAGAAGCCGGTGGAATCGTTCAAACAGTCAACCATCCCGAAGAGATCAAATTCCCATCCCACGGTGTCATTTTAGACGGCCTGTTCGGAACAGGGTTTCACGGTATTGCAAGAGAGCCATTCGGCTCAGTGATTGAGCACGCGAATAGCAGCGGCATTCCGATCATTGCGATCGACATCCCCTCAGGACTTAACGGAGACACGGGAATTGTCGAAGGACCGGCGCTAAAAGCTGCGGAAACGATTTTCCTCGGCCTGCCTAAAACGGGCTTTTTTTTACAGGACGGATGGAATTTTGTCGGCAAGCTGCGCCATGTGGATTTTGGACTTCCCCATGCCTATATTGAAGAGTCCGATGCTGACAAGGTCCTGTTGACAGAGCAGGACCTGCAACATATCCTGCCCCCCATCCTTAACTCAAGACACAAATATCAGGCAGGATATGTCGTCGGTCTGACAGGCTCCCCAGGGATGCCCGGCGCAGGCATCCTTGCCTCGCACGCAGCCTTGAGATCGGGCGCAGGGATCGTGAAAATGCTCCATCCAAAAGGAATGGAACAAGAGCTCGCCGCCTGTCCGGTAGAAGTGATCAAAGTCGGCTACACCGATTTGACTCCAGCAATTGACCTATTGAACGAAGCGACATCAGTCTTTATCGGACCTGGTATCGGACGATCTGATAACACAAAGGAAATGCTCAAACAAGTCCTTCCAAAACTGGAAAAGCCGTGCGTCCTTGATGCAGACGCCTTGACAATCATTGGTGAGAACGGCCTCACACCACCCAAAGGGGCGATCATGACTCCTCATGCAGGTGAAATGATCCGATTGATGGCTCAATCAGCTCCTTCGCCGCACAGTATGGATTTTCTGGAAGTGTGTCAAAAATATTGTGAACACCACAGCGTCACCCTTGTCTTAAAAGGGGGCCCCACGTATATCTTTCATCCGCATGAGCCCATCCATATCAACGCGCACGGGGATCCCGGCATGGCAACTGCGGGCAGCGGCGATGTGTTGACAGGAGTGATCGCTGGATTACTTGCACAAGGGCTTTCCCCTTTCGATGCTGCCAGACTTGGAGTCTTTCTCCATGGTGCAGCCGGTGAGATCGCGGCTCATGACAAAACATCCTATTGCCTGATTGCCGGCGACCTGATCGATGCATTGCCGCTGGCATTCCGTCACCTCATGGAGTACTGACATGCGATTGCGAAAGCTCGCCATCATTTTTTTCTGTTTATTCTTCTCCCCCTTACTGGAAGCCCGTCCCACGACTATCGGCATCTTTACGTTTAAATTTCATCTGGTCGGCCACTGGGACCCCGACTCGGTGAACTCCGGAATCACAGGGTCTGAAGAAGCTGTCATCTACATGTCAAAAGAGCTGGCCGAACTTGGCTATCAGGTGACCGTCTATGGAAACCCTCCCCCGGACTCTCCCCACACAGACGCTGACAGCAATCCCAGATATGTGGATTTATCTAACGATGACCACTCACACTTAGATATCGCTATCTCATGGAGAATGCCTCAGAAAGGCTCCTCTCTCAGAAAACGCGCAGACAAAGTCTATCTCTGGCCACACGATCTGTGCGCGAGAAAATTGAAAGACAGCTATGTCAATTGCTTCGATGACGTTTTATGGATTTCTAGCTGGCAACGTAAACAGTGGATATCAAAAACGCCAAAATTTTCCGCTTTCAGACGCATTTTTGGAAATGGGATCGAACCGGATCAATTCGGCCCTATTCTAGAAAGAAAAAACCCCCACTCTTGCGTATACGGCTCAAACTATGCAAGGGGGCTGGAACAGCTGCTGGATATCTGGCCGCAAGTCAAGGAAAGATTCCCGGATGCCTCGTTGGATATCTATTACGGCTGGCTCAACTCAAGCACATTGAAGAAAGAGACCGAAGCGAAAATGAAAAAGCAGATTGTGGAATATCATTCCCTTTCTGTCACTGAGCATGGAAAAGTGGGTCATGAAGAGCTCAACCAAGCCTTCGCACAATCATCTCTATGGACGTATCCCTGCAATTGTGATGAAACATTTTGCATCACGGCATCGCGCGCCCAAGCCTCTGGCGCACTGCCGGTCATCATTAATAGGGCGGCCCTTGGGGAAACGGTGAATGGAGGATTTTCCTGCTCGAAAAAACAGGAATACTTAGATACCCTTCTCGCCGCCATGGAGTACGCTGAGACCATTGCACTTGAAGAAAGAGAGCAGTTAAGAGCATTTGTCTTCGAGAAATATACCTGGAAAACAATCGCTGAACAATGGGACGATCTATTCCAA
Organism: uncultured bacterium; assembly: GCA_964635295.1. Lineage (GTDB taxonomy): Bacteria > Chlamydiota > Chlamydiia > Chlamydiales > Waddliaceae > Waddlia. The sequence goes on from CAZWOB010000160.1 coordinate 2,923, forward strand.
GGCAGATAACCCTCATGAAACCGATCATTTATTTCTTGCTGGTCACTCTCAACCTCTTTGGAAGTGAACATCCGTCAATCGGGATTTTTACCTGCAAAATCGATGGGGTCAGTCCCTGGGATCCAGACTCGGTCAACTCAGGAATAACAGGTTCTGAAGAAGCTGTGATCTATCTTTCCAATCACCTGGCAGACCTCGGCTATCAAGTGACCGTCTACGGCAACCCTCCCCCGCAATCCCGTTTTTCCAGGATCGGGGCGAACCCCAGATATGTAGACGCCGAGATCAATGACGGTCAACATCACGACTTTGCAGTCGCCTGGCGAATGCCGTGGCTCGGCCCCTCATTGAAAATGAAGGCAGATGAAGTCTACCTCTGGCCTCACGACACCATCCACTACCAGGTACCAAATGATCAAGTGGACGCTTTTACCGATGTGTTCTGGCTGTCAAACTGGCAGAGGGAGCAATGGATATCGCAGAACTCTAAGTTTTCCCGGTTCAAACAGATCTTTGGCAACGGCGTTGAGCCCGGTCAATTTACCCCGGTCGATAAACGAGACAATCCCCACTCCTGCATCTATGGATCGAACTACGCCAGAGGTTTGGAAATCCTCCTCGACAATTGGCCTGAAATCAA
>CAZWOB010000161.1:0-3515 GCA_964635295.1 uncultured bacterium
TTGATATTTCCGATGACATAGCCCACCTCTCCGGAGCGCAGGGAGTCGACAGGTCTTTCCCTCGGTGAAAACACGCCTACTTCAAGCACTTCGTATGTGCGGTTGGTCTGCATCATCTTGATCTGCGAGCCTTTTTTGATCTCGCCGCTCACCACGCGGATGTAGACCATGACTCCGCGGTAAGTGTCGTAGAAAGAATCGAAGACAAGCGCCCTTAAATGATCGTCGTCCATCTGTTTAGGAGCTGGGATGTCCTTGATGATCCGCTCCAGTACCTCTTTGATGCCAACTCCGGTCTTGGCCGAACACCCGATCGCATTCGAGGCGTCAAGTCCGATGACCTCTTCGATCTGTCTTTTCGCTTCTTCAATATCGGCAGCGGGAAGGTCGATCTTATTGAGGACGGGGATCACTTCGCAGTCGCGGTCGATTGCGAGATGAACATTGGCAAGCGTCTGGGCCTGGACTCCCTGGGCGGCATCGACGACGAGAAGAGCTCCTTCGCAAGCGGCAAGGGATCTGGACACTTCATAGGTAAAATCGACGTGGCCGGGCGTGTCGATCAAATTGATCTGGTAGTACTCTCCGTCTTCTGCCTGATAGTACATGGTGACGGGATGGGATTTGATCGTGATCCCCCTTTCCCTTTCAAGTTCCATGTTGTCTAGGAGCTGTTCCTGCATGTCCCGTTTGGAAACGGTTTCAGTAAGCTCCATCAGCCTGTCGGCAAGCGTGGATTTCCCATGATCAATGTGGGCGATGATGGAAAAATTGCGGATTTTTTTGATGTCGTATTTGTACATAAATCTCTTATTACAATAATTAATTTGTTCCAATCTTTTCAACTACCAGCCAGGGGGAGAGCGCGGCCCCGACGAGGCTCAACCCTGCGCGTTTTGAAAAATCTTTTAATTTGTACACGCATGAACTGGAAATGGCGTCGGATAAGAACAGCGTACTGAATGCCAGGGCCAAAGCTGTAAGGGGGATCGCAACAATATCGGTGATGAGGTCCCATAAAAAGCAAATTCTCGAACCTGTGGAAAAAATCCAGGAGAGAAAGAATTTTCCCTGCCCTGAGTGTCGCGGAGCTTCTCGCTGAAGCATGCATGCGCTGTGAAAAATTAGTTTGTCTACTTGATGAGGAAACAAAGAAGCTCTCCTTCTTCAATGCTCAAGGTGAAACTGTCGCCTAAACAAATATTTGAAACGCTCATGAAAGATTTATCCAGGGTGGCGCTTTCCAGTTCCCATTTCAATCCCTTTGAAGTGACCTCTCTGGCCGGGGATCCCAGGGGAAGAAGGGAAACGGTCTGTCCGGGAGCGGACGGAATTGAACAACTGCCTTCAACAAAAAAGAGGGTTTCGTAGTCTGTTTCAATCGTTAGCATGGGTTTAAATCGGCTGAGCAGGTGAAGGTTGTAGAGGGAGTGGTCGGTGCGCATTTTCAATGCGCAGAAAAGGGTCGCATTGGCGATCCCCTGTTTTTCTACTTCCAAAACCGCCAGTTCGAGGTCTGTCTCGTTTTTATCAAAAGGGAACGTTATCCGGGGAACCTGAGGATAAGCATCTAACAGCTCCTGGCCTGCGGAGTCCATATCTCCGATGATGCATTGGGGAGTGATGCCTAATTCGCGGCAGGTACGAAGCCCTCCATCGACAGCGATAATGGTCTTAAATTCAGCCAGCTGGCTCTTAAGGACTTCCGGATCGCCAATGGGACCATTGGCGACCAAGGCTACAGGGGGGGTGAATTTTGGTGTCATAGACAGTGTCTGTAAACTAATTGCGGCCAAGATGACTCGAACATCCACCGAGTTGCCCCGACTAGAACCTGAATCTAGCGCGTCTACCAATTCCGCCATGGCCGCATAATGAACGCCAAATTATACATACCTGCTTAAATAAATGGAAGTCACATATATTAAATAAAATAAAGATTTTACATTTTCAAAAATAGGGGTTATAATAAAAGAGAAAAAGGATGTTGTCGTGCATTCTTGGTCATTTCGTTTATTACCCTTTTTTATTTGTCTTTTATCAACCTTAATATCCGCTGAAAATGATGAAGAGGAATACCGGTTCCGCTTCCGTTATCCCCAGCAAACGGTTGTTCGCGAAGGCGAGCCTCCAACTAAGGACGCCGATGCGCATGGCCATCAGGAGCTGTCCGCGGAAGAGTTTGCCAAACGGGTAAAGGATGTGAAGCAATTTTGGAAAGAGAGAGGGGGAGGGGAAATCACGAAGCAGGATGTCGTTGAGCTCTATCACCGCGCAAAAAATTTCAAAGTTGTCCATGCGGTTTTAAACGAGGATATTTCAGGTCCTGAAAGTCAAAAAATCGGTCAACTCCGCCAGCAGATCCACGATGAAGTGCTGCGGACCATGGCAGAATCCGGCGAATTCGGTAAAAAAATGGGGGTCAACGATTTTGGGTCAGGGGCGAAACCTGGAAGCGTCAATGCCAAAACAGATATCGATTTTACCACTTATGCAGGAAGAGGAGATATTACGGGTGCCCAAATGGTCGCCCGCTATCAGGAACTATTCCGTCAGGTGACGGAGAAATATGGCAGGGCGCTTGATCCGGGGCAGATGGACATTGTCGCCCACCAGTTTGAGGCGACCATTCCCGATTGGAGACAGAACATGGCCCTCTCTGATTTTGAGGCGAGGCTCAGGCAGGGATTGGACCTTTTAAGAAGCAATCCGGAAGCGTATTTTCTGGAAGGGGCGTTTCTCCAGCAGGTGATGAGGCGAAGCGTTGACCCCAATGCGAAAACATTTGCCTGGTTCGAGCCGGGACCGGACAACCGGCTGCATAAGAAATTTTACAATGCGGCAAAAGTGCCTCAGTTTTTCTATTCCCCTGAGATTCGGCAGCGCTACGCTTGGGGGGCGGCAGTCGGCAACTGGCACTTTTTTCACGCGCACTCAGATGATCTGGCCGCTCAGGCGAAGTATATTTTACGAAGTATTGATGACGGCGCCGGGATGCTTCTTGGAAGGATGAAGGCAGGGGACATGGAAAAGCTCTCTCCCTCTGAAAGGCGGCGCATTGTGAAACAGCTGTACGGGGGACAGTTTTCCGATGCTCATCTCAGGGCGTTTGAAGCATTAGTGGAAACAGCGGTCAACATCCGCAAGCTCAAGTCGCAGGACAATCTGCGCGTTTCCTCATTGCAAGGAGAGGTGGACGCATACAGGCCTCTTATTGAGTTGGAGAGAGTGGCTGCAGGCGGGGTGGAGTTGAGTGACGAGACCCTCCTCAAGCTTGCCAAGGACAGGTTCACCAAGTCAGGAAATCAGTTGCTGATTCAAAACAATATCCTGACGTCCAGAGGAAGGCTGACAGACTGGCTGTCGCCTGATCTGAAAGTAGGCAAAGACCTCGACGTGATCGACAGCGAGGGACGCTGGAGGAAGGTCCGGATTGACGAAGCAACGATCAAGCGTCTGCAATATTCCGCTTATTTCGAGCTGAAAGCCGCCCTTTCTCTGATGACGGATGCGCA
>CAZWOB010000162.1:0-3455 GCA_964635295.1 uncultured bacterium
GTTTCTTTGCCGTCCAGATGTGCCTGGACTTTAGAGGGGAAGTCTTCGTAATTCTCAGCCGTTAGCACTGCAAAAGTGAATAATAACGGTAAAATCAATAATATTCTCATATGATAATCTCCTAATCTATTACTATTCTATCATTCGAAAGTTAAGATTATTTAAAGAAACTATTATATGTTTTCTGTAAGAGCTTTTTTCCACAGGCGATAGCTTTCATCGTCTTTTCCGGGAGACGGGGAGATTGTTTCAACCTCCTCATTCAGCGATTCTATCTCTTCACTGTTTTTCCAAAAGCCAGCATTCAATCCCGCAAGATAGCCGGCGCCGCGGGACGTGAGGTTGGCCTCTTTTGATCGGGTAATCGGGATCCCTAATTGATCGGCCAAAAACTGTACCAGGAAAGAGGAACTGGTGACTCCGCCGTCCACCTTCAACTGTTTCACGGGGCGGTGCATTTCCTCAAGAACATCGCGCGTTTGATAGGCCATAGACTCAAGCGCCGCGCGGGCGATCTGCGCCCTTCCCGATCCTTGCGTCAACCCGCAAATGACACCGCGCGCGTCAGGGTTCCACTGCGGTGCGCCAAGCCCGGCCATGGCAGGGATCAGGTACACCCCTCCATTGTCAGTGATGGAGGCGGCCAATTGATCGGCTTCTTGTGGGGATTGAATCAACTCCAGTTGGTTTTGCAGCCATTCGAGGATTGCGCCCGCCATAAAGATCGATCCTTCGAGCGCGTAGCAGATCTCTCCATTTGCATCATAAGCTAGTGTTGCCAAAAGTCCCTGGGGGATTTCGGGCAGTTGCTTGCCTTGGTTCATCACAATGAATGTTCCTGTGCCATAGGTGCTTTTTGCTTCACCCGGATTCCAGCACTTCTGTCCGAAGAGGGCTGCTTGCTGATCGCCGGCGATACCCGCAATGGGAATCGAGATGCCGCCAGTCAAATCCGGATCTGTCATGCCAAAATGATCGGTTTTAACTTCCGGCAAGATCGCCTTGTCAATTTGGAACAAGTTGAGCAGCTCTTCGTCCCATTCCTTCGTATGGATGTTGTACAAAAGGGTTCGGGAGGCGTTTGTTGGGTCGGTCACGTGTGCCTCTCGACCGCTGAGATTCCAAATGATCCAACTATCGACGGTGCCGAATTTTATTGTGGGGAGTATGTCGCTTGCGTGTTCAAGTATCCATCGGATCTTCGTTGCTGAGAAATAAGGATCGAGCATCAGTCCCGTTTTTTCTCTGATGAGAGGTGAGTGTCCGGCATCTTTCAACTGTTCGCATAAAGGAGCGGTCCGTCTGCATTGCCAAACAATGGCATTTTGCAAGGGTTTGCCTGTCTCGCTGTTCCAAAGGATCGTTGTTTCCCGTTGGTTAGTCACGCCAATGGCTGCGACATCTTTCCAGGTTCCGTTGACCTGCTTTAATGCTTCATTTGCCAAAGGAAGGGTGAGTTCCCAGAGTTGTTCAGGCCGATGTTCAACCCAGCCTGGACGGGGATAGATTTGATCGATCTTTCCGGTGGCTTTGGCAACGGCTTTTCCTTCTCGATTGTACAGGCAGGTTTTGATTCCCGTTGTCCCTTGGTCAAGCGCCAGGATGTACATGGAACCACCAAATATAGGCATTTAGAGAAACTGCATAGCCAACCCAGACGAGGTAGGGGACAAGAAGCCAGGCAGCGACTTTCGAATAGGGGGCAAAAGTGGAGATGGTCCACCAGATCGCGAAAAATAGCAAGATGATGTCAATAAGGCCGAGTCCCGGGTTTTGCCAACCGAAGAAAAAAAGAGACCAGAAGAAATTCAGAGTGAGCTGGAGAGCAAAGGGTAGGAAGACCGGCCACTCTTTCGTTTTTTGCCAGACCAGCCAGACAGAAACCCCCATCATCGTATAAAGAAGTGTCCAAACGATAGGAAAGGCAAGTTTGGGCGGTGTCCAAAACGGCTTGACTAATGTCGGGTACCAGGTATTGACGCTTTGAGCGGTGAAATGGGATGCTGTCATCTCTATAGCGAAACAGAGAGCGAGCGCGATCATAAGGGAGGGCAATTTTTTCATGACTGCATCATTACTATTCAAGGAATTTTTCTCTACATGAATTTCATCTCAATTCAGGAGATCGAGCTCTACTGGAATGGTTTATTCATCGTTAGATAATGAAGGCATGCGGCGAACGCGTTTTTTGAAAGTGGTGATACTTAAGATTTCTCTTTTCAGGCTGAATTTTTCATCAGTGAATAACCGTTTATTTATCTAAAGGGCAAGGATTAATCGTTGAATATTCATATAAAAGAAATAATAAGTTTCTGGTATTTTAAAATAAAGGCTAAATAAGTAAAATAGAGTGGTTATGCCCAGGCCTGTTGAATATTTTAATCCTGTTTCCAGAGAATTTCCTAAGTTGCGAGAGCAATTCAATCATCTCGGCTTCTGGTCAAAAATTGCCGTGATCGGATTTACCGCTCTTGCCAGTGTTGCAACTCTATTTGCATTGGGAATTGGGGGATTGGCTGCGTTCAGATATTCAGTGTCTGTTTTTTCTGATGATGAATTGCCTGCATCAGCAAAGAATGTTGATCAAATTCGTGAAGCTCATTTATTTACTAAAGATGACAGTGAAACTCAAACCGACCCTGAATCCGAAGGACAGTCTGGTCCCATTGAAGTCGATACCAGCAGAGGCAGTACGATTGATGTGGAGGTGAGGCAGATTGAAGGCAGCAAAACTCAATATGATCCCGAATTCAATGGACAAGGGACTTCCGCTTGTACAGGGATCAGCCTCAGTGCTGCGGCCAGCCTGTTACCCATAACGGCATTCAATGATATCCAATCGTTGACGATCGACGAAGCTCTGGGCGAAGGTGTGAAAATGTACCAGGCCCAAGCAAGTGGAGCCGCCGTCGCTCATTCTTCTTTTGAAAGCTATGATCTGAGTGCAATTGGCTTAACGCGTCTAAAATTTCATGATGATTTTTCGACTGAGGATGATCCTTACTCAGGTACTGTCGATCAGTTTGGAGAGATGATTGATAGAGCGGTGGGTTCTCTGCAGATGCCTTTTGCACTTGTGATCACAAAATCGCCGATCTCTATTCTTGTTGTGATTCGATCACCCGATGAATTTTGGTTGTTCGATTCTCATGGAAAGGATGGGGGAAAGGCTTATGTTGATCGATTTACCAGTGCTGATCAACTTGTGGGAGGACTTGTACAGCTTTTCCCTTATTTTGATTGTGGTAATTTGGGACAAAATCTTTTGTACAATTCCTTTAATGCCTATACTGTCCGTTTATCTGAATGAGTCTTTATCATGCATCCTGTTGATTGTCGGAATTCTGTAGGTTACTACCTGCAACAGTTCGCCTCGCTGTGCGCTACGCCCATTTGTTCTGCAAGCGAGGCTTTCCACAAACTGATTTCTCCCTTACCGGATGAAACATCCAAAA
>CAZWOB010000163.1:0-1225 GCA_964635295.1 uncultured bacterium
TTTAATAAATTAGGAGAAAATCATGGCATCTGGAATTTCAGACGGGTTTGTTAGTATTAGCCCTTTCAGTAAAAAAGATTCAGCTTCCTCGAAATTACAAAGTGATCACGCCGAAGTCGCGGTAAATACCGTTATTGGGACAATCAACGGTTGGAATATCAGCAACCCTGCCTACCACAGATTTTTTGCCAATGACGCCAGTCAGGTGTTTGCCCAGACAGCTTTAGCGGATATAAGCTCTGAAGCGCTTGAAGGAAAAATCGCAAGCCAGCTCAAAACGATCAGCACCCGATTGCTCAGCGGAGAGGTCAATATTCAAGTGGTCGTTGAGGGCTATGAGACCTTTTTTGAAAAACTTGCAAAACAGTTATCTGAAGGGAACTTTCATCTGTTAGCAGAAAAGCCGGAAGGATGGAACGAGAAGAAAAATATCACGGGAATCGTTGTCGACACATCAAAGTACACTGTCCGCGAATCAGCTGTTGTCACAGTCGAATACAAAGATACCGAAAATGACGGACGTCCATCGGTGTTGCGGGTCCCCTATGTTCACGTGCAGGAGATCGTTTCTAAAAAAGAGATGATTGTCGCAGGTGTGCATGTTCCCGGCGCTGCTTCCCAATATCCTAAAGATGGTCTGGCCGCATTGGCGAAAGTGATCGACGACCTTTGGGAAAAGCATGGGAAAAAGATAGATGTGATCGGGATCGGCGATTTCAACTCAACTCCCGAGCGTGTTGCGAAACACTTTGAAGGGGATGTGTTGGCGCCCGATTATTGGACGCACGCTAATCCAAGATTCTTAGCAGCAAGTAAGTATGATATGGTGATCGTTCGGGAAGCTGAAAGCGAGCCAGTAAAATGTGAAATGCATCCTCTTGCGGACGTCTCAGAGACAAGCCAGGCACTCGCTAAGGGCTTGAAATCATTAACCAACTGCTAGCAGTTGATGTTTTCTTTCCTCTTTTGAGTGGAAGAGGTCGATGTGCCTCTTTGTTGATGCATAAACGACCTCTTCCGCTTTTGACAAATAACTGTTCAGCCTTTTTTTACGGAACTTGAGCATCCGGTTGATCTGGTCAATGTTCAGCAAAGTGATCGACTCCTCCTTTCCCAGTTTCGGATCGACATTTCGTGGAACGCAAAGGTCGATCAAGAGAAGGTCGGAAGCCGGTTTATTGCGGAGGTCCGACTTGGAGATGATGTGCTCGCTCGATTTCGTGCC
>CAZWOB010000163.1:1325-3408 GCA_964635295.1 uncultured bacterium
GCTCCCAAAGTATTCATGACAAATTTTTGCGAAACTTTCACGAAGCTTTAGATCTGCTAATTTGTGGTTGACGCCCAGAACGCCTATCTGCATTGACTACCTCGCAAACACATAAGGAAAAAATGATTTATATAAAATTACAAGATTGTGGACAAGAGCTTGCGAAGTTCTTCCGGCGATAGCCAATCGGTATTTGTGTCTGATCGGTAGGCGAATCCTTCTGGGACAGGACGCCCTTTTTTGCCGGACAAAAAATTCTCCAGCAGCTTGGGATTGTTCATAAATATTTCCGGGACGATCAGATAATGGTCGTCAAACTCCAAAGTATGCCGGGAGGTCTCCTCATTGATCATCAACTCATGCAGTTTCTCTCCCTCGCGAATGCCGATCTTCTCCAGCTTCAAGCCAGGGGCCATCGCCTCTGCAAGATCGGGAATTTTCATGCTGGGAATCTTGGGAATAAAGATCTCTCCTCCTCGAGCTAATGTACAGCACTGGATGACGAAATCGACCGCTTTGTCCAGGGTGATCCAGAATCTGGTCATCCTCGGGTCTGTGACGGGAAGAGATGTTGCCCCTTCATCGATCAGTTTTTTCCAGTAAGGGATGATGCTTCCCCTGCTTGCTAAGACATTACCGTACCGAACGACGGAAAATTGGGGGAACTTTTGTGAGCCGACATAGACATTGCCCGCGACAAAGAGCTTGTCAGAGCATAATTTCGTGGCCCCATATAAATTCACAGGGTTGACAGCTTTATCTGTGGACAGGGCAATGACCTGCCTCACTTTGCAGTCGATGGCGGCATTGATGATATTCATTGCGCCAATGACGTTGGTCTGAACAAACTCTGTCGGATTATACTCAGCTGCTGGGACCTGCTTCAAAGCTGCGGCATGGATGACCACATCGACCTCGTTGAAAGCGCGTCGAAGGCGCATCTGGTCCCGCACATCTCCAAGGAAAAAACGCATGCGGGGATCTTCAAATGCAGGATCTGATTGCTTCATCTCCCATTGCTTCCACTCGTCGCGGCTGAAAATGATGATTTTTCTGCATTCGCTTTTGGTAATCAATCGTTTAGCGAAATTTCGTCCGAAACTGCCAGTCCCGCCCGTAATTAAAACCCTCTTATCCTTAAACTGTTCCATCTCCCCTTGAACCGTAATTGAAAATCATTTATTCTCTGACTTACTTATATCTTTATTTCGCATTTTACACAGCAGTTTTCTATGGCCAAAAAGTACGATGAAAGCACCATTCAAACGTTAGATGCTCTTGAGCATATACGTAAGCGGACCGGTATGTATATCGGCCGGCTCGGCGACGGGTCCCATTACGACGATGGGATCTATATCCTCATCAAGGAAGTGATCGATAACAGTATCGATGAGTTCATTATGGGGAATGGAAACAAGGTGTTGATTACGAAAGACAAAGACTCCGGCAAAATTACTGTCAGGGATTTTGGAAGAGGAATTCCATTAGGCAAGGTGATCGACTGCGTTTCCCAAATCAATACCGGAGCGAAATATAACGACGATGTTTTTCAGTTTTCCGTCGGTCTGAACGGTGTTGGAACCAAGGCTGTCAACGCCCTTTCCAGCGAGTTTGTTGTGCGCAGCCACCGTGACGGCAAATTTGTCGAGGCGGAATTTTCCCAAGGAAGGTTGCAGAAGGACAAAAAAGGGAAGACCAAGGAAAAGGACGGGACATACGTTGAGTTCATTCCTGACCCTGAGATCTTTAAGTCCTATAAGTTCGATGATGAATATATCGTCAAAAGACTGTGGAACTACGCTTATTTAAATACCGGCTTGACCATCGACTATAATGGAGAGAAAATCCATTCGGACAATGGGCTTCTCGACCTGTTGAACCAGGAAGTCTCGGATGACGGGCTTTACGAGCCGCTTCACTATAAGAGCAAACAGCTCGAATTCGCGTTCCTGCATACGCAATCTTACGGAGAAAGTTATTTTTCTTTTGTGAACGGGCAGTACACTTCAGATGGCGGGACCCACCTGTCGGCATTTCGGGAAGGGCTGTTGAAAGGGGTCAACGAGTACGCGAAGAAAAACTT
>CAZWOB010000164.1:0-3384 GCA_964635295.1 uncultured bacterium
GTTGTCCATCGAGTCCGTGCCTACTGGCATGTTAAGGATCGGGTTGACGCATGATGAACTCGAAAACGGTGAAGAGATCGATGCGACAATTGCCATTATCGATACGGGAATCGATATGGAAAACAGCAGTTTGAATGTGATTGGCGGTAAGAATTTTGTCGAACCCCATAAAACTCCGCAGGACGGAGAGGGGCATGGCACTCATGTCGCCGGCATTGCCGCGGCACGAAATGACGGTCATGGCGTTGTCGGTGTTGCGCCTGGCGCCAAGTTGATTGCGTTGAAAGTGCTTGATGACTATGGATATGGGTATTTTTCCGATATTATTGATGCGGTGGATTGGGTGACCGAACATGCTGATGAAGTGGATGTTGTCAATATGAGCTTGGGCGGCTGGGGCTATGAGGAGCTCTTCCACCAGGCTATTCAAAAAAGCATTGAGAAAGGAGTTGTCTATGTTGTGGCAGCGGGCAATGAATCTGACGATATCTCCTGGACAGAACCGGCCAGCTACCCTGAAGTGTTGACAGTCTCAGCGATGGCGGATACAGACGGTATTCCTGGAGGTTACGGCAAGTATACGACTTGGGGTGATCCGGACGATACGTTGGCATGGTTCAGCAACTATAGCCGGTACATACCTGAAAACAATCCAGTGAATTCTCCAGGCGCGGGAATTGATGTTGCCGCACCAGGGGTTGATATTCGATCGACCTATCCCGGCAACGGGACCGCTGTGATGAGCGGGACGAGCATGGCAAGTCCCCATGTAGCGGGAACTGTCGCTCGTTTGCTTGCAGGTAAAAGCCGGGAAGGCAGGGACGCCAGGCATGTTTACGCCGTCCGTCAGTCGATCATCGATGCCGCTGAACCGCAAGATGAGTGGAATGCTGTTTATGACACGTTTGATCCCGATCCCAATCATGAAGGGCTGTTAAGAGTCGATTTGATCCAATAAAAAAATAGTGATCTGTGGTAAAACCCTGTTTATGGCAGATCAATATTTCATGTTTGCTCTACTGGCTGTTACCCTGTTCCTGTTTATTTGGGGCAGGTGGCGTTACGATGTCGTTGCAGTCATGGCGTTAATGGCGGCCGTCCTCGGAGGGCTTGTAGATCCAAAACAGGCATTTTTAGGGTTTGGACACCCGGCAGTGGTCACGGTCGGAGCAGTATTGGCATTGAGCGCGGCCCTTCAAAATGCCGGAGTTGTCGGGCTCTTTCTACAGTTGTTTTCTAAAGTCAGTGATTCTTTTATCGTTCAATTGACGGTACTGAACGGGATGATCGCATTAATTTCAGGGTTTATGAACAACATAGGTGCCTTGGCGATCCTGCTTCCTGTCACGTTGCAAATGGCCAAGCAGGCGGGCCGCTCTGCTTCTCAATATCTCATGCCGGTCGCCTTTTCTTCTTTATTAGGTGGAATGGTCACGCTGATCGGCACCCCTCCCAATATTATCGTCTCCATGATGAGAGAAGAGATCGCAGGTTCCCCATTTACAATGTTTGCTTTTGCGCCTGTTGGATTCGGGGTCATGATTGCAGGTGTCGCGTACCTGTCGCTTGTTGGCTGGAGGCTGCTTCCTATCCGAAAGGGAAAACCTCAAGGAGAAGACCTCTTCGATGTGGGCGACTACGTGATGGAGTTGACAGTCACGGAGAAGAAAGACCAGACGGTGAAGGAGTTCGAGCAAAAAGTCGATGGTGACCTGACAGTGTTAGGAATTATCCGAAGAGGCGTCCATCTCCAAAACCCTAAAGCCAATGACCACATCGAACATGGGGATGTGCTGCTGGTTGAAGCTGATTCTGAAATTTTAGATGAGATTGAAGGGTGCGAGCTGACTCAGGATATCGACCTGGAAAAAGAGATCATAGGTTCCCAGGAACTGCAAGTCGAAGAAGTCGTTGTGACTGCGGGTTCTTCTTTGATTGGGAAGAGGGCCGGCAAAGTGCGTTTACGAGCAAGGTTCGGAGTGAACCTGCTGGCGATTTCCCGTTCTGGAAAACGGATTTTGAAAAGAATTTCCGACGTGCAGTTTCAGGCAGGGGATGTCTTGCTGTTAAGAGGTTCTGAAGCATCGATTGCTGAACTGGTCGCGCAATTGGGCTGTCTTCCGCTTCAGTACCGCGGTTTAAAGGTAGGGGAATCGAAAGGCATGTTTGTTTGCCTTGGAGTATTTGGAGCGGCAATTGGTTTGACTGCCGCAGGCTTTGTCCCCATTCAAGTATCATTTGTCTGCGCTGTTGTCATCCTCCATGTTTTGGGACTGCTTCCATTGAAAGAGATCTATCGAAGTATCGATTGGGGGATTTTAATCTTGCTCGGTGCTTTGATCCCTTTGGGAAGTGCGTTGGAATCGACCGGCGCTGCAGCAAGCATCGCTCACGGAATTCTGAAATTGGGAGATGGATTTTCTCCTACCGTTGTGCTGGCCATTGTTCTTATTGGAACGATGTTCCTTTCAGACTTGGTCAACAACGCCACGGCAGCTGTGTTGATGGTGCCGATCGCATTCAGCATAGCGCAAGCGCTCGGCGTTTCCGCGGATAGTTTTCTGATGGCGGTAGCGATTGGAGCTTCCTGTCCGTTTCTGACGCCGATCGGCCACCAGTGCAATGCCATCATTTTAGGGCCGGGAGGATATCAGTTCAGAGATTACTGGAAGGTGGGCCTGCTTCTTGAAGTGATCATCGTTGCCGTATCGATTCCTCTTCTCAGGATTTTTTGGCCTTTTTAAATAATTGATATAAAGATGATTACATTCTTTATGTGAACTGATTGACCATAATCCGTGAAAGTTTTAAAAAAAAAATGAGGGAAACAATAGGAGGAGTGATGACTAATGGTGTTGATGTAGAAGCGCTTAAAGAAACTGTAGGTCAGATACAAAACGATCCTGCTTTAGGGAAATCCAGGTTCCGCGTGACTAATAAGTGGGACAAGGGAGGGCACAACACGTGCAGTATTGGCGGCTATTTCGCAGCAGGCCAAGAGAGAAAACACAATAAAGAATTTAATTTAGAAGCGGACGAGCCTAAAGAACTGCTTGGGACCGATACATGTGCGAACCCTGTAGAGTATTTATTGACTGCGCTTTCCAGTTGCATGACGACCACAATCGCGTACCACGCGGCTGCCAAAGGGATTGAAATTGAAAGCATGTGGTCCGATTTTCAGGGAGAGTTGGATCTGCAAGGGTTTCTAAATCTCGATCCAAGTGTGCCAAAGGGGTATCAGATGATCGATGCTACGTTTCATGTGAAAACGGCGGCAAATGTTGATTTATTGGAAGACTTGTATCAGTTTTCGCCGGTTTATTCGATGGTTTCGCAGTCAGTGCCGATCAATGTGACTTTTGTAAAGGAGTAGGATCGCTT
>CAZWOB010000165.1:0-3367 GCA_964635295.1 uncultured bacterium
GGTAGAACAGTAGCCTTCCAAGCTACGAGTGTCAGTTCGATTCTGATCAGGCGCTAACTTTCTTAATTTTGTTAACCAAGACCGAAATCCTGTCAGAGTTAAAATTTCTATTTTGATCAGAAGGCAGGATGCCGTCGTCAACTAGGAGGGACAAGGCTTGGCTGAAGTCACCATTAAAGATTTATTAGAAGCGGGTGCCCATTTTGGACACCAAACGAGCCGCTGGAACCCGAAAATGAAACGTTTCATTTTCGAGGAACGCAACGGACTGTACATTATCGATCTGGCTAAAACACTGCAGCAGATCAGAAACGCTGCGGAAATTGTCAAAAATTGCGTAGCCAAACACAAATCGATCCTTTTCGTCGGAACAAAAAAACAAGCGAAAAGCGTGATCAAGGAACTGGCCGAAGAATGCGGCGAGTTTTACGTCTGCGAACGCTGGCTTGGCGGGATGCTGACAAATCTTTCTACAATCCGTCAGTCAATTAAAAAGCTCGACCGCATCGAAAAGCAGATCGCTTCCGGCGGAGAGGGACTGACAAAGAAAGAATTGTCACTTCTTTCAAAAGAGCAGCTCAAACTGGACAAAAACCTGTCAGGCGTCCGTTCCATGCGCAAGCCTCCGGGCCTTGTGGTTGTCGTCGACCCTTCCAAAGAGCACATCGCAGTCGCAGAAGCAAGAAAACTGGGCATCCCTGTCATGGGCCTCGTTGACACTAACTGCGATCCCGATCCGATCGATTACGTCATTGCGTGCAACGACGACGCCCTCAAAAGCATCAAGTTGATCATCAACGCATTGACTGACGTCATCTCTCAGAAAAAGAATGAGATGCGCCTCGTTTCCAAGAAGGAAGGCGCCGCCGAAAACGAAAAAGATTTCGGCGAAGAGATCGCTGTTGGAAAAGTCGATATCGCTCATGAAGAGAAAGATGTGAAAAAAACCGCAAGCGCAGCAAAAGAGGATAATTAATCATGACAATTACACCGCAATTGATTAAAGAACTTCGCGATCGCACAGGTGTCGGCATTGGAAAATGCAAAGAAGCGCTTGAGGAAGCAAACGGCGATCTGGATACAGCAATTGAAAATCTTCGTAAATCTGGAATGGCCAGCGCCGTCAAAAAAGAGGGACGCACAGCCAACGAAGGGATGATCGCTATTGCTGAATCGAACGACCGCATCGCTTTGGTCGAAGTGAATGCCGAAACAGACTTCGTCGTTAAAAATGAGAGATTCCAGCAGTTCCTACAGGAAGTAGCCCAGGAAATCGCTGAGACAAACCCCTCTTCTCTTGAAGACTTCCTCGCACAGAAGTTTTCAAAAGACCCAAACATGACCATCGACGAGTACCGTGCGACTATCGTTCAGGCGATCGGGGAGAATATCCAGGTCCGCCGCTTGAAAGTCTTCGAGAAGAACAACGATTCATCTCTCGGTGTTTACTCTCACCTTGGCGGAAAGATCGTCACAATGGTCAAAATCGACGGTACCAACGGCGCGGAAGAACTCGCCAAGGATATCGCGATGCATGTCGCTGCGGCTGATCCTGAATATATCAAGCCTGAAGATGTTCCAAGCAAAGTGATCGATCAGGAAAAAGAGATCGCCAAGACGCAAATGGCCGGCAAGCCTGACCACGTCATCGACAAGATTCTGGAAGGTAAAATTTCCAAATACTTTGACGAGGTCTGCCTCAACAAGCAGCTTTTCATTAAAGACGACTCACTCCGTATTGAGGATCTGGTGAAAAAGCACGGTGACAACCTGGTCATCGGCCACTTCGAAAGATGGTCTGTTGGACAAGGCTAAACGCACGTTCAAAAGCACGGACTGAGGTACAAGGCGAAAAGGATTCTTATCCTTTTCGCCTTTTTTATTGCAAACTCCCCAATTTATGATAAAATTTGACTCTGAACTTGTAAAATAGAGTAAAGCGCATGTCTATGCCAAACAACCCATACAAACGCATCCTTCTTAAGATTTCAGGGGAAACGTTGATGGGCTCCCAACAATTCGGGATCAACCAGGAAGCCTGTGAAAGACTTGCAAAGTCGATTGATCGGATGAGGGGAAGCGGCCTGCAGGTAGCTGTCGTGATCGGCGGTGGAAATATTTTTCGAGGAATCCAGCTGGAACATATGGGACTCGAGCGCACCCCCGCAGACCAGATGGGGATGCTGGCCACCATGATCAACGGTATCGCTTTGCAACAGGCACTCGGACAGATCAACTGCAAAGCGGTCGTGATGAGTTCGATCAGCTGTACAGGTCTCGTCGATAGTTTTGATCTTAGACGCGCGATCGAACACCTTGAAAGTGAAAATATCATCATTTTCGTCGGAGGAACGGGAAATCCCTATTTTACAACAGACACAGCAGCAGCGTTAAGGGCCAGTGAAATCCAGGCCGACATCGTTCTGAAAGCGACAAAAGTCGACGGCGTCTACGACAAAGACCCTATGGTCCACAGCGACGCAAAAAAATTCGATGTCCTCACTTACTCAAAAGCATTATCCGACAATCTCAAAGTGATGGACGCCACAGCGATTGCGATGTGCAGAAGTTCAAATATCCCTATCTTCGTCTTCAACATGAAATATCTGGATGAAGACAAAATCCTATCCGCCCTTTCTCAGGAAGGTTTGGGAACGTTAGTAAAAGGAGAATTTTAACACTATGTCTATAATTGATCAGACCGAACAAAAAATGAAAGCGAGCATCGAACACCTGTCAGATGAACTGAAAAAAATCCGTACAGGCCATGCGAACCCTGCCATGCTTGATAACGTCAGTATCGAAGTTTATGGAACAGGGATGAAACTGCGCGACGTAGCATCCATTACGACTCCAGAGCCAAGACAGCTCCTTGTCACCCCTTACGATGCGAATAACACTGATGTGATCGGAAAAGGGATTGAAAAGGCAAATCTCGGATTCCGGCCAATCGTCGAGGGTAACGTTGTCAGGATCAACATCCCGCAAATGGACGAAAGCGTCAGACAAGAGATGGTCAAAATGTGCCATAAAAAAAGGGAAGAAGCGAAAGTCAGCATCCGCAACGTCCGCCGCGAGTCCAATGAAGCTGTTCGTAAGCAAAAAACAGACGGCGATATTGGCGAAGACATGGAGAAAAAATACGAGAAAGATATTCAAACCCTTACAGATAAGTACTGTAAGGAAGCCGATGAACTTTCAGCGGTAAAAGAAAAAGAAGTTTCCACAATTTAAGCGTTGCAATTTAAGACACTAATTTGTAAGATAGTAGCTCTTAAACGAAAGATCACCGGCCCCATCGTCTAGTCAGGCCTAGGACACCGGATTTTCATTCCGATAACAGGGGTTCGAATCCCCTTGGGGTCAA
>CAZWOB010000166.1:0-3364 GCA_964635295.1 uncultured bacterium
TTTTCTGTGTCTGGAACGAGGTAGGGGAGAACGGAGAAGAAGGGGTTGCGCCACCGCTTCGCTTGATAGGCATGGTCAAAGATCTCAAAGGAGAGGGAAAGCATAGGGGCTGTATCTGAGTAGAAGCCTTGTTCTTTTTTTTCATGGTCGATCGGGGAGAGTTCTTCGATCGGCTGTTGTGCCCAGAAGAGTTTTTGCATCGGATCGATCCCGTCCAAAAACTGCTCAAGAGCGCAGAAATGCTTGGTTGGCTTTCCTAAGATGTTTTTTAGTTCCGCCCACCGGTCTTCCAAAGTCAGAAGGTCGTCCAGGATGACCAGGGTATTGTCTCCCAGGTAGTCTAGAATGGTGCTGAGGTTTTCGGCGTTCTCGATCAGCTCCATCTCTCGCGCAGGTGTAAGGGAGGTCTTATCGATCTTCGCAATCGATTTTTGGCCGATCGGATCAAAATGACGGATCGACTCAACTTGATCGCCCCAAAACTCGATCCGGACAGGTTCAGGGGAAGAGACGCAGAAAAGGTCGATGATCCCGCCTCGAACGGCAAACTCCCCTTTATCAGCTGCGACAGGGCATCGTAGATAGCCCATCTTCTCAAGCTGCTCGATAAATGGCTCAAAGGGGAGTGTCTGGCCCGTTTCGACTGTCAGGGACAAGCTGTTGAAACTTTCAGGGGGAATCAACCGCTGCAGGCAGGCGTGGAGGTTCGAGAGGATGATCTGCGGTTCCGGGGAATGCAGGAGGTCGGTGAGGACATCGTATCGTTCTCCGACGATATCGGGACTTGGCGGCACCTTTTCATTGGGCAGGGTCTCCCAGGCAGGAAACTCGACAACCGGCCGGTTGGTGAACATGGGAAAGTCGTGGAAGAGCTTGGCTTCCTCTTGCGAAGTCCCCGTCAGGATGAGGATGTGCTTACCTGTCGCTTTTTGCGCAAGCGCGGCGATCAATGCCTTTGGAGAGTTCCACAGCTCTTCGATCAGAACGGACTCTCCCTGCTGCAGCTCATGATGCAGCTCAAGAAGTTTTGGACTTTCGAGCAGAGTATTCAGCATTACGGAGACAGAAGTGTTCTAACAGTTGCCAAAGCTTCGTTGATCTTTTCCGGGGACTTTCCTCCCGCTTGCGCGAGATTGGCCTTTCCTCCGCCTCCGCCGCCGACGATGGGAGCGATCGTCTTGATGATCTCGTTCGCCTTGATCCCTTTGTTGACCATGTCGTCGCTCACGCGCGCAAGCAGTTGGCAGCGTCCGTCGAAAGCGGCAGCCAGGACGACGACCCCGGATTCCATTGCGTTGACGGCATCTTCTGCGAGCTGCCTCATCTCATCAGGCGCCAGCGCCACTTCCTGAGCGATATACCTGACACCCTCGATCTCTTCAGCTTTGTCCACAATTTCGGAGATCAGCTCCTTAAGCTGGGCTTGTTTCAATGTTTTCAATTCCTGGGCGAGCTCTTTGTTTTCTTCCAATAGCGAGTTGACCCGTTCTGAGAGCTTCTGCGGCTGCGTTTTCAGTTTCTCAGCAATA
The DNA here is from genome assembly GCA_964635295.1 of uncultured bacterium. Classification (GTDB taxonomy): domain Bacteria; phylum Chlamydiota; class Chlamydiia; order Chlamydiales; family Waddliaceae; genus Waddlia. The sequence continues at coordinate 1,530 of CAZWOB010000166.1, forward strand.
CTGAACAACAGATCTTCCTCTTCTCGCGAACGCAGTTCCGCCTGTCCTCCGGTTACCGCTTCAATTCTTCTGATGCCCGCGGCGATGCTGCTTTCTTTCGCTATCCGGAAAAGGCCGATGCTGCCGAGCTGCTTGACGTGCGTGCCTCCGCACAGCTCTTTTGAGTAGTCGATGTCGATGACACGCACGATATTGTCGTACTTGTCTCCGAAAAACTGCTTGATATCTTCATGCTGCATCACATCTTCATAGGAGAGCTCGTAAGACTTGACCTCGGTGTTCTCGCGGATCTTGGCATTGACCAGGTCTTCGATTGTCCGCACCTCTTCCTGTGTCAGCCCTTTGTGGTGGGAAAAGTCGAACCGCAGTCGGTCGGGAGCGACGACTGACCCTGCCTGCTTGACGTGGTCGCCCAGGACTTTACAAAGCGCCCAGTGCAGAAGGTGTGTCGCCGTGTGGTTGTTGGCAATGTTCTGACGTCTTTGAAAATCCACGCGCGCCATCACCAGGTCTCCCACGCGTAGGGTGCCTGTTTTCAGTTCGCCTATGTGGGCGATCACATTTTTGAATGGGGGCTGGCAGTCATGAACGTGGAAGAGGGAGGTTTCGCCAGTCAGCGAGCCGACGTCGCCTACCTGGCCCCCTTTTTCCGCATAAAAAGGTGAACGGTCCAGAATGACAAGCCCTTTCTGGCCAGCTTCCAATTGATCGACGAAGGTGTTGTCAACGACGATCGCGGTTACAGTTCCTTCTGCTTCTGTTTCGGTATAGCCGAGGAACTCGCACGGTTCGCGCTCTTTGACAAACTCCTCGAACAGGTTTTCGGAGGCGACCTGCTTTGCCGATTTGCGTGAGCTGCGCGAACGTTCCTTTGCTTCCTCTTCCAGCTCAATAAACCGCTTCTTGTCGACCTTCAAATCATCGTCAAGAGCGATCAATAAAATCTCCTCAAGAGGAAAACCGTAGGTGTCTTTGAGCTTGAACGCCTCTTCTCCCGTGATCCGCCGGTTCTCTTTTTTCGCCTCTTCAATGATCTGGCTCAGGATATTTCCTCCACGCCTGAGCGTGCGGATGAAGCTATCCTCTTCGGTAGCGAGGATCTCTCCGATCCTGTTTTCGCTTTGTTTGAGCTCAGGGTAGTCGGGGCCCATCAGTTCGATGAGCGTCGGAACTAATTCGGCGAGGAAAGGGCGGTCGAGGCCGAGCATCCGTCCATACCGTACCGCGCGTCTTAACACTTTCCGCAGAACATATCCCCGATCGACATTGCTGGGCTGTACGCCGTCGGAGATTGCGAAAGCCAGGCAGCGGATATGATCGGCGATCACGCGGAACGCAGGCGCCTTTTCTTTATCTTCAGCGTCGTATTTTTGTCCGCTGATCTCTTCCACTTTGGCGATCAATGCGCGCAGAACATCGGTATCGTAGACGCTGTCCACATCCATTTTGATGCTGACGACACGTTCAAGGCCCGATCCCGTATCGATAGAAGGCTTGGGCAGAGGATGCATCACTCCTTCTTCATCGCGGTTGTATTGCATGAAGACCAGGTTCCAGAACTCCATGTACCGCTCTTCTTTTTCATCTTCCAGCGGGTTTTGCGCATCGCCGTACTTTGGCCCGCGGTCATAAAGAAGTTCGGAGCAGGGGCCGCACGGTCCCGTGTCGCCCATCGCCCAAAAATTCTGCTTTTCGTCAAAGCGGGTGATCCGCTCTTCCGGGACATACTGCTTCCAGATCTCATAAGCTTCATCGTCTTCTCGGAAAACGGTCGGCCAGATCCGTTCGGGATCGAGCTCGAAAACCTGAGTGGAAACCTCCCAGGCAAATTTGAT
>CAZWOB010000167.1:0-2165 GCA_964635295.1 uncultured bacterium
GCAACTCTAGTCATTTCAGCCCTGCATTCTACTTGGAAATCTGCATCGCTTTCGTACAACTCCAGCTCCCGCAACGGAATCTCCAACCCGCTGAACAGACGGGATATTCTCGGATCGATCGGAGGCGTGAAAGTCTCGAAATCATCATCAACATCAATAACCGGTGTCAGCTCTTCATGCTCAAGCAAGGTCAGAGCGTACATCTGGTCCACTTTCGTCTGAAGAGTCTCCATCGAACGTTGCTGCCGTGAAACTTGTCTTCGTAAATCGGCAATGATTGCATTCTTGCGAACGAGCTCCCTCTCGACAGCATCAACTCGTCGGCTCAAATTGAAGCGTCGTTCATCGCCCACCTCACGGGCCCAACCACTAGGCAGCTCAGCTTGTCCGCTCCCGGATGACGATGTTCGTTGACGTTTTGGGGGACGCTGTAAGTTATTCATGCACTCTATTCCTTTTGTTAACAAAATATTCCAGCCGCTTCTTCATTTCCCTCTCGAAACCCCTCTCGACCGGAGAATAGAAGGCTTGAGGCTCCATCTCTTGCGGAAAATAGTTTTGACCGGAAAAACCGGTCGGCGTGTCGTGGTCATAAGCGTACCCCTTTCCATAATCCAGTTCCTTCATCATACGGGTAGGAGCGTTGAGGATATGCTTGGGGGGATTGAGTTGTGATGTACGGGAGGCCGCAGCCCTTGATTGTTTATAAGCGGTATACACCGCATTGCTCTTAGGGGCGAGCGCCAGGTACACGACCGTCTGGGCCAGACCAAGCTCTCCTTCTGGCGATCCCAGGAACTCATAAGCATCTTTAGCCGCCATCGCCATAGTCAGTGCTTGAGGATCGGCAAGACCGACATCTTCTGTCGCCATCCGGACCAGCCGCCTTGCGATAAACCTTGGATCCTCTCCCCCTTCCAGCATTCGCGCCAGCCAATAGAGGGCGGCATCAGGGTCCGATCCCCTCACAGATTTGTGGAGGGCGGAAATCAGGTTGTAGTGCTGGTCGGAACCGCGATCAAACAAGGGGGCCCTCTTTTGCAAGTGTTCCCTCAGTTCTTCGGGGCCCATCTCTTTTTCAGGAGAAAAAACTGAGAGGCTTTCAACAAGGTTGAGCAGATATCTCCCATCCCCTTGAGCAAGTTCAAAAAGAAATTTTCTGCCCTCGCTGGAGAGCAGCAAAGGACCGATCACTTCTTCACATCTGGTCAGGATCTTTTCAAGCGCGTCGTCGTCAAGAGTTTTTAGTTGAAGCACCCTTAAGCGGGACAATAGGGCGTCATTGAGATAGAAGGAGGGATTTTCAGCTGTCGCTCCGATCAACACGATCGTCCCGTCCTCGATAAAGGGAAGGAACGCGTCTTGCTGTGCCTTGTTGAACCGATGGATCTCATCAACAAAAAGGACGCACCCCTGAGAAAACAGGGGTGTCTGTTTCACTTCCTGCACAATTTTCTTGAGGTCCGCCACTCCGCTGAAAATCGCGTTCAGTGAACGGAAGTCCATGGAAAACGCTTTCGCGTACAAACGGGCGATCGAAGTTTTCCCGCATCCTGGAGGCCCCCATAAGATCATCGACAATGGACGTTGAGAGCGGATAGTGGACGGAATGAACGCCCCCTCTCCTAAGAGATGGCTCTGACCCCAGATCTCTTCGAGCTTCTTCGGCCGCAATTTGTCTGCTAAGGGTTGTATCCCCATGAAGTGTGGATTCCGGAAATTTACAATTTTCCAGACATGATACCACCCCCTGAATTAAAGTTCATCTCTTCCAGATAGTTGAGCATCCTCTGCAGAACGAACCGCATCCGCTGATCTGTCGGGCTCAACTTCTCATGTACCTTGCGCCAGTCGGTTCCGCAATCGGGGAACGCCCGTTCATAAGCTTCCACGTCGATATCGGACGAACTGTAATAAGGGTGGAACATGGAAAGCAGAGCAGCGCCCTTGCCGACCGACACCATGATGACTGCCCGCTCTTTCTCGGCAATCTTTTCTTCCTTGACCCCTAGACGCAAGAGCTCCTCTTTCCGATAGCGGACCAGCACGCGCACCCTTTGTCCGTCGAGAGGTTCTGGATCAGGCATCAGGCTCCCTCCCCCGCTCAAATAGATCGAACAACAGTCTCCTTCCGCCTCCACCTCCACAGCATCGGAATAAAACCC
>CAZWOB010000167.1:2265-3339 GCA_964635295.1 uncultured bacterium
ACCTCCGCCAGTTGTACTGCCGCAACCCCTTTGACCACCGCCGAAGGGAGGAAAAATAACACCCCCTTAAGAAGGGCGATTTTCACGCCGACAAAGGGCGCAAGCCAAAGAAAACCAAGCGTATAGATCACTCCCTGTCCTGCGATCACTGCCAGATAAGGGGACATCCGTTTTGCGCACCAGGCGATCAGATAGGCGGCAATGGGAAATGAGAGGAAATATCCACCGCATTTTCCGATCATCCAGTAGGGATTTAACGTACCGGCAGCCAGATAAAGCAAAGCCGAACCGCAAGCATTGCGGGGGGACATCATCAGACCCAGGTAGAAAATCGCAAATGTATGCATCGTCATCGGGACAGGATAAAAGGGAACTTTAATAAGCGAGCAAACAAAGATAAAACAGCTCCCTGCCACCACTGGCAGAAGAGCCGCCGTCCATTTTTTTGAAAGAGTCAAATCCATCATCGCCTCCGTTTTTTTCGCATGAGATTATGAGATTTTCAAGATTTGAATCGATCGGTTTATGGGACAATCTTCCAATTTTAAACTACATTTTAGGTGTTTTAAAAAATCGAATGCAGTAGGATTTAGATTCATATCAAACCTAATTATAGGTCGTTTTTTTATGCTTAAGGGATTGGTAGGCAGCAATAGTGTTGAGAAAATCCTTCTCTATCTGTTAGTTAACGAAAAATGCTACGCGCATCAACTCCATCGCAAGTTAGGTTTAGCCCTTACTCCCGTGCAAAAAGCGCTTGAAAGACTTGAAAAGGGAGGGGTAATTCATCATGAAATTGATAAAAACCGCAAAATTTATCGATTTGATCCGCAATCGCCAGTCATTTATGAGATCGAACAGTTATTGAAAAAAACCTATCAACAACTTTCGGCACAGGAAAGAAAGCTCTATCACCATCCCAAGCAAACCAAAGCCAAACCCCGCCTTGAAGACCCCTGTTTGATGGAAAAAGTGTGGGAACAGCTGAAGACAGTCAAGAGGATGAGCTTTCAGGCGACCTCCCGTTCGCGCACCTCGAATTTATGGACCCGAAAAGGGAGTGGTAAAGTTGAG
>CAZWOB010000168.1:0-3305 GCA_964635295.1 uncultured bacterium
ACCTGACCCCAGCCCCGCGTCAATTTGGCTTCGACTGCGACAATACCATCGGCACCACCCCTCAAAAAAATCCATGGACCGACAACTGGGTCGATTTTTTTATAAACCATCGGCTCGACTTTCAACTCCAGCTGGTTGAGGAACTCTATCGCGACACTGAATTGAGGAAAAAGGCAGAGCCGCTGCTTAATCGGTTTCCCGACTTTTTCGAGGGGCTGCATGTCAAACCCAGCTTGCTTCATGGAGATCTTTGGGGAGGGAATACCGGTAAACTGTCATCGGGAGAACCGGTCGTTTATGATCCGGCAGCTTACTATGGGCATCACGAAGCGGAGTTTGGGATTATCGAGATGTTTGGAGGATTTACCCGAGAATTTTATCGTGCTTATGAGGCATTAATTCCCAGGCAAGAGGGGTTTCAAGAAAGAGTTGGCGCATATCGCCTCTATCATATACTGAACCATTACGTGATATTTGGAGATTCTTATCGAAGCGCCTGTCTTTCGCTGTGCAACCGGTATCACTGATCGGGCTGCACTTCCCAGGCGTAATTCCAAAAAGATTCTGCCGTCAGGTCTGTCTGTTTGACTTTGCCGAGCTTCACTTTTTCCAGAGGTTTGACGACAATTGTGTAGGGGACGAAGTGATCTTCTGCGTTTTTCGCTTCCGTCAGGCGTATGGAAACGCGGACGGGAATGTCGTTGCGGTTGATGGCAAAGTAGCGTTCTCCGTAATTGTGCCCTTGCTCATTGTACATGTCCTCGATGATCAGGTCGACGCTTTCCAGAGTTCCTGCAATGCGCTCATCTGCATGAAGCCCAGTGTTTAACGAAAAGATCGATAGAAGAATAAGTATCAGATATTTTTTCATCATGCAATCACTATAAAACATAATGGATTTCAAAGTCTATATCCACTTTAATACAAAGGTTGTTCATTTCGGTATACATAATTGAGGTAGACATGAAAAAATATGTTGTCATCGCGTTCCTTTTACTCTTAGGAGGACTAATGCTTAAAGAAATTGTACAGGGACAGGAAGGTTCCCGTCAGCCTGCGGCGAAGCTGAATGCCGCGGAAGAAAAATTTCTGGCTATGAGCGGTAGAAAGGCGGCCTACCCGCAGGAGAAGCTGCCCGTGATCGAAACAGCAAATGTCTGCGAGCTTGGCAAATTGACAGCTTTGACGTTCATCCATTGGGTGCAGGATAATCCCAACGGGGTGATCGCCCTCCCTACGGGAAAAACACCCGAGCTGTTTATCGAATACTTGAAATTCTACAAGAATAATTGGAACGAAGATGCCGTACAGGCCGACCTTCAGCATTTTGGGATCGATTCGGAGGCTTTTCCTGAGACGAAGAACCTCAAATTCGTCCAGCTTGACGAGTTTTTTCCTATCGATACGGCCCAACACAACAGTTTTACCCACTATGTCGGGAAATACTATCTTTCCCTTTTGGAAATCCCGGAAGAGAACGTCCTTGGAATGGATTTTTGCCGGCAGGGAGTTCTGGACTCTTCCGATTACGAAACAGTATTTCCCCAAGGAAAATTTGATCTTGCCTTATTGACGCGGCAGCCGGTGAATGAAACGGAAAAACGGCAGAAGGAGATATTGGAGAAGGTCGATCTCTTTTGCGAGAATTTTGAAAAGCAGGTGAAAGAGTGGGGAGGGATCGGCTTTTTTCTGGGGGGCATCGGCCCTGACGGACATATCGCGTTCAATATGCCCGGCTCCGAAAAAGATTCTAAAACACGGTTGGTCCAATTGAATTACCCGACAGCTGCCAGCGCCGCAGGCGACTTGGGGGGGATTGAGCATTCAAGGGACAAAGCGGCAGTGACGATCGGCCTCAAGACCATCACGCAAAACCCCAACGCGACAATCCTCATCATTGCAGCAGGGGAAGCGAAAGCCCCGGCTGTCAAAAATGCTTTGGAAAGGGAGTCTTCTCTGGATTATCCGGCAACAGCGCTGCATTCGGTGAATGGCGCCCGCTTTTATTTAACAAAAGGTGCGGCCAGTCTTCTTGAAGCGCGCCGCATTGAAGATGTGCAAGGAAAAAAGTGGGATGATTTTAGCACAAATGAGGTCGATGACGTTGTGATCGATCTGGCTTTGAAAAAGCAACGCCGGATTGTCGATATGACTGAAGCTGACTTTAATCAGGACCCTCGCGGCGAGGCGTTGCTCGCATCATGCCCGCTTGAACTTGCAGCTTTCCTCGACAATGTGCGGCAACGGCTGACAGAAAAAATCGAAAGGGGCATGGAGGTAAGGAAAGGGCAAAATGTCCTGCACACAGGTCCTCATCACGACGATGTCATGCTCTCTTATCATCCGCTGATGTGCAGCATGCTTGGTACGAATACAAATACGTTCTGCTATCTGACAAGCGGGTTTAACTCTGTCACGAACAGTTATATGGTGGAAACATTGAATGCCTTGCCGGAGAGTATGCTTCATCAATATCAGGATAAAGTTTTTGGTCAGTCCCATGAGGAAGCCCTCAAAACGTATTTGAAGGAAGTTGCGCGCTACCACCCGACCGAGATGAAGAGGGCGGAAGAGGTGATCCTTCTTCAAAACATCGCAAGCCTTTACGACATCAAGGATATGACTGCTCTGAAGGACAAGGTGCGGTGGCTGAAAACGGAGTATTTTGCGCGGAGGCGTCCAGGGGAGAAGGATATCGCCGAAGTGCAGATCCTTAAAGGTTCAATGCGGGAGACCGAGTCTGAAAGGATGTTGATGCTGGCAGGTGTCGATCTGTCAGACATCCACCACATGCGGGCGAAATTTTATAATGGGGACTATTTCAATCCTCTTCCATCGATCGAGGAGGATGCCCGGCCATTAGCCAATCTGTACAAAGAACTTCAGCCTCATCTCATCACCGTCGCTTATGATCCGGAGGGGACTGGGCCTGATACGCATTACAAAGTCCTTCAAATTGTCGCACAGGCGTTAAGGATGACTGATTTTGATCATCCTGTCACTGTATGGGGGTATCGCAACGTCTGGCACCGTTTTAAATTTTCAGATGGAAATACCCTGTATCCTGTTTCAGAAGAGGAGATGGCGGCAATGAACCACGCGTTTCTCAGCTGCTTCTCTACGCAAAGACAGGCGTCATTCCCTTCTGTTGAGCATGACGGTCCCTTTTCGGAACTGGCCGAGAAAATCCAGCGGGAGTACTTTGACAATTTGCAGGTGTTGTTGGGGAAAAAGTATTTCCAAGGTCATCCAGACCCGAGGGTGCGCAACGCTCAAGGGTTTGTCTTTGTCAAAGAGATGACAGC
>CAZWOB010000169.1:0-3286 GCA_964635295.1 uncultured bacterium
CATTTAACCCTTATCGCCGAATTTCAGAACGTAGAGATCGACAAATACGAACGGCAGGAACTGCTCCGTTTGCTTGGCCTGGGTGGAAAGGAACATCAATACCCACATCAATTGTCCGGCGGAATGAAGAGAAGGGTCTCTTTTGCACAGGCGATCTTGCGTGACCATTCCCTCCTGCTGATGGACGAACCCTTTTCATCCCTCGATGTGCATACAAGAGAGCAGTTGTTCAAACTGTTAAAAATTATCCAGGAAAAGAACAGGTCGACTGTCCTTATCGTGACACACGATTACCGTGACGCGATCACCGTCGCTGATGAAATCCTCTGGTTGAATGATGGGTCGATTGGAAATCGCTGGAATGTCGATGATGCGATCAGACAAGACCCCTCCAGGTCAGGACACCTTCTGAATACAATCCGACAAGGCACTTACGCAGCGATGGATCGGTCATCACTCGGATAGTCACCTCTTGGTGAGAGCTCTTTCGCTTTTTTCGGGACACCTTTCGCTGTTGTCGCCAGAGCACGGTCGATATCCGCTGGCAAGGCTTGATTAACATGAGGTGTAATCTGCAAACCTCTTGAACCAGGAGCATTCTCATCATTAGCTCTCCGGCTTGCAGAATACTGATGAACAGCAGGAGCTATCACGCCGTCGATGATTTGATCGTCTCTTTCATTTCTGGCCGCCTGCCTTCCAAGCAAGGCTCTAAACGCGTGCCTCTCCTGCACTCTATTGTCAACTCTGCCAGTACGGTCTTCAGCACTTTTGCAGAATAGCTCGGTCAACATTCCGATCATTTCATAGGTTTGCAGATAAAGCGTCTGAAAATCCATCACAGTGTCAGCGTTTCGATAAGCTTTCGATTCAAAAATTGCTTTCGCCTGTAAATAATTTTCGAAAACATCACGGACAAGCTGAAGCTCTTTTTTCTTTTCCGGATCCTCTGCGCGTTCGATCTCGTCGTTGAGCTTATTCAGAATTTCCGCTTGATAAACCTGAATTCGCTGCTGATTGCGATTAATCGCTTTCATGCGCAATTCATAGAGCTCTTTATATTGTAAATTGATCCTCTTTTCGATCTGTAGAACTTCAGCTCGGACATTCGCGATCTCTTTAGCGATCTGACGATCTCCCGATTCTTCATATTGAAGATAGAGACTTTCGAGCTTTGCTTTTTTCGCGTTTAAGTCAGCCCGCGAACCATCAATCATCTCTGCAAGTTCCTTCTGCTTCGATTTGTATCCTGTAGTTCGACGTTCTTCTAAAATGATACTTCTCAACCATTTTGAGCAATCGCCAGGCATATCCCGCATCAACAAATGCTTTTCGACATCTCTAAGAAATTCAAAATATCCTCGATAATTGATCTGTCCCTCAATCGAGGAGATAGGGATCTTACCGGCAGGCCCAACACGAGCAGCTTCCTTATTTGCTCCAAGATTCATAAAACTGCTGTCAAGTTTGACATAGACAGTCTTTCCTTTGATATTCATCGGAACGACGCGGTCGCGCATAGTCGATAGAGCAAGTACAGATTCTCTTAACTGCTGCGTTTCGCTCTCGCCTGTCCAGCCTCCTGCGACAAACTTTTTACGACTGCGATAACGTTCATCTCCTTTTAAGGGAGTCAACAGCATCATACTTCTCAGAGGAATGACAAGCGGGTTATCGGGAGAATCTCCCCCCTCCTGACCTTCCAAAGCAACAGAGGCTAAATCAGTCATTAATTGCCTGACGTTGCGCAACGCATACGCCTGCCTTAAAAAAGGGTTTTGAACTGCGATTGGCGTATACGATGAGTGACGGATCGCGTAGTGATCCACATGGACGGTATCGTCATCATCAATAGTTCCAAAAGAAGTGCTGACATAATTTGCTAATCCCACGCGATCTCTGATCGTGCTGGGTATTGTTAGCCCTCTATTCCCATCAGCATCTTTTGTTTCGGGGGTTTGCATACTGAAAAATTTCTGACCGTGTATCGTAAAAATATTCACAATGATCGGTCGGTCTCTTCGGAAAACCTCCTCACGTTCCAACTGGTCGATATCATCGATTGTACATTCACCCGCAGACAATGCCGCATTGATGACAGACTGTGCGTCTCGAACAAACTGTGCAATCAGTTCCACCTGCCTTTGGTTGACTTCCAGAAAGTGATCGGTCGCTTGTTTCCCTGTTTGCATCTGGTCGTAGTCAAGTTGAATCTCTTGGTAGGCCTGATTAAACACCAAATCCAGAGCAACCAGCTGTCGGCTGACCTTCTCTATATCTCGGATATTTTCTTTATTATCATTTAAGTAGCCCCAGACAGCCTTATAAACAAGTTGCTGGCGCCTCCGAAAATCTTCCATGAGCGGACCGTTGTAGGCTCCTTGTTCAAACTCCTTGACCTCGACCGCCTGCCCGTCCAATTCAAACTTCTGCCATTTTTTCACGCCATGTCGATCAGCCGTTGGGACGCGAAGCGATTGAGCCTGTCCAAGAATCGCGCTAAGCTGAGCAGCGGCTTGCCTCTTAAAAGGGGTAAGGTCAGCCGGCCTTTTCTCTTTAAAACGAATCTGAAACGGCTCTGCCTCCTCAGTTTCCTTTAAACAGCGTCCCGCAATCTGTTGAATTAAACCTGAGGCCGCTTGCTGTAACGCGACTCCCTTATCTTTTAAATCTTTGAAAGAGACAGTCTCGCTCTTCCTTCCAAAAGCTTTAATGGAAACTTCACTTGTGCGTTTGACCAGATTGGTTTTCATCGTGACATTTTCAATCGGCTCAGCTTCTCTCTGCAAGGAGTCGATCAGTTCACGGATCTTCTGCTCTGATTCTTCAATCACTTTTTTTAATGTAGCGTCAAGCGGCTGATCGGGATGATCAATGAGATCTGCGAGACGTTCATTATATCCAACGCTGATCTTATAAGTATTCCCCCCAATCTCCACTCTCCTGTAGAGAAGGACATTCCCATTATCAAGGACTTCTTTGTTCCATTCCCCTGCCCCCATTGAAGGCTGATATTCTGATGCTGACGTCATAATTGTTAGGCTTGTTAGTTGTTTTCCTGGTCTTATTATAATTATTTTTTTAAAAAATTTCAAGTGTTTTTAAAGAAATAATTAATATTTAAGTTTGAAAATAGGGGGATTTAGGGGGAATAATCCCCTATCATTCATTACATGTATTCTCTATCGTTCTCCCCTAAACAGGAGAAATGCCATGAATATCCCCATCTTCGACCCCACGAAACCAGTTGATTCCATTATACAGTTTACCAACCGCCACCTCCTCC
>CAZWOB010000170.1:0-3223 GCA_964635295.1 uncultured bacterium
GCATTTCCAGTTGGATTTGGGGAGGTTGATGGAATGCGCACTGCATCTATTGCCCGGTTAGATACCGGAGAGACCAATGGTTTCCAGTCCCCTTCAATAGGCTCGGCATTTTTCTCTCTAATGAGTTGACGTCGACGCGATCTCTGTTTTGACCTTGAACAGTTGAACCCTGAGAAATATGCATAGTTTGCAATTCTCTTAGCACTCCAACTAAAAGGAGAAATCAAGACCTGAAAGACCACTGTTGCAATCCTCACCAAGATATCGACGACCGTATGGAAAATCTTGGAAAAGATTTTTCCGACTTTCTGCGTAATGGACAGTTTTTTCCAAGCTGCGGCCTTTTCAGATCTTACCTTTGCCGCTTCGATGGCATTTTCTTCCTTTTCTACTTTCCGCTCTTCAGCTTCATCTAGCAATTCATAAGTGAGGTCGACTATATTTCTTGAAAACTGCGCTTGTCTGGGACGCTTTTCTAAATAGTTTCGCTCCGCCTGCCGGTATTTTTCATTTGTTTCAGGCCGCAACATGGCGTTCATCTGACCAAAAAACTCTTTGAAGGAAGTAACGCTTTCACTAAACCTGTAGGTTTCTCCTAATTCAAAATTCAACCCTTCCCAATCCAGAGGACGGCTTGTTCCATCCAGAAGCATTGGAACATGTTGATAAATGCACTGATTGAATGTTGAAGAACCTGTTTTCGTAACCCAAAGATCGGATACGGCGACATACTCGTGGTCTTGACTTGTGAATCCCTGAATTGTCGCAGATGCGCCGCTCTCATGACGGAACACTCTGACATCGTCGATAATATTTCCATAAACCCTTTCGACTTCAAGAACCTCAGCTTGTGAATGTTGGACCCATGCATCTGCTTTATCGGATTCGAGTTCACCAAAGTTGTCCAATGCGGCAAGTTCATCAACAAGATGATCGACAGCTTCCAGGCCTCTTTCAATAACGCAACGTAAATCGGGAGAAATTGAGTCAAGGTTCTTCTCTTTATTCGTCCGCAGTTCTTGAACAAGCTCCTTGATCCTCTTAATCCTGTCATGAGGCTCGGGATCACTGCTCAAACGCTCAATGTTTTTTCTGAGATGATGAAGTGTTCTCAACTGTCGTTTGGAGTTTCGTACAACAGGGCCCCGTCCTCCGCTAAGATCGCACTTCCATCCGCGACTTCGCAAACCCTCCAAAAGTCTGTCCCGCATTTTTTTGTTGTTTCCGCAAAAGAATGCAAAACGCGTATTCGGCTTTTCAAGCTCACCGTTGCTGATCCCTTTCATCAACGTCTTGAAATAGTCCCTCATAGACTTGCCGCCAAGACCACCCATCATCAACCCGACAAATTTTGTGTCAGGAGCGAGAAGATGCTTTTTCCTGAAGGCCTCCTTATCGGCATCAGAATATTCTCGGGTATATCCGTCCCTAAGTGGATAGCCGATCCCCCTGACTTTGGACATGTCTATATTTTTTGAGACTTTCCTGGCAATCTCAAGAGAATTATACGGGATTCCATACCGATAGGGTCCGATATCTCTTTCATGGTGCCAATTCGCAGAGAATAAACTGTTATCAGCATCGGTCGTCACAACCATTAAAGGGATGTTTTGTTCCTTCAAGCTCTTCAATACAACCCCGTTGATCAAAGGGATTGCTGAAATCACAAGGTCTGGCCGTTTCTTTTCATAACGCTTTCTAAAATGGGAACAAGTAAATGGAGATTGCAGTTTTGATGCGACCCTGCCGACCTTTGAAAGAACGGAGATGAGTTTGGTATGTCCATTTCGGGCGAGATAATTGTGCAAGTGGATCACCGAGTAGCGGCCAAATGTGACAACTGAAAGAGGATCCGGAGCCAGATGGCTCCCGACATCGTATTTGCTGATCTCTACGTTCTCTTTTCCAAAATGTCCCTCGACAGCGCGTTTGACTGCTTCGGCAGACATCTTATGCCCGGCTCCTCCTTCGCATTCGAGGATCTCGACTTTCAGTTTTCTCCCTTCAGCCATCAATCTTCCACGGAGCGCGGAAGGCAGTTTACCCATTGGCGAAGGTCCTTGCGTGCCTCTTCCTACCGAATGGGAGGGATCAACCACCGTACGTGAAAAAAAATTTATTAAACCCGAGAACATACTAAAATGTCACTTTTTACAAATTCAATTCGATATATTCTACCTTAAACATGAAGATTAAATAAAGGTTTTCCATAGATAATATTTAAAATGTTTTTTATAAAAAAAACGAGGACTACGAAATAGATAAGAACGCGGGCTGCTCTTCAAGCTTCTTCTTCAACTCATCAGTCAGCTCCACACCCCAGGGCTGATCAATATGGAGGGCGGCAATGCATTGATCATCCACCATGAAATCGATCTGCACCGGACTTTTCCCTCTGCTTCCTTCAAACATCTCTTTTATTTTAAGAATGTGGCTCAACCGTGTTCGATCAGCATTTAATTTCAATGACACTTTGGAATTTTCCACTTTGGGCTCCTCTTTTTTCTTCTGGCCTGCATTTTTGCCCTTTTTCTTAAATTGTTGGGCACGTGTCGCCATAAACTTCGCACGGTCGAATGCTTGATCACAAACTTTGACCGTTTCTTCATTCGCCTGGGTCAGGTCGTCGAACCAGCGACAGGAAAGCCGCAAGCTCCCTTCGCTCCGGTCAACCTGCAGAACAGCGTACAGCAACTGATTTTCTTTGATCAAATGGTGTTTTTCTTCATACATGTCGGGCCAGATCGGCAATTCCAAACTTTCGATCCCATCGCTGACCATAAGGATCGCAAACTTCCTCTGCGACTTAGATGAGAAAAGGACACGCACTGTCTCAACCAGAAAGGCAGAACGGAAGACGGTATTGTGGTCCAGCGTGTCCACTTTGCGCAGCGCAATACAAGAGAGACGAGAGAGAATCTGCTTGTAGCTGTCCATAGGATGGCCTGTGAGAAAAAATCCCAACATCTCTTTTTCTTTAAGATAAATTTGCTGACTGGAAGTCGGTATGCTGACCTTGGGAGGCTCGGTGAATAGATTTTCATTACTTTCGCCCATCAGCTCAAATAGAGAGCGTACACCGGCCTTCTCCTCTTTCTGCTCCTTCATAGCAGAATCGAACATCGGTTCGACGCTGATGCGCAGCTGGTCCCGCGACCATCCCGTGAAGTCGAAGCTGCCGGCCTCAACAAGGTTTTCTATTGCCTTCTTTCCGACCTTGCTG
>CAZWOB010000171.1:0-3174 GCA_964635295.1 uncultured bacterium
GCGATCATTGGCCAGACGGTCAACGATATCGCCTCTTCGTTGATGTATCTGCCCGCGTTGATCCTGGTTGTGATCGGGCATGGATTGAATATTGTCTTATCCGTTATGGGCGGTGTGATTCACGGCCTCCGTCTCAATTTTATTGAGTGGTACCACTACAGTTTTGAGGGGGGCGGGAAGCTCTTCACACCATTAAAAAAGTTAGAAACAGATTGAAATTCAAGGAGTAGAACATGAGCTATGATATGATTGGACCAGCATTGGCGCTTGGGCTCAGCGCGATCGGGAGCAGTATCGGCTGCGGAATCGGAGGGATGGCCTCGCACGCGGTAATGAGCCGAGTCGAAGAGGGGCACGGTAAGTTTATTGCGATGTCAGCGATGCCATCGTCTCAGATCATTTATGGATTTATCTTGATGCTGCTGATGCGCGACGCCATTGCTGATGGTTCCCTTTCAGCTTTATCTGCGATCGGTATCGGTTTTTCTTCAGGACTTGCGATTATGGTGTCGGCGATCTTCCAGGGAAGAGCTGCCGCTTCCGGCATTCAAGCTTCCGCGAAGCAGCCGGCGATCTTCGGTAAATGTTTGGCGGCTCTTGGAATCGTCGAATCCTTTGCTCTCTTTGCCTTCGTCTTTGCCCTGATGCTGCTGTAATGGAAACACGGACCGAGAAGGACACATTAGGAGAGGTTGCCGTTCCGGCGGACAAGTACTGGGGAGCGCAGACAGAGCGCTCTCTGGAAAATTTCCCCATTGGCGGCCATAAGATGCCCATCGAGGTGGTGCATGCGTTTGCCTTTGTGAAGAAGGCGGCCGCTATTGTGAACAACGAGCTCGGTCTGTTAGATGAAAAGACGTGTGTGATCATCTGCAGTGTCTGCGACGAAATTATCGAAGGGAAGCACGACGAGCATTTCCCATTGGTGGTCTGGCAAACGGGATCGGGGACCCAGACCAATATGAATGTCAACGAGGTGATCAGCAACAGGGGAATTGAACTGCTCGGAGGTGTGATCGGAAGTAAAGATCCCGTGCATCCTAACGATCACGTCAATAAGTCGCAATCGTCTAACGATACGTTTCCGACTGCAATGCATATTGCTGCCGTTACGATGATCGATCAGGTCTTTTTTCCAAAACTCAGAGCGCTTAGAGAATCTCTCGAAGAAAAATCACGCGCGTTTATGGAGATTGTGAAAATTGGGCGTACGCACCTGATGGACGCTACCCCCTTGACCCTTGGGCAGGAATTTTCAGGTTATGTCAGTCAGATCGACCATGCGCTCAGAGCTGTTGAGAACGCCTTGCCTCACCTGCGGGAGCTCGCATTGGGCGGCACCGCCGTTGGAACCGGGATCAACACACCTCCTCAATTCGCCGAGAAGGTCGCAGCTAAAATCTCCGAGCTGACAGGGTATCCCTTTGTCACAGCACCCAATAAATTTGAAGCGTTGGCTGCGCATGACGCCATCGTGGAGATGAGCGGTGCGATCAGGCAGACAGCGGTCTCTTTGATGAAAATTGCCAATGACATCCGACTGATGGGATCGGGCCCGCGCTGCGGGATAGGGGAGTTGAACCTGCCTGCAAACGAACCAGGGTCATCGATCATGCCCGGCAAGGTCAATCCGACTCAATGTGAAGCGTTGACGATGGTCTGCGCGCAGGTGATCGGCAATGATATGACGATCGCAACTGCTGGTATGAACGGACACTTTGAGTTGAATGTTTTCAAGCCTGTGATGATTTACAACTTGCTCGAATCGATCAGAATCTTGGCTGATGCGTCGTTAAGTTTTAAAGAGCGCTGTGTTGATGGGATTGTGCCGAACGAGAAGCGGATCAAGCAATTGCTTGAGCAATCGTTGATGTTGGCGACGGCGTTGAATACGGAGATTGGCTATGATCAGGCAGCGAAGATTGTGAAGAAGGCCTTTGCCGAGGATATCACATTGAAAGAGTCTGCTCTATCATTGGGACTATTGACAGAGGAGACTTTTGACCGGATCGTCGATCCCTCAAAGATGGTCAATCTTCAGAAAATCAATCGATCATGAATATTCATCTGAAAGCTCAATTAGTGTACGGTTTATTTCTCTGATTTGTGCATTTATTGATTCAATATCAGCTGCAATTTCTTGTCTGGTATCGGAATCTGTTTTCGCTTTTTCAAATCGATCATATAAATCATCTAATTGATCTAGAGCTTCACTTGCAGTGTTATAATCATCTTCCACAGTGTCATATTCATCATCAATCGCACTGTCATCATCTGTTATACTCTCGAGATCATCGAGTTCTTTTCCGATATGATTAAGAATATTTTTGTGTTCATTTAGAACAATGCCAATAGCTTTTTCAGCGCCATCCATTTTTTTAAGAGTCTCTGGAGCTATATAATCGGGGTTGATCCGTTTCCTTAGCATATCGGCTTTTTTTTGTGGGGATAATTGTGATTGACCAGCTTGTGAAGACGGTTGTTGTGTAACTGCATGCGGAGATGGTCGGAAAAATTCATTTAAATTTCTATTCGCTTTCCCTAGTTCACGGCACAATTGTTTTGCTTTTCCAGCATTGTCTTTTGAAGCTGCGCCTGTAGTGTAGGTGCGCCCAATGGTAGATCCTGATTTGGAGGCACTACCAGATTGACTCGTGCTGTCGGTAGATGATGAGGTGTCAGCTTGTGTTGATTGGTCAACTTGAGGCTCGAAACCTCCTGAACCAGACGTAGGGGTAATTGACATTATATCCTCCTTTTATGACTTAAATAACCTAACTAAATTATAACATTTTTATGTTTATATTTAAAATATTTTTTTTATCTAATCCTGAAGATGAAATATAAAGGTACATCAGGGAAATGAGTACCTGATCGAAAATTAATAACATGATATGCAGGATCGCCTGCGGCGGCAGGATAATTATCCTTCAAAACTCTGGCGTTGAATACGGATTCGACCGGTATTTGAGTAAAAGGAGGTTGGCGTTGAAACATTTTACCTAAATGAGTTTTGCGATGCAGGCAAAGTGAAATTCAGTTGCAAGTCAATGACGTCAAAAATTAAATGATGAACTCACCACAGTTAATCTTTCTTATCCTGCCGCTTGCGATCCTGTTTATCCGTACGCCAAGCGAAGCTTGGTTAAACTTGTTAACTGAAAGGTGTTAACT
>CAZWOB010000172.1:0-3136 GCA_964635295.1 uncultured bacterium
GGCATCGTTTTCATTGAGAATTATAAGCCAGAATAACCTTTCCGCTGCTCATGGACTGGCTGTACTCCAATAATGCCTCATTCCAGGAATCGGGACCTACCGTTTGACTGATCGTTGTGTGAAATGTTCCGCTCCCCATCAATTGCTGGACTTTGCGCGTGGCCATATAAGTGCCGAGCGCCCCTGATTCTTTAATCCATTTCGTGAGCCAAAACCCCTTTACAGACTTATCTTGAAAGATCAGACTGAGCGGGCTCACCCCTCCGCAAGCTTTTCCGGCAAGGGCCCCGTAAACATAAATTGAGGAGTGTTCCGGCATGGCATTCAGGAGGGTCCCTGTCATTTCCCCTCCTACAGCATCAAAAGCGATCGTCGCCTTGAGATCTTCTGCGAGGGTTTGCAGATGTTCGACAAATGATTTATCCGAGGAGTTGAGCACATGCTTTGCCCCCTCTATTTCCAACTGTTTCACCTGTTCATCCCGCCTGACGATATCGATGATCGGCATCCCTTCCATCTCAGCAAGCTTGCGAAGCAGTCGTCCAACTTGACTAAGAGCGGCGTTTTGGATGATCGCCCGATGTTTTCCCTTCAAAGCTTCCTCCATCATGCCGACGGCGGTGAGTGGATTGATCAACAGCGTAGCCCCTTGTTCAAAGCTGACCGCATCGTGAAGAGGCACGCACGATTTTGCGTCCGCGATGTAGTACTCGGCCCAAGTGCCGTCCAAATCCGTCTGTCCTCCGCAAGCAACACGTTTTCCCTGGAGCCACCAGGCGAGCGCTCCTCCGCCGCTTTTAACGACTGTACCTGCCCCTTCCCACCCTGGGACGGCCGGATAGGGCTTTTTCACTCCGTACTGTCCGCTCAAAAATAAAAGATCTGAGGGATTGCAGGGAGCCGCTGCCATTTTGACAAGGACCTGCCCGCGCCCTGGTTCCGGAATCGGTTTTTCCACCACTTCTAATGAACGGATCGCTTCTTCTATCGAGCGTTTGGGCTCACGGATCTGAATAACTTTCATGACAATATATTCCTTTTTTGGATATACTATCTGTATGATATTTAAGATTCAAACACCAAGACTGCTAATCATTCCTTTGGAAGAGGAAGACTTTCCCCTTGCATTGGACATGATGCAAAATCCCCAGGTAATGCGCTACATTGGAAAAGGGGTAAAAACTGAAGAGGAGGCCCGCACCCTCTTCGATCTCTTCATCGACCATCAAAAGACGTTCGGATTCTGTCTGGGAAAAGTCTTTGAAAGATCGACAGGCGACTTCATCGGACTCGGCGGCATTATCCATTTTGCGTTGAATCACGACGACCCGACAATCGAAGTCGGCTATTGGCTGAACCCTCCCTATTGGGGAAAAGGGTATGCGCCGGAAATCGCGAAATACTGTGTCGATTGGGCGTTTGAGCATTTGAAGATCGACAAAGTCGTCGGCGTCACCCACCTGGAAAACGCCGCATCGCAAAGAGTCCTGCAAAAAGCGGGGCTGGTTCCCAACGGCAATACCCACTACAGAGGGACCGAAGTGAAACTCTTCACAAGAAAAGCGCCGGAAAAAATCGACATTTTTAACACACCCCCGGACGACTTTGATCCTCAGGTCGAAGTCGGGGCCAACTACCTCCTCTGTCAAGGAGAGATCCTGCTGTTGAAACGCGCTCTCGGTAAACCGGAAGAAGCGTTATGGGGAGTTCCCGCAGGGAAGATCGATCAGGGAGAAACGGCTTTGCAGGGAGCGATGCGCGAGCTCACGGAAGAGACAGGGATCACGCTGCCCGCCTCCCAATTTACCGAGAAAGGGCGGCTTTTTGTCCGAAAGGACTCCGTTGATTACATTTACCACATGTATGTTGTCCATTTAGATCAAAAACCTGACGTTAAAATCACAGATGAACATCTAGAGTATCAATGGATTGCGCCAGCTGATGCCTGTACGCTTCCGCTAATGTCGGGTGCCGACACGGCGCTGGAAGCTGCGGGGGTCTTTTAATGAGCCATAGCGATTCCGCCTATGTGATCCAACCGTCCCACACCGTCTGCTATGTGGTGCGAATGGTCAATGGGGTGAGCGAGTATCTGCTGATGCATCGGTGTGGAGAATATCTCAACGGCAACTGGCAGATGGTCACCGGCTCTATACACACGGGAGAGACAGCCTGGCAGGCAGCGCTTCGGGAATTAGCGGAAGAGACTGGACTCACTCCTTTAGAATTTTATACCGTTGACCAAATAGAAAGTTTCTATGAATTCACGATGGATAAAATACTGTTCGGCCCGATCTTTTTAGCGATCGTCGATCCGGTACAGTCTGTCCGCCTTTCCCCAAATGAGCACGACAGCTATTTGTGGAAGCCTCTGCCAGAAGCGATCGAATACCTGCAGTTTGCCAACCAAAGGCGGATCATCCGGTATATCGAAGAGCGCTATATTTTCCAGAACCCGGACCCCTTCTTCAAAATACCGCTTCAAGCTGGGGAGTCAACCTTACGGTTAACAAAAAATGATTGAAACACAAAGACTCAAAGACACAAAGGAAATTTTAGAAAATCCACTCTCCTATAAAATCATCGGAGCTGCAATTGAAGTGCACCAGACATTAGGAGGTCCAGGTCTGCTTGAGAAAGTTTTCAACTTTGGCTCAAAACAAGTGAAGGATGGGATTAAACGAGTGATTAATGGTTAAATCTTTGTGTCTTTGTTGCTTTGTGTTTAATTTTGGTTTTTCAAAATGAGAAGGTACGCTTTAGCTCTCGAGATCGCGACGCCGGAAATGGAGGAATCGACTTTCCTGACAGTGACCGATCTCAGCGAGCCCAAGAGAGTTGACCCCAACTGGAAGGTTGGCCTGGCAGGAGTTTTGGGATCCCCTGTCCATTTTTATGAAGATGAACCGCACCTGCTATTTCTGGCCGGGCACCTCCCCGTCGCCTTCTATGATGAACATATCCCCTTCTCCGCTCACGCCGTTCATCTTTTAGAAGACAAATCTTCTGTCTGGTCGCTATCCTTTCCTCCTGCATTTAAAGAGATCGACCATGTTGCCGATCTCGCGTTCACTGTCCGAGGTGAAACTCTCGAACAGCTCCACTACCATGCCTTGATCGCCCTGACATTTTATGA
>CAZWOB010000173.1:0-3081 GCA_964635295.1 uncultured bacterium
ACGAAAGCGATGCAGATTTCCAAGTAGAATGCAGGGCTGAAATGACTAGAGTTGCGCGTCAGGAAGAAGAAACAAACAAGCAGCAAAAGAAGGTGAAATTTTCCAGTCAATTTGAAAAGGCGATCGAGGCTGCAGATTTTTCGGTGCCAGATTCCGTCTCATCTGACAGAGGCGCTTTTGCAACGTTGACAGGGACCCGCCACGACAATGAAGACAGGTTTTTGAATTACTACTTTCGAGCTGGAAACACTCCATTGATGGTGAAAGCGGTCTTTGACGGACATGGGGGCGATGAGGCGGCCCAATTCTGCCGTGACAAATTTTCCGAGATTTTTCCCGCCTGCTGGACAGAGTTTGTCAAAGAAGGAAGGCCGTTTGAAATTGGAAACGCTTTAAAGACAATGTGCGTGTGGCTGGATGCCGCACATCAGGAGCATTCTCGCAGTTACGTCGGAAGGCCGACAGCTGGGACAACTGCTTGCATGACGATGATCATTGGAGATCTGTTGTTTGTCGCCAGTGTGGGTGATTCAAGCGCAGTCCTGTGCACTCCGAACTCGGAGGAGGCGAAGCAATTATCGTTCGAGTACAAGGGTTCGGATGCCTACGCTCAACAAACCGTGACCGATAGAGGAGGAGCGATCATTGCAGGCAGAGTTGCCTATCGAGGGAGAGGGTCGCTAGCTGTGACCCGGGCAATTGGAGATGAGTACTTAAGAGGTGCCGATGGAAAGAAGCCGATCTCTCCCACTCCAGGAATCACTGTCATAAATCTTGCCAGCTTGAAAGATAGGGCTAAATGTACGCTTCTTGTGATGAGCGATGGAATATCAGATGTGGCCACGCCAGTTGCTTTGGCCAGGCAGACCAATCGTTTACGCGCTCAGGGGGCAAAAGAGGTCGAAGTTGCGAAGACGCTTGTGACAGGAGCAAAACTTGCCGGTTCCATCGATGATGTGACTGTTGGGGTTATTTACCTTTAACCCATGTCAAAGCCTTTCTCGGAATAGATCAACCTGAAGTTGTTGAGAAACATCTCTTTCCTGGTTGCGACAACACCGGCGTCCGTGCCAACATCCGTATGGGAGGTCGGAACTGAAAGCGAAGGGGTGCAGGTGGCTGCCGTGCAGTTGTGTGATTGCGTTCCTTTGATTTCGATTCTTGTACTTGCCGTCACTGTGGTACTGCCTGTCACTGCCATCAGGACCCGCTTGATCTCTTCCTCGTCGCTTTCAAGAATATATTCCTGCAGCCAGGCGGCTTTCTCTCTTACAACAGGGTGATCGGAATTCGTGAATATCCTTCTGGAGATATCCTGGGGATCAAAGGGAACACCCTGGATCCGTTCGCAAAACTGTTCGTGCGTCAAGTTATCGAGCGCACTCTCGTAAACCAGCCGCATGACAACCTGCTCTTGCAGAGTTTCCCCCATGATCCCTTCAACCATCGAATGGATGGCCATGACTTGGGCGCGGTATCCGTTATCGTCTAAAATAATTGTTTTTGCCAGCTCTTTGACTTCGGCCGGATCGGTAGGAACTTCATCTTCGTCGACTGCCATTAAGACTGATGTTAAGGTTGTGATCTCTTCAGGAGTTAATTCTCGAGGGCGGTTATAGAGATCAAAAAAGAATCGCAATTTTTCCGTTTGGCACAAAAGCGATGCTGATTGCATCAGGATGTCATCATTGATCTGATTATTGAACTTGATCATCAAGTTGACGCATTGATAGACCGTGGGAGTCAAAATACTTCCGAGAGTCACACTCGGATCGATTAATGCGATCCTGATCAAATTGCGTCCTGCACTTTTCAAGAGGTCTTTCTCTTCGTTAGAATCGATATTTTCCAGGATTGGAATTCCATTTTCCACTTTAATCCCTCTTTTTGGAGATCCGTCAAAAAGATGGAGAGCTAAATCAGTAAACAGCTGCCGTTTTAACCCTCCAGCGTCGATTCCAGGACTGTCCGTGAGGTCGTCATTGAAGAATTTGTACATCTGCATAGGTGAGAGTTTTGAAAGAACGAATTCAGGAAGTTCGGAGATAATGGCGGGATGAAGATGAAGAATATTGCTGATCAGTGTTGGGCGCATATTGATCAGGAACATGAACGGCCCCTCCTGGACATTTAGCGCATGGGTTTTCAGAAAATCGTGAAACAACAACACAGTCAGCAGGTCTTTCCAAACGTCACCGGAATCAAATAAAAATAATGGACTGACTTGCTGGCCATCCTGAAAAACGGCGTTGATTTTTGCCTCGCCGTCCAGGGAAATGACGATTTCTTGATCTGCTCCATCAATGCAGACGTGCAAGTTAAACTGGCCGGCAGCGCGATCAGTCTCAGGCCACATTTGCATTCCATCGCTTTCCCATGGGGTATCCCTGTCATACTCTTGTCCTCTTTCACTATTGAAAAAACTTTTTATCAGTTTCAGTGTTTGAGGTTGGAATTCGCGAAGACCTTTATTGAAATCTTCCTTCATGGAAGCGAGGTGGCTGGAGATGGCTTCAATCAGCTCTAACTGTTCCTGGTTCTCGGCAAGGAAGGGGAGATTGTCGATTGAAATGTGCATTTCACCATTGTTGATCTTGACTGAATGGTCGCCGTCATCATAGAAAGCGGTTACTTCCTGATCATCAACGGTGAGCGTAAGAGGACGATTGGAGTGAAAAGCGAACAATTTGGCATTGTCTATCAGTTTGTTTGTGTTTCGAAATGTCAGAACAACCGGGGGGGGAGGGGGGTTGTCTGCACTTCTGGAAATGGATGCGGGTGATGGAGTATCTGGACTTGCATCGACATTGTCCGGACTTGAAGGGTTTGTTCTGTGAAAAGCAGCGTTGGTACGATCGGCGACCGGATGGTCTCCGTGATTGAGTTTTTCTACCGTAAAACGAAACGCAGCGCATGAAGAGATTCCAAAGCTGAGAATCCCCGCAGCGACAGTTGCGATGATCACGATCGTTTTTTGCCAGCGATTGAGGCTGTGGTTAAAATCTTTTGTAGACTGATGAAATTCGGGTGAAAAAGGGTTGCTGTAATTAAAAAATTGATGAATTGAATTCATGAGTAAAC
>CAZWOB010000174.1:0-3069 GCA_964635295.1 uncultured bacterium
GTTTACTCATGAATTCAATTCATCAATTTTTTAATTACAGCAACCCTTTTTCACCTGAGTTTCATCAGTCTACAAAAGATTTTAACCACAGCCTCAATCGCTGGCAAAAAGCGATCGTGATCATCGCAACTGTCGCCGCGGGGATTCTCAGCTTTGGAATCTCTTCATGTGCTGCGTTTCGTTTTACGGTAAAAAAACTTAATCACGGAGACCATCCGGTCGCCGATCGGACCGACGCTGCTTTTCACAGAACAAAACCTCCAGGTGTCGATGAAATTCCAGATACTCCCTTACCCGCATCCATTTCCAGAAGTGCAGACAGCCCCCCTCCTCCCCCGGTTGTTCTGACATTTCGAAACACAAACAAGCTGATTGACAATGCTAAATTGTTCGCTTTTCACTCCAATCGTCCCCTTACGCTCACCGTTCATGATCAGGAAGTGACCGCTTTCTATGATGAAGGCGACCATTCAGTCAGGATCAACAATGGTGAAATGCACATTTCAATCAGCAGCCTTCTTTTCCAAACAGAAAGCCCTATAGAATTAGCGCTGATCGAAGCTGTCTCCGGTCACCTAGCTTCCATGAAGGAAGATTTCAATAAAGGACTTAGCGAATTCCAGCCTCAAACACTGAAATTGATAAAAAGTTTTTTCAATGGTGCAAGAGGACAAGAGTATGACAGTGATACCCCATGGGAAAGCGATGGAATGCAAATGTGGCCTGAGACCGATCGCACTACCGGCAAGTATGACTTGCACATCTGGATTGAATCGACCGATCAAGAGATTATCATCTCCCTGGACAATGAAGGAATAATCAAGGCCGTTTTTCAAGATGACCAGCAAATCAGTCCATTAGTTTTATTTGACTCCAGTGACGTATGGAACAACGTACTGACCGTGTTATTTCACGATTTTCTAAGAGCCCATGCGCTAAATGTCCAGGAGGGGCCATTCATGTTCCTGATCAATATGCGCCGAACACTGATCACCAACATTCTTCATCTTCATCCGGCCGTTATCTCCGAACTTCCTGAATTCGTTCTTTCAAAACTCTCACCTATGCAAATGTACAAATTCTTCAACGACGATCTCACAGACAGCCCAGGAATCGACGCTGGGGGATTAAAACGACAACTGTTTACCCATTTAGCGCTCCATCTATTCGACGGATCTCCGAACAGGGGGATCAAAATGCAAGACGGAATCCCAACCCTGGAAAACAGCGATTCTAGAGAAGAGAAAGACCTATTGAAAAGTGCGGGACGCAACTTGATCAGGCTCGCGCTCATAGATCCAAGTGTGACTCTCGGAAGTATTTTAACTCCTACGGTCTATCAATGCGTCAACTTGATGATCAAGTTCAATAATCAGATCAATGATGACATCCTGATGCAATCAGCATCGCTTTTGTGCCAAACGGAAAAATTGCGATTCTTTTTTGATCTCTATAACCGCCCTCGAGAATTAACTCCTGAAGAGATCACAACCTTAACATCAGTCTTAATGGCAGTCGACGAAGATGAAGTTCCTACCGATCCGGCCGAAGTCAAAGAGCTGGCAAAAACAATTATTTTAGACGATAACGGATACCGCGCCCAAGTCATGGCCATCCATTCGATGGTTGAAGGGATCATGGGGGAAACTCTGCAAGAGCAGGTTGTCATGCGGCTGGTTTACGAGAGTGCGCTCGATAACTTGACGCACGAACAGTTTTGCGAACGGATCCAGGGTGTTCCCTTTGATCCCCAGGATATCTCCAGAAGGATATTCACGAATTCCGATCACCCTGTTGTAAGAGAGAAAGCCGCCTGGCTGCAGGAATATATTCTTGAAAGCGACGAGGAAGAGATCAAACGAGTCCTGATGGCAGTGACAGGTAGTACGACAGTGACGGCAAGTACAAGAATCGAAATCAAAGGAACGCAAGCTCACAACTGCACGGCAGCCACCTGCACCCCTTCGCTTTCAGTTCCGACTACCCATACGGATGTTGGCACGGACGCCGGTGTTGTCGCAACCCGAAAAGAGATGTTTCTAAACAATTTCAGGCTGATCTATTCCGAGAAAGGCTTTGACATGGGTTAAAGATAAACCACCCCAACAGTCACATCATCGATGGAACCGGCAAGCTTTGCACCTGTCACAAGCGTCTTCGCAACGTCCACCTCTTTTGCCCCCTGACCCCGTAAACGATTGGTCTGCCTTGCCAGCGCGGCTGGCGCGGCCACATCTGACGCGCCGTCGCTCATGATGAGAAGCGTACATTTATCCCTATCTTTCAATCTGGAAAGATCTACGACAGTGATTCCGGGAATGGGAGAGATCGGCTTCATTCCATCGGCACCTCTTAAGTACTCATCTCCAATTGCCCGGGTCACAGCCAGCGACCCTCTCCCTCGATAGGCAACTCTGCCTCCAATGATCGCTCCTCCTCTATCGGTCACGGTTTTTTGAGCGTAGGCATCCGAACCCTTGTACTCGAACGATAATTGCTTCGCCTCCTCCGAGTTCGGAGTGCACAGGACTGCGCTTGAATCACCCACACTGGCGACAAACAACAGATCTCCAATGATCATCGTCATGCAAGCAGTTGTCCCAGCTGTCGGCCTTCCGACGTAACTGCGAGAATGCTCCTGATGTGCGGCATCCAGCCACACGCACATTGTCTTTAAAGCGTTTCCAATTTCAAACGGCCTTCCTTCTTTGACAAACTCTGTCCAGCAGGCGGGAAAAATTTCGGAAAATTTGTCACGGCAGAATTGGGCCGCCTCATCGCCTCCATGTCCGTCAAAGACCGCTTTTACCATCAATGGAGTGCTTCCAGCTCGAAAATAATAATTCAAAAACCTGTCTTCATTCTCGTGGCGGGTCCCTGTCAACGTTGCAAAAGCGCCTTTGTCAGATGAAACGGCATCCGAAACCGAAAAATCCGCAGACTCGATCGCCTTTTCAAATTGAGCAGAATAATCAACCTTCTTTTGCTGCTTGTTTGTTTCTTCTGCCTGACGAGCAACTCTAGTCATTTCAGCCCTGCATTCTACTTGGAAATCTGCATCGCTTTCGT
>CAZWOB010000175.1:0-1341 GCA_964635295.1 uncultured bacterium
CCGAAGCCTGGCGCTTTCACCGCGCAGACAGGCAGTCCGCCCTTGAGCTTGTTGACAACCAGGGTCGCCAGCGCTTCCCCTTCGATATCTTCTGCGATGATCAATAGCGGTCTTGGCCCTTTTTCCATCGCTTTTTCCAGGAATGCGACAAGCTCTTTGACTGCGGAAAGTTTTTTGTCCGTGATCAGCACATAAGCGTTTTCGAGTTCAACAGTCATGTTCTCCGCGTTGGTGATGAAGTAGGGGGAGACATACCCTTTGTCGAACTGCATCCCTTCCACAACGTCCAAAGTGGTGTCGATCCCTTTCGCTTCAGCGACTGTGATGATGCCGTCTTTACCGACCTTGTCCATCGCTTCGGCGATGATGCCGCCGATTTCCGGGTCGTTGTTGGCTGAGATCGTCGCGATCTGCTTCACTTCGTCCGATGTTCTAACGGGGGTCGCGAGATTTTGCAGCGCTTCGGTCAATGTCTGTACAGCGATGTCGATCCCGCGCTTAAGGCTCATCGGATTGGAGCCGGCAGCGACGTTTTTCGCTCCCTTTCTCACAATCTCTTCTGCCAGGACAATTGCAGTTGTTGTGCCGTCGCCGGCTGTGTCTGATGTTTTGGAAGCGACTTCTTTGACCAGCTGCGCGCCCATGTTTTCAAACTTGTCTTTCAGCGCAATCTCCTTCGCGACGGTGACTCCGTCTTTAGTCGAAGTAGGCGTGCCGAAGCTTTTGTTGATGACCACGTTGCGCCCTTTGGGCCCAAGGGTGACCTTGACTGCTTTGCTGAGTGTGTGAACCCCCTTAAGGATTGATTTAAGTGCGTCTTCTTTGAATTTAAGTAGTTTAGCCATGCGTCTTTGCTCCTTATGATGCGAGGATTCCTAGGATGTCTTCTTGTGAGAGGATGAGGTATTCGTCTGCTTCGCCTTCGTCCATTCCCTTCACTTCGGTGCCGGCGTAAGAGCTGAAAAGAACACGGTCGCCTTCTGCGACATGCATTGTCTCGACATTTCCGTTCTCGTCCATTTTACCGGGGCCGACAGCGAGGACTGTGCCTTCCTTTGGTTTTTCCTGAGCGGAATCAGGGAGAAGGATCCCTCCTTTTGAGGTTTCTGCTTTCGATCTCTTGATGAGAACACGGTTGCCTAAAGGCTTGACTTTCATTTTAGTGCTCATGGTGGTTTCTCCTCGATAGTGCGTTTAATCATCATAAATTTTAGGGGTTCAACAGATTTACGTCAACAGATTAGCAGTTGTTTGTTTTGAGTGCTAGGTTTTTGGTTAACTTAAAATTAATCTTAGGTTCATTTCCTCTTAAAGCACATGGCATACGATGGTTGGCGGTTT
>CAZWOB010000175.1:1441-3037 GCA_964635295.1 uncultured bacterium
TGGATGTTCTTGTCACTCTTGAAAGGAGAGAGGGGAAGATGCTCCCTCCTGAACAGCCGCAGGAAGTGGAAACATTGGCAAAGGATGAAATTCAGGACGCCGCTCCTGTCGTAGCGTATGGCGAACCGCTCTGTCCTGATTTGGTCGAAGCGTGGGAAAAAAGATTTAGCGATAGATGAGGTAGCGTCCCCGTTTTTGCTTGAATCGCTCCCGGTTTGCATGGTCGATCTCTTTGAGCTTCCAGACGATATAGGGTTCCTCTTTCATGATCCGCCAAACTTCGTCGGTGCCGTTGACCTTGCTGAACATCTCTTTGCGATGGGCGGTCTTTTGCAGAGACTCCCTGAACTGCCTTGGATACAAGCTCTTGAGGATGCCGATCAGGAGGTATTGGGTGGTGACGGGCAGATAGGTCCGCTCTTCCGTGATCACGATCAACACGCCGTGGCATTCCTGACCGCTGTAAGCTCCGTAAAAGGGTTTGAAATGGAACGGATGGAAGCGGACGCCGGGAAATTGCTGCGCATTCAGCTTTGCCGCGAAAGCGTCGGCGTCGATCCAGGGAGCCCCCACGATTTTGAACGGGAGCGGATAACCCACGCCGATGTTCACCATCGAGATCTCGCCAAGGATCCCTGTCGTCGGGTAGTACCAGGCGGAGCTCGCCTCTGGAATGTGAGGACTTGTCGGCACCCAGGGAAGCTCGGTATCGCGGAAGGTCATCCGACGTTCCCATCCCTGCATGGGGACCACGTCCAGGTGGCATCCAACTTTGTATTCCTCATTGAAATAGCGCGCCAGCTCCCCAACCGTCATGCCGTGGCAATAAGGAACATTGATATAGCCGACAAATGAACGCCACCGCTCTTCCATCATAGGACCGTCGATCGTCGTTCCGTTGATAGGGTTGGGGCGGTCGAGGACGATCACCCGGACCCCGTGTTTCGCGGCTTCTTCCATTGCGTAGAAAAGAGTGGAGATGTAGGTGTAGGAGCGCGAGCCGATATCCTGAATATCAAAGATGAGAACGTCGACATGGGATAGCATCTCTTTTGTCGGCCGCTTCGTCTTCCCGTGGAGGCTGAAAATCGGGATTCCGTCTTTATCCCGGCCGTCCTGGATCGAAGCGTTTGCGTGGGAGGAGCCGGTCAGTCCATGTTCGGGGGCAAAGAGGGCGGCGAACGTGAACCCTCCTTTGCGGGCGTGCGCTTTCAAAAGGTCGATCGTGCTTTCCATCCGGCTGTTCACTGCCGTGTGATTGGTGATCAGGCCTACCCGCTGTCCCTTCAATAGATGGTCATATTTTCCATTGGACAATTGATCAATTCCAAGGGTGACCTTGGCTGACAATGGCGGTAAAAAGAGCAGGCAAAAAGCGATGAGTAATCGAAACAAAACATTTCCCGGGTTATCATTCATTTTGGACTCGGAATCCGCTTTTTGTAAAGGGGGGATTCTGGTATAAATTGGGACTTGATCGAATAGATGGCAGGAAGTGATGGAAGAATCCCGATATTTGGAAAATGCCCGGAGGCTGATTGACAATGTCAAGGGGCGCACAATTTCTGTTGAAGAACGCAGGGAACTTGCCATCGA
>CAZWOB010000176.1:0-3035 GCA_964635295.1 uncultured bacterium
AAAACTGAAGACATTTTTGATTATATGTACGAGACGCCTACTAAACAATTGGAAGAACAAAAAAAATATTTATTAGATTTTTTAAAAGAGGGATAAAGTGTCTGTAAAAACAATGGTAGATGCTATTAACGATGGTTTACGAGAAGCAATGCGTAAAGATGACACTATTCTAGTTCTTGGCGAAGATGTAGCTGTTGATGGTGGTGTTTTCAGAGTAACACAAGGATTATTAGATGAATTTGGATCTTCCCTTCCTGTATTTGTCAATCGAAAAGTCGACCACTTTACAAACGAAAAACCAACCACTTTGGCAAAATAAAGATTAAAAATACAATCAAAAAATCTACCATTTTACAATTGAAAAATCGACCACTTAGGATGAGCCTCGATGTGATAGAATTTCAACACCCAAACGGAGGATAGGGCAACGCTGAGGAGCGACCTGAGCGCCGAGAGGGTGACGTTATCAGGGCAGAGGACCGATGTAAGTTGCATCGTCCTCTGTTCATTAATCCCTGATAATGTCTGAAAAAAGCGATAAACCTTCCTCATGTTTGGCCAAGCCGCTGGCGGAAACGATAGGATTCGCCAATCAATTCAACGATATGAGCATGATGGGTAAGACGGTCTAGAAGAGCAGCGGTTAAGAGCTCATCTTCAAAGGTTTTCACCCAATCAGCAAACTTGAGGTTGGTGGTGATGATCAAAGCTGTACGCTCATAAAGCTCTGAGCAAAAGGTGAACAGAGCCTGAGAGCCCTGAGAAGTCAAGGGGATGAAACCGAGTTCATCTAAGATCACCAGGTTAAGCTTTAGTGCAGATGCGATAAAGCGATGTAAGCGGTGCTGATCTTGAGCCTGAAGCAATTCGTTTACTAAACTGGCGGCTGTCCAGAAGCGCACTTTGTGACCTTGTAGGCAAGCTTTGCGCCCTAAAGCAATGGCAAGGTGAGTTTTTCCCAAACCAGGATTACCAATCAAGATGATGGATTCTCGTTTGAGGATGTAATCTCCCCGATCTAAATCCAATATCTTAGCTTTATTGAGATTTGGAATAGCCGAAAAGTCAAAATCTGCTAATTCCTTAGGGATAGGAAAGTGGGCATCCTTGAGGTGCTTTTGGAGACGATTTTGTTCGCGCTGATGGATCTCTTGTTCTGCCAAGGCTAACAGGAAACGAGTGTAGTCGAGTTGGTTCTGTGCCGCATCGGTTGCAAATGACTGGTAGTTTCGCACAAAAGTAGGTAAACGTAGTTGACGCAGGTAATTCTCTAATAAATCATTTTTTGACATAACTTACATCCCTTCATTCAGCAATTGATTATATTGTTGTAGATCCAGTGGTTGATTTCCAATTTGAGCTAAAAGAGGATGATGACTTAGATCCAGGGATGGCAATGAGTTGTCACATTCCTGGATCCTTCTGATGCACATAAGCACTCCATCGAGACTGGTTGAACCAAGTTCGAGCGCCATTTTGATCGCTTGTTCAATCAGTTTGGTCGGATATTCTTGATGCAGCTTCAAGATGGCGATGAATTCTCGCACGCCGCGTCCATCTGGCATTCGATCGCGCAATTGATATAACAAGAGTTCATATTCTTTTGCCCACTTTATTCGCCAACGGCGTATCGGAATAGCATGATCAAAAGCCCCTGGACGCTTTTCCAATAATGAAAGATAGTGCATTGGTTCGATGATATCCTGTTCTCGGTCTAGGCAGCGAGGGTGGTCAGCAATTACTTCTTGATTGCAGAGTATTTTTACTCGAAATGGATAGGCTTGTAATACGAGTTGGCTGTTTCGGTATGTCTCTGGGACAGAATAACGATTGGTCTCAAATTGCACTTGACTGTAGTTATTTGGTTTTACCAGATGCGTCGTACAAGCAGCAAAATCAGCTGGAACTAAGGGTAGCAAATATGGTTTTTCTTCCTCCCATAATTCTTCAATAGGCGCTTGTTTACCTCGAATATTACGCTTCACATCCTGTAGACATCTATTCCACAAGATTTCGTTGAGTTCCTGATACGATTCAACCTCTAGCATTGGTGTCATAAAGTTACGTTGAGAATATCCAGTATCATTTTCCACACCACCTTTCTCATGTCCTTGTTGAGGATTGCAATAATAACTCTTAAAAAGATAGTAGCTTCGAAAGGTGATAAAGGTTTTCTGTTCTTGACGATTTTTACCTTTCAGTACTCTAAAAACAGCTGTCTTTAGATTGTCATAGGTAATACGTCGTGGTATTCCACCAAAGAAATGGAAGGCTTGTATATGACCTTCGAAGAAGGCTTCTTGTCTTTGAAAGGGAAAAGCCATTACAAAGCGTACCCTCGAGTAATTCAGCCTCATTATGAATAAATTCACTTTTTCTGTTTTGCCTCTCATGATTACAAACGCTTCTCCCCAATCCGCTTGTGCATCTTCCCCAGGGTCAAATTCTAACGGTAGGTATGCCTTCCTTATCTTTCGTTTCTTGCGCTGTTGACTGACGAAGTTGTGTACCGAACTTTCACTCCCTGTGTATTCTTCCTCAGCTTTCAACAACTCATAGATCTTATGCGCTGTGTAGCGCTGTTTTCGCGGCATTCTATCACTTTCGTCTAACATTTCTTTGATGCGTTTTTTGTATGCTCCTAGCACTGGCGCTTTCCTGGCTTGCTTTAGCTTGTATGGTTCCGGCGCTGGCTTCGCTATCGCTTTCCGGATTATTTCTCGCGAATAGCCGTACTTTCGGTTTATCCCTCGAATACTCGTCCCCTCTATAAAATATTCTCTTCTTATCTTTTCATAGTCTTCCACCGTTTTCATCTCCTTTTACCTCCGAGACCTCTATGGTACTCGGAGATACTTTTTGGTGGTCGACTTTTCGTTTGTAATTTTTTCCTCTAGTGGTAGACTTTTATTTTATAATTAACAGACAGAACTCACTCGACTTTGGGACTTAATTTCTCGCAGAGCCTGCTAAGCTCGCCAAGGTTTTGTTCTTATCACCCATCTGCGTCCCCGCAGACATCACCCACTCGACTT
>CAZWOB010000177.1:0-3025 GCA_964635295.1 uncultured bacterium
AGGAAATAGAGATCCCGTGCGATCGTCACGACGTTTATTACAAATACAACGATCGCCATCTCTTGATCGAAAAGGACGACGGGAGGCAGATTGTTCATACCTCATACGTCGGGAACTCTTCTCAAATCGCTTCCGAGATTACCTCGGATAGCGATGGAATTAAAGAAAGAGCCTTTTACACGTATGATGCCGCAGGTGCAGTTATTGAGGAGATCAAAGATGACGGCTGTACATCCGATGTTTTCGATCTGACAGGAGTGTCGCAAAGATTGATCACGCGCATACAGCCGACAACCGTTTCTCCTGTCGGACTGCCGAAAATCGTCGAAGAGTTTTATTTGGATCCTGAGACACAAGAAGAAGTTTTATTAACAAAAACGATCAATACCTACGATCGCCGTGGTTGTTTACTTAAACAAGATGTTTACGATTCGAAAAACTGTTACGCCTTTACCCGCGAATGGAAATACAACGAGCATCGCAAGGTCATTTGGGAAAAAGATCCATTAGGGAGAATTTCGACTTATGCCTACGATTACCATGACAACTGCCGCAAAAAAACAACTCCGACACAAGAAGAGGAATGTACGTACGACTATTCCAATCGTCTGATCAAAAGAATCATTCGTCAACCCGTTTCCCTGACAGAATCGTTCACTTACGATTATAAGCACAACTGCACCTCTTCCACCGATATCAATGGCAACACTACCCATTACGTTTACGATGAGTTTGACCGGCTGATCAAAAAAACAGACCCCAGAGGTTGCGTCGAAGAGTACAGCTACGATATTGATGACAATCAGACAGAAGTGATCGATGGCAACGGAAACGTTACGCGGAAAAAATATACTGCCTATGGTCTTCCCTATCACATTGAGTATCCCGATGGGACGGAAGAGAGATACATCTATCAGACAGATGGCGTTTTGGCAGAGCATATTGATCAAAACGGTACACGCACTGTTTATACCCACGACTACAAAAAGCGGAAAACATCGGAAGAGGTATTTTCAGATAGTGGTGAGCTTCTGTTATCAAGATACTGGATATATAACGCCTATCATCTTTTAAAAGAGATCGATCCGGAAGGGATCGTGACCGAATACTCTTATGATGGAGCCGGCAGGCTTGTCTCAAGAAGATGCGGCGATCAGGAAACGCTTTATGGTTACGATTCTCTTGGAAGGCAAGATCAAACCTGGGAAAAGTTCGCCGACGGACAATACCGCGTTACTATTCAGGTTTTTGACGCTTTGGATCAAGTCGTCGAAGAGCGCATTGAAGATCAAGAAGGGAACCTTTTTTCAAAAACCCTTTTCTTTTACGACTTCGACGGCAATCTCATGAAACGCACCCGCTTGACAGACAACGGTCTGGAGACGGCTTCCAAGGAGTATAACGCCTTGGGTCAAGTAACCAAAATGGTTGACCCTAATGGAAATGAAACCCGCTTTATCTATACCTATGGCAGACAGCCCACGACCATCGAAATAGATCCGCTCGGCCGGCAGACCCGCTCTTTGTTTGACAGTCAAAACAACCTCATCAAAGAGGAAAAGTTGGATCCTTTGGGAAATCTGCTTCACTCGACCGCTTTCGCGTATGATGCGGTTGGAAACCTCCAGGAAAGAAGAGAACATGTCTATACCGGTCAGACACATGAAAGAACACTTCTGACAGCATTTGAGTATGACCAGTTGGACAGGCAGACAGCTATTTTTGAGCCTGAGGGGAAAATCACGTGGACCGAATACACTCCTACCGGAAAAGTTGCCAACATTTGCAAGCCTGATGGCAAGGTGATCCATCATCAATATGATGCCCTGGATCGGTTGGTGGAGCTGTTCTCCTCTGATGGGACTGTGCATTACCGATACGTATATGACCTCAATGGTCATGTGGTCCAAACAGTGGATGAGGTCAATCAAACGACACTTGAAAGGTGTTTTGATGAATATGGAAACATGCTTTCTGAAAGTTTCAACGGGGAATATTCCATCGATTATGTCTATGATCTGCTCGGTCGTTTGGTCGAACAGATATTGCCCGATGGGTCGTCCATTGATTACAACTTTGATGCGGCGCATCTATTGTCTGTTCAGCGGGGCCAGTTCATCCATCACTATGACTATGATTTATCCGGAAGGATAAAGGAGTCCAACTCTTCGATTGCGGGCAAGGCGGGGTATCAATACGACCTTCGAGGAGCTCCTTTGTCATTAATATCGGATAGGCTGTCTCAGGAGTGTGTCTATGACTCTGTTGGCAATCTGACATCCTTAAAGCATATCGATCCTTTAGGGGAGGTCAATTGTCGGTACAGCTACGATCACTTGAATCAACTGACTTCCGAATCTGGATTTGTCGACCACAACTACCAGACGGATTCTCTTGCGAACAGACGGATGCGGGATGATTCTACTTACCGGGTCAACGATCTGAATCAGCTCATCGACCTTGATGGACAGCAGTTTATTTATGATTCGAACGGCAATCTGGAGACGTTTGAAACGGGGCATCACTGTGTTTATGACGCCCTTGATCGACTCGTAGAGGTTCATACCCAGGAGCACATTTATCTATATCTCTATGATCCGTTTCATCGCCGTCTTAGTCGAAAGGTGGTTTTAAATGGAAATATCCTGTCAGATCAAAAGTATCTCTACAGTGGTGAGAGGGAGATTGGATTACTTGAACACGGAGAGATTCGTGAATTAAGGGTATTAGGCAGCGATCTTGCAAGCGATATTGGTTCTGCAGTGTTATTTGAAATTGATGAGGTCCAGTATGCGCCTCAGCACGATCTTCGTGGAAATGTCTCCCTTCTCTATCTTGAGAATGGGGAGTTTGAAGTCAACCGCTATTCAGCGTTTGGCGAGGAGTTGTTCCAATCATCTCTTTCACCTTGGCGGTTTTCGTCGAAGCGAGTGGATGGGGAGACGGGCTGGGTTTATTTTGGGAGGCGGTATTACGACGCATCTTGGGGGAGGTGGACGACTGCTGATCCTGCCTGGTTTGCCGA
>CAZWOB010000178.1:0-3020 GCA_964635295.1 uncultured bacterium
CACACTGATCTCTGGAGACACCCTTTTTGCCGGCAGCATCGGCAACCTCTCCTTTCCGACAGCCAGTCCGAAAGATATGTGGGAGTCGTTAGCGAAGCTTGCCAAGCTTCCGCCGGAAACTGAAGTTTATCCAGGCCACGGGCCCGCAACAACCATCGGCCGTGAAACCTGGCTTTCAAGAGCAAAAGAAATATTTGGAGGTTAACCCCATGAGCACATTAATTGGAAAAAAAGCGCCAGCCATCAAAGCGTCTGCTGCGGCCGGCAACAAAACGATCAACCAGTTTTCCCTTGAACAGTACAAAGGAAAATATGTCGTTCTTTTCTTTTACCCCTTAGATTTTACGTTTGTCTGCCCAACCGAGCTGCATGCGTTCCAGTCAAAGCTTGAAGATTTTCAGAAGCGGGGCTGTGAAGTGGTCGGTTGTTCGATCGACAGCGTCTTCACTCACCATGCATGGTTGAAGACACCTGTCAGCAAAGGCGGGATCGAAGGCGTTTCCTATCCGATCATTTCAGATATCCATAAAACGGTCGCTAAAGACTATGGCGTTCTCTGTGAAGAGGAAGGGATTGCCTACAGAGGTCTTTTCCTTATCGATAAAGAAGGTAAGGTCCGGCATCAGCTCGTCAACGACCTTCCCCTGGGACGCTCTGTGGATGAAGCGCTCCGCATGCTGGACGCATTGATCTTTTTTGAGAATAACGGTGAAGTGTGTCCGGCCAACTGGAATGAAGGAAGCCAGGCGATGAAACCGACCCAGGAAGGGCTTGAGAAGTTTTTTGCTGCTAAAATTAGCTAACGATTACTGATCATCGGGGAGAAGGGATTCTCCCTGATGCATTGTCAGATAGTCATACAGATCTGATTCAGAAGTAATATAGATACTTTGATAGTACTGGCAAAGAGGAATGACAAAGTCGATGATCTCAGCATCGCCTACCCCCGGAAGACAAATTGCCGATATGCCATCGAACAGCTCTTCTTTTTCTAAAATTTTCAATCCTGAAAAATAGTCCTGATAACTGAATCCCTCTTCCTCTACCCGAAAAAAAATGAGATCGTAGTCATACATTAAGGCCTGTACTGCATAAAAAAGCCCTCTGCTCTCAGGAGGGGGATTTCCCAGGGATTCCATCACCTGAGGCAAAGAACGGAGCAGGTGGGGCTTGCGGAAAGTCCCTTTTTCTGCTTCCCCGAATAAAGCTAGTCGTTGTGAAGAGGTCATGTGATTATCTCCATATATACCAGTCATGTTTCCTATTTAGCATTATATCATATTTTTTTTAATTAAAAAAATATTACAAAAAAAATGAATTTTCCATCATCTCGATTTATTAACAAAAGTGCAATTAATTAAACTAATTAATTGACAAACTAATTAATACATGTTAAAATTTGGGAGATAGGGTGTGTAATTAATATTCAAAATACAATTATTTTCCACGAAAAATCCAAAAGCACTTATTTAAAACTATTTTTTAATCTAATTTTCTCTTGCGGGAAATTATTATAAAAAAAAGGAGGAGGTTAATGGTGAAAAACTTATCATTATTCTCGGTATTTATTGCTCTTTGCATATTTTGCCCTCCATTTGGGGAATATGCCAAAATCAACGCTGACGAGCCTTTACTGGCTCCAGCTCCAAGCCCATCTAATATTTCTATAAAAGTTGAGCTTGTGGACAACGTGCAAACATCGGGCAACCTGGGCTCACCAGTTGCCAATGGAAAGCATGAATTGCTGATCATCAATCAGGCAGAAGGGAAGATTTTCAGTTATTGCACGAGAAAAAAGGCCAAGCATTGCCCTACTGAGGATCGGATCACAGAGATCTTTAATCCGTCGATGAGCCCTGAAGGCACA
The DNA here is from genome assembly GCA_964635295.1 of uncultured bacterium. Classification (GTDB taxonomy): domain Bacteria; phylum Chlamydiota; class Chlamydiia; order Chlamydiales; family Waddliaceae; genus Waddlia. Next base: position 1,868 of record CAZWOB010000178.1, read on the forward strand.
GAATTGGGTTCTTTCCAAGCAGTAATCAACGTGGTCGGCAGACCTAACAAGAAGGTCTTATACGTCGCATTAACATCGTTGACATTACCGGATAATGTCCCCGTGAAAATGCTGCCATTCCCTGATGATCCAGCGGGAGGACGGGAAGATTTTCTTGCTATTGATGTCTTTCCAAACAGCAATGGAGGATCCGGCCCGCTATTGGATCGGGACATCTACCGCATAGACGCGCCGAATTACTCTCTATTTGGCGGCCCCATCCCGATAGCGAATGTCTACCAAATCATTTATGAATTCAGGTATAAAAATGGCGTTCTCAGCAATCCCAGGCCGATCGTCGCTTTACAAGCCCAAGACGGTCCGTTCCACTTGGGAGGAGCGATGGAGCTCGCGCCCAATGGAAAAATCGTGTATGTCACTGGGGATAATATCCCATTTGGAATGGAGGGACGCAAAGCTCCTCAACTCGACGACAACCATGTAGGTAAGATATTAATTATCGATCCTGATAACGGCGATGTTGTAGTGGCTGCAAAAGGAGTTCGGAATGTTCAACACCTGGAAACCTCATCATCACCTTCCGGTTTGGCCTTTGGTGATATCGGAGGCGTGACAGCAGAAGAATTGAACTTTATTAGTTGGTTTGATCTGCAGAAGACCGACGAGGTAGAGAACTTTGGCTGGGGACGCAACCCAGACGGCAATGCCCGGGAAGGAACCTTCTATGTTTCTCCAGGACAGGCCTTCATTCTGGGAACTGAGCCTGCTCCCGTTAGCGTGGCGCCTGTTCCAGAACCAGGTTTCGAACAACCGGTTGCACAATATGGACGTCCGGAATTTTCCTTATTTTCATTCGTTGCGGTAACAGGACCTGTGATAAGTAAGAAATCTTTCAATACGCTTACAGCAATTATTGGTGACTTACCTAGCGGCCAGTTATTCGGAACCTCCGGAAAATTGGACGAAAAAGGGCTTGAACTTTTCAGCCTTCAGCTTGTCGATGAGAATTTGGACCCGTTAGGCCCCAATAACTCATTGAATGATCTATTTGGAGACAGGGTTGACCCTAGATTTTTCAAGTTTCCGGATGGAACAGCAGGAGTTCTTTTAGAAGCAACGGGAGATATGTATCGATTAACAGAGGTGGATTAAC
>CAZWOB010000179.1:0-3008 GCA_964635295.1 uncultured bacterium
GCCCCCGTTACCGTTGACTTTGGGGTATTTTGGAAAGCCGCATTTGAGAATAACGGTTTCATCGTTGACATTACCACCCTAAGAGATGGAATCTCCCCTTACTTCCCCTTGGAAGGTAGAGAATTCTACGAAACAGGCTCTGTCGAATACGTCAACTCTCAGGAAATGGGAGAAAACCTGACCCTTTTTACTTATGATGTACGTATGGATGGGAAGACAAAACAGGTGCAGCGCCTGCATTTCTCCGGTTGGAAAGACTTTGATGTCACCGATATGGGCCAGCTCATTGAAATCACAAAGATCATCGATAAAAAAATGGGAGTAGGTAAAGTTCCGATCGTTCATTGCCGCGCCGGAGTCGGGCGCACTGGCACTTTGATCTCCACCCTTGCTCTGCGAAATATGGAGAAGCGGGGCCTTCTTTCACAAGAAAATATCGATGAGACCTTCAAAGATGTCGTGATGACGGGAAGGCGCTGCAGAGGCCCTGGATTCATCCAAACAGAAGAGCAATTGGAAGTGGTCAAAGCTGCTTTGACAGTTTAACCGCTGTCTCAACATGAGCGGTCTGAGGAAACATATCGAACGGACGCGCCTTCTCAATTTGATACCCATGCGTTCTCAATAAAGCAAGGTCCCGTGCCAATGTCGCTGGATCGCAGGAGACATAGATGATGTTGGCAGGCCGCATCGCTCCGATCGCCTTGATCATCTCCGGATGACACCCTTTCCGCGGAGGATTCAGGACAACAAGGTCCATGTCCTCAGCTGTTTGTATCCATTTTTCCGCTTCCGCGCACACAAACGTCACATTGGCCAGCTGATTGAGCGCGGCATTCCTCTCGGCGTCGGCGATCGCTTGAGAGACACACTCAACACCGAATACCCGGCCCGCTCCCCTGGCAAGCAGCAGTGAAAGCGTCCCAACACCGCAGTAGGCGTCCAACACGTTCTCCCCGCCTTTAAGGCCTGCCCAATCGATCACTTGCTGGTAAAGCTGATGCGCCTGCCATGGGTTGACCTGGAAAAAAGAAGCGGGCGAAACAAGGAACCGCAAGCCCAAAATTTCCTCTTCCATCCTCTCTTTACCCGAAAGCAGTTCGTATTGCTGTCCAAGGACCACATTGTGAGCGCTGGGGTTGATATTTTGGATCACCCCCTCTACTTCGGGACACTGGCGCCGCAGTTCTTCAGCAAAAGCGACCAGGGCTTCCGTTCGTTTTCCTCGTGTGACGACCGTTACGAGCACCTGTCCCGTTTCCACTGCCGTTTTAATGATCAGATGACGGAGTTCTCCCTTGCCCGACTGCCAATCGTAAGCAGACATCCCTGAACTCTTCAGAAGCGCGACGCTCTTCTCGTATACGCGCTGTCCAAGGTCGCAATGGATAAAGCACGTGTCGACCTCCACAAGCTCATGGGAATTGCGCGCGTAAAAACCGACCTCGATCCCCTCTTTGCCTTGTCGTATGGGGGCCTGCACTTTGTTCCGGTATCCCAATGGCATTGGGGAAGGAACGCAGGGCTGGACCTCTGCGTTGGTAATTTTTCCAATTCTTTCAAATGCGTCGACCACCCGCTGCCGTTTTAATTCAAGCTGGGCGGAATACTCCAAAGGCATCACCTGGCAGCCGCCGCAGCGGCCAGCAAGCGGGCAGACCGGCTCCACTCTTTCAGGAGACGGCTCGATGACGCGCTTGAGCTTTCCGACCCCATAGGTCTTCTTGACTGTTTTGATCTCGACCTCGACCTTTTCGCCAGGAAGGGCCCCATCGACAAACAGGGTGAATCCGTGAAAATCACCGACCCCTTCGCCGTGGGCACCGAGAGATCTGATGGAAATGATGTGTTGGTCGCCAACTGCAGGTTTTGTCTTCATAGAGGAAAAGAGTATACCACACCGGGAATTTTGCTTTGCAAATATCTCCGGGAAAAAATAGTATGGAAAGTTCACTATTATGAGGCCTACCGAATGACTCGATACCTAGGATTATTGCTCATCATTGTCACTTTTTGCGGCTGTTCTAACGGCTCTCAAGCTCCCAGAATGGAAAAAGCGATCGATGCGACCGAGGTATCGCGACAAATCCTGACCTACAGCGAAAAGCTCAGATACGAAAATCACCTGCAGCTCGAAGATTCCGTCGTCTATTACAACAGCAAGATCAACCGCATCCGCCTTGACTTCTCATCCATGGACACTCTCGATATTTGGGAAGCACGGGCCCTTTTGGTAGACCTCGTCGATGAATTCCTCGATCGGGTCAACGGGAACGCCATTATCTATCAAGACCTGGGCACCACCCCGTTCACCGCTTCCAACCTAGAAGTGTACATCTACTTCAAGAGCTTCTATAACCACTATGTCAAACTCGACTCCATCGGGATGATCTCATTGAAGCAGGGGATCGCCAGCTACATCGCCGCAGACGGGTTCGACTGCGAGGGGCCCTGCTGGCGCAAACGGAACGAGTACTACTACCAAAGCCGCAATTTCATCACTTTCAAACGTCAGGGCGAAGCCCTCTACAAACCTGACACAACTCCAGAGATCAAAGCCTTCGGCGAAGAACGCTACTACGATGCGGAAACGAGCAGGTACTTTGAAAAGACCTCGCCAAGAATCAAGACAAACCGACCAAAGAAGTGACCGCCTCCAATCTTCAGGAAATTTACTCCGCCTGCCATCACGGGAAAACGGAAAGGGCTTCCCTTGTCCCCAGTTTGTTCAGCCAACGGGTCTATCATGCAAGCTTCGGATGGGGACGGCTTTGGAAATGGTTTTATCATGCCGTCCGCTTCCTCTCTGGCAAAGATCTTAAAACCAACCGTTTGATCAAGGTGATGCAAAAAACAGAGGCCGTATTTTCGAAGCGGCTTGCCCTGGTCGTCGAAAACGCGAACGCCTATAAGAGCTACCTCGATAAAAAAATCCGGGACGAAGAAGTGGATGAAAAAGAGGTGCACGCGCTGCGCAAAAGCGTGCGCAGATGGACGCGGGCCACAGC
>CAZWOB010000180.1:0-2994 GCA_964635295.1 uncultured bacterium
AAGTATGCCAAGATCACCATTTCCAAGAGAGTTGATGGACAGGTCATGACCGAACAAACCCATCTGGGTCGTGTCCTCGATGAAAAGAGAGGTATTTACCAGAACAGGGAACGGGGGGTATTCACCTATGATCCAAAAACCGACACTTATGGTAAACCACCGGCATCATTTGTGCCACCTCCATTCAAGAGGAAGGGAAGCAGAGAGAATCTCATCCTTGATTTCGGAGACACTTTCTTTCTGTCAGAATATATCAGACAAAAAGGCTTGTGTGCCTCGATCGATGCGCTGAGCTACGGAAATCCCGACACGCTTTATGCGATGATCTATTACTATATACTTTGCAACATGGCCAACTGCCACGCCCAGGTATGGTTTGAGGGCAGCTTCGTTCGGGAGCTGCATCCGGGAGCCAATCTTTCAAGCCAGCGCATAAGTGACCTGCTTGCTTCTATTGGTGACGAATGGTCACAGCGTGAGTTCTTCAGTGAGTACCTGGCTCTTGTAGCCAAACGCAAAGGGGGCAATGACATTCTAATCGACAGCACGGGTCTGCCCAACAGTATCCACTTTCCTCTGACGGCAATAAGCAACCATAACGGAGTCATATCCAACGAAGTGAGACTCATATATGTAGTACAACAGCAAACGGATCTACCGCTCTTCTTCCGCTACTGCCCGGGCAACGTGATCGATATCTCTACTCTGTTGAAGACACTGCACGAACTGAAAGCCTACAACGTAAACACCAAGTTTGCCATACTGGATGCCGGTTATCTGGATGATCAGAACATCCGGGAGTTATATGAGAACAAGATAAGCTTCCTGTCACGTATGAAAGAGAATCGCAAGGTCTATAAGCAAATGGTTGATAAGCATTTGGGTTCACTTGAGATCAAGGAGAATCTGGTGGAGTACAACGGCAGATATGTCTATATAGTTTGCGATGAGTATGAGGTAGTGGATGGATACAAGGCTTACATCTATTTATGCAGGGATATAACCATGCGGGGACTGGAGTCCTCCAAGCTTTTTGCGAATGCAAAAAAGAAGGACATGAGCACTTCAGATGTATATGATGCTCTGGAAAACCAGGGGATATTCATGCTCTTTTCCTCGAGAAAGATAGCAAAAGAAAAGCTGCTTGGAACATACTATATGCGTGCTCAGATAGAGCAAATATTTGACATCGCCAAGAACTACACAAACCTGCTGCCTCTAAGGGTGCAAACAGAGGAGACCTTCCGGGGACACCTGGTGCTGGCTTTCTTAGCATCGGTAGTGGTTAAGATGTTACAGATCGATCTTAAAAGGACAGGCTATACTGTTGAGAGTGCTTTGCTCAACCTGAGAAATCAGAAATGCAAGGTCTTTGACCGGGAGGTTCTGCCTCAGGAGATTGTCAAAAAGATCAATGATATCTACAAAACGTTTAAGCTGACATGCCCGAACTCGATCCCAAGAAAAAAGGCTGATATATTTGCAGTGTAATTAGAATATTTACCCGGGAACTATAGATTATATTAACCTCCATTCTGTTTAATCAACCAGATATTTATTCAGTCTACACTCCATTTGAAAATATTCTCATATTAATGCCCTTCGATGTAACATACATCCCCTTAGATATATAAAAACCCCACAGAATCACCTTTACGTGACTCCTCGGGACTAATAATCCACGTGTAGGGCTTTATGCCCCCATGCAGCTCAAGCGTAAGCTTTTTATGCATGCTCACCTTTTATAGTATTTTTACATATCTTTCCTTTCTGTCAATACGGTATTTCCCATCAAAATTCCGGGATTGGTTAAATTTATGCATGATAAACAGATATAATTTCAAAAATCCCTATTTGCTTCCCAGTTTCTTTATTGTGTCCATACCAAACTCTTGAATTGCTCTTAACTGACGAATAGCTAATTGATTCAATAACTTCAATCTTTCTGGCTGCATTTAACCCTGTTCTATCAAAATGGCATTGTAACTCTCCATGTTAGCTAGGACCAGCAACTCGTTCAGCGTTGCATGATCTCTTATATTTCCACTCTTCCCAGGATTCTTTTCTCGCCATTGTTTAGCTGTAGTTCCAAATATGGCAACATTCAACACATCTGCTTCACTGGCATATGTCTTTGTAATCTGGAATGGTGTTAGTTCTGGTGGGAGTAGATTTTCCTTTATAGCATCAGTATGAATTCTATAATTGAGTTTCGAAATTTCACGATTCAAATTCCAACCTAATGAAAGCCTGTTGCTTTCATCACTTTTCAGCCTTTTATAGTCTTTAATAATATAAAGCTTAAACTCTGCTGATATCCAGGATGCAAATTCAAACGCTATATCTGAATGCGCAAAAGTTCCTCCATTACGGCCAGACTTGGATACGATACCAATGGCATTAGTGTTGTCAATCCATTTTTGCGGAGACAGAGTAAAGGCATTTGATCCAGCTTGTCTTCTAAAGGAGTCGAATTCGACCCCTTTAAATCCAACATTATTTAATTGCTCCCATAACCCTAAAAATTCAATTGTATCCTTGCTTCTCATCCAATTTTTTATGACATCCTTAGGTTCATCACTTTTATATCGTGCAATGTCAGTTAGTGATATAAATTCATTTTGAAAATCTACAGTATAAATAGCTATATCCATACCTTTAGCATGAATTGTATCGTTGATTGGTTTTTTCATCATTGTCAACTTCCTTTAATTCAAATTATTGAAAAGTAAATTTTGCATAACGAATAGTTCTGCAACGGTCATTTATCTGGTTCTGGTGCAAAAACATTTTCTCTTTTCACTTTTCAAAGAACCTGCTACAATTTTAGCATTTCTACGTTAAGAGAGCAAACATATTGACATCTAATATATTCAAATGGAAACATTTCGAATCTCAAATCATTCTACTTTGTGTCCGCTGGTATTTACTATGCCGATAATTATTTTATCCCGACTTTTTATCAAAATGTTCATTCCTGGGTATTACTGCATG
>CAZWOB010000181.1:0-2987 GCA_964635295.1 uncultured bacterium
GATGGAAAAAATAGCTCTGCTTGATGGGCGGCCATCCAAAGAAGAACTCAAAAATAGTCGCAATTTGCAAGACCGTTGCGGGGATGACGATCCCTGCGATAAACGCTTTTAAGTATCTCATCTTGATACCTCCTGTTTCTTTTTTTATCCCTCAAATGATGATATAAAGCAAAATTTTTTTTAATTAAATACTGGAAATTAATAATAATAAATGTTATAAATTTATTTCTTATTATAAGGTTATTAAAATATGTCTATAATTAGTTTTTCATCTCCTATTATTTCGGGAAACTCTAAGGAATTAACATTTAGGGCGACTGCTTTCTTTGATAGTTATTTTTCATTCTCAGGAAGAAAGTATCGGGTTATCTCCAAACAGGCAAAGAACCGGTATCAAGTCGAAGAAACGCATATAAGTAGCTCCCGTCTGCTGAATTTATTCAAGGTCGCCACGATGATAACGGGGTTTATTCCATTGATTATGCTGATCGGCAAGCTTGCGGCCCGGTCGCGAAATCAATTTTACCTGGATTCTTCAGGTTCAATTTCCTCAGCTCCTCGTGCGAGTAAAAGTAATAAGGGTGCCTCCAAAAGAAAAATTTCATCCCATCTTCCTGCAAAAGCAGAAAAAGTGAGAGAGAGGGCCCGCGCATTCGGTGTCTATAAGAGAGCAGCGCAAGAACGTTTGGGAGCGGGGCGTATCCAACAGTCAAATCCGGATTTTACCCTTTCAGAAGCGCAAAGAGCCGAATTGGCAGAGGCAAGACAGCATTTCTATGATTTCAGACAACCTCCAGGAATGAAAATAACCCGCGGTGGAACCCATTTGGTCTGTCAGATCGATTCGGTTCCTGGTTTTGTTTTTAAGGTTTCTCCTGCTGATGTTGATGAAGATCATTACGATCAGTATGTTCAGAGATCCCAAGAGGCCAGGGAACTGATCATGAGAGAGTCTCTTTTTCTACTCGATGTCCCTGCTTCACAGGTGATCGAAGTGGATGGACATAGAATGATCATGCAGGAACGGGCTCAGATCGAACAGGGATCCTTTGAGTTCCAAAGAGGGCTGCATCAAGCATTATTAGCAGATAACGATCTAAAACCTTACATGAAGGAATTGTACCGACAGTTGGCAGTCTTTATCGCGACGTACGAATTTAGCGACGTCAAGTATGACAATATCCCGATTTCAGAAGATGGTAGAATCAGTTTGATCGATCTCGACCGCCATGGAGCGATCGCAGGGCTATTTACTGGTTGTGCAATGAGTATCAATGGTTTGTTCCACTATCTGCCTGAAGAATGGATGGAAGAGATCAAAGAGGAAGTTCTAGAGCTGATCCCAGAAGGAAGCCGTCAGAGGTTTGAAGAAAAATATGCAGCTGCTGTCATTGAAGTAAGAAGGCGTGCAAATGAGGGTCAAGCTTTCCATGGATTTCTTGCTGAACATCAGATCGTAGCGGCAACGCAGGGGGTGAATCCCAAAGTCGCAGACCAAATTGAAGATAGAGTCAGCCGCTTATTTGCTAAGGCTGTCATTAAACAGATCAACGGAGCATTGGAAGCGGATGACGCATATTCAGCTCGAACGGGTCGAAAGGTGACTCTGGAAATCAACGTGCGAGATGCTCTTACCGAAAAGGCGAAAAAGATTCTCCTTTCCAAGCGTAAGGTCTACAGCTATAGAACGGGTGACGATTCCTTCATTAAAGGATTGCTGCCCAATGTCATGGCAGAGCTTCAGCGGATCGGAGCCATTTTTACATTCACCATAAACACTAATTACCACAGAGTCGAAATCCTCTGTTAACATCCAACTTAGAGGGTGTCTACAAAGTAAATAAAGCTCATCTTGCAACATCTTTTTCCCTGGTAGAATCACTTTCAGACTCACCAACTGATACCAGTTTACCTCGTCTTCCAAGCGATCCTCCCAGAGAAAAATCTGTCACAATCTAAACTTCATTTACTTTGTAGACACCCTCTTAGTTGGGAATGTAGCTGTACTGCGGGGTCTGATAGATCGTTGGGTCCTGTTCGTCTCGCAGCTGGTACTCATGCGTTTTCAGAATCGCTAACTCAAAGATGGCATCCCAGGTGAGAGACGTATTTTCCTGATTGGTCTCTTGTCGGATCGTTTCGAGAAGGGCATTGGTGAAAAAACCGCCCTTTCTAATCCCTGCAGACCACCAATTATCGTTTAATCCAAAAGAGTATTCTCCCGGGCTTGCCCCAGAAGCAATGTAGGTTCCAGAGGAATCAAGGAACAATCTGCGGTAATTATCCCTCCTGTCGCGAGAGCTTCCCTTGGTGATCAGCGATTTTGTGATGAAGTTGTTGCAGCAGTCGGCAATCGAAAGAATGAGCCTGGGCCCTTTGCTTATCAGCTCTTGAGTGATTTCCCATTGAGTGGTTTGTCGGTTGCCATATTCAAAGTCCAGGACGGGCCAGGGATCGTCTTGCGAGTCAAAGCGCATGCCGTGTCCGCTGTAGTAGAAGATGACAACATCATCCTCGTCAACTTTCAAACGGTTGATTGCATCGATGATCCCATCATCCACTCGGTAACTTGTATAGCGACGAATGCGAGGTCTTAACCCTGTGTAGCGGCAGATGCGCCTAACCTCTTTTTTCATGTTTTTATAGTCTTCTTCGACGCTTTCCTCAATTTCGCTGGCATGGGTATCGCAGACAAGAAATGCGTAGAGGTTTGCGGCATCCAGCGAATGCTGCGACAAGGTGATAACAAGAATAAAGAGAGGGAGTAGAATCCTTTTCATAGCAAACGCCTCGTAAATTGTATGATCAGAATCCTACAGAGTCGTCATTTATTGTGACAATCAGTTTTTTTAGAAAGGAGGTAGTTGATTGATGATTCCAACCACCGAGAGGAAGGAATAGAAATTGTTTTACTGATACTTTTTAATTTCTGTTCCAACAACCATGGGTAACTTGAGTTAGTGTGTAGAATCTTAGTGTCTTTGGTA
>CAZWOB010000182.1:0-2979 GCA_964635295.1 uncultured bacterium
TCGCAAGAAAATCAAAAAACAATTCAAGGTTCATCGCTTTAACGGTGTCTGGACTGACAGTATTTGGCGCAGGTAGCTGTTTCACTCCATCTCTTAACTCTTTTGCTCCGGTCAGGTAAAAATTTCTCCATGGGCCCGATTCGGCCTGATATCCCATCTGCTCAAGAGCGTTCGCTTGGAGTTCTCTAGCCTTTTGATTCTCTGGATCTGCGAAGACAACGTGATTGACCACTTCTGCCACCCAGCGGTAGTCACCGTTTTGATAAGCTTGTTCAGCTTTGCTTAAGATTGCGTCGGACCCTCCCATATATTCGACATATTTCTTGCTCGACTCGACCGGGGGAAGAACGTGCAAGGTGGCGGGGTTGCCGTCAAACCAGCCAAGGTACAGGACATAAGTCGCTTTAACATTGTGGTTGAGAGTTCCGTAGTAACCTCTATTTGACCAGTAGTTTGCCAGGGAATCTGGAAGTTCGATCATCTCCGCAATTTCCACCATCGTATATCCCTGGTTGGCAAGCCGCAGAGTTTCATCATTGATGTAGCGGTAGAGATCTCTTTGCTTTGACAGGTGTTCTTGAACACGGTCTTTTCCCCAAACAGGCCAATGGTGCATCCCATACAGCACTTCAGTTTTGTCACCCCAGAGGTATAGCGACTGGTTAAGATACTTGGACCAGAGAAGGGGGTTACGAATTTTAGCTCCTCTTAGTGTGTAGGTGTTGTGCAGTGTGTGAGTGTTGTTTTCCGCCATTGATAATGCTTTCAATTCCTCGATGTACCAATGCATTTCTGCGGGAGCTTCACTGCTTGGGGCAAAAAGAAACTGAAAATTCAGCCCGTCTATCACTTCTTTCTGGCCTGTTTTTGTGATGATGTCTGTCGGAGGGATCAGCGTCACGGTACCTGTCGATGTCGTCATTCCCAAGCCGGTTCCGATTTGTCCTTTGGGATCCGGTGGAAGAAGGTTTCCGTACATGTATGTTGCCCTGCGGCTCATGGCATTTCCTGCCAGCACGTTCTCTTCGACAGCGGAATCTAAAAATCCTTTGGGAGCATAGATTTTAACCTTCCCGTTCTTCACGTCATCTTCAGAAACAACCCCTTTTACACCTCCATAATGGTCGACATGGCTATGCGAATAAATGATGGCGACTACAGGTTTTTTGGGACGGTGCTCGAAATAAAGATCAAGAGCAGCTTTCGCTGTTTCTTGAGAAATCAAGGGGTCGGCGATGATGATTCCAGAATCCCCTTCAATGATTGTCATGTTGGAAAGGTCGTAATTGCGTACCTGGTAGATGCGGTCGGTGACTTTGAATAGCCCTGATGTATTGATTAGCTGCGATTGGCGCCAGAGGCTGGGATTCACGGTTTCCGGGGCATCGGAGCCCAGTTTAATGAAATCGTATTTCCCTGGATCCCAAACGGTATCTCCCTTGCCCGTTTTAATCACAGTATCTGGTAGAGGAGCAATTTGATTCTTTTTGGCGTCTTCAAAGGATTGTTTATTGCTGAAAGGCAATTCTTTGAGCAGCTTTTGATTGGCTGTTTTTGTCGCCTCTTCCGCCTGTTGCGGGGCTGTCCCCATGGCGATTCCTGTCCATAAAATACTACATAATAGTGCTAAACGTATGACCATTAGAAACCTCCCCTTCTACAACTTAACGTATTAAAAAAATAATTTTAAGTCAAGTTCAAGGAGGAAAGGAGCTTTTGGTCGAATAACTCAGGTTCTTCAAGCTGCGGCGTGTGCCCGCTGTTTTCAAAAATGTGCATCTCTACGTTTTGGAACAAGGGCAAGATCCGATCCCAATCGGATGGAGGGGGAAGAATGTAATCGTGCCTGCCCAATCCGATGAAAACAGGCAGATCAAATGATTCCAGTCCTTTTGCGATGTCGATGTTGGCAAATAGGTTTCCCCACACATGATCGAAAACAGGTTTATTGACATACACGCCTTCCCATAGTTGAGAAGCGTCGAAGGTAAAATCGTACCAAATACGCGGGGTCATCCTGAGGTAGTTGGCGACGAATTGTTTTTCCTCGGGCAATTGACCGATCATTGCGTCGGTCGTGCGTTCCATGCTCTTCAAAAATACCGCCTTTCTCTCTTCCGAAGCGTTCTCTTGCCAGTTGGCCTCCGCTTTTGCGTGGCTTTCGGGGCTGAGGTCAGGACTTGCGCCAAGCAGCACGACACCTTTGACATGCGCGGGATATTTTTTGGCATATTCAAGCGCCATGTAGGCGTGGCCTGAGTGACCGAGAATGGTAAAATGATCCAGATTGAGGGATTTGCGCGCGGCTTCGATATCATCTGCGAGCGTATCCAACGTGATGGTGGAAGGATCTTCATCACCACGGGAAAAACCTCGATGATTGACGTAAATCAATTGCAGGCGGCTTTTCAGATTGTCTGAAAACGTACGACGGTAGTAGTCGGGGCTGCCGACAACAAGAACGGTATTCATCTGGATCAATTATATAGACTAGATAAGATTATATCTACCAGGAGAAATGATGTGATTGGGATCAAAGACATCCTTCATTTTCTTGACAATGTCCCAGTATTCGTCTTGAGAGACAATTTTATCCATATAATGCAGGCCCACACGGTAGGGGATAAAACCTTCTGCGACCATTTTTTCGTGTAGTTCTTCCATGCACTTTTGCGCCTGTTCAGCTTCTTTAGCATCTGTTTTATTAAATAGAATATTGATCACGCAATCGATCGATTTGTCATCGATGGTGTTCAGAGTGATCGCCGGGTCGAATCCATATTTCTTCAGGCAAATGTCTTGAACGATGCTGGTCACCTCTTGTCCGGATTCCGCGCTTAGTGGACAGATCGGGAGGCAATAGATCATTCCGCAATTCGAGAGATCGGGTTCTGTTTCATCCAGGTGGTCCAAATCGGATGCTGACCAGTAAAGGCTTTTCAGTGCAGCATCAGTGGGAACGCCCTGGCTTAAAAGATA
>CAZWOB010000183.1:0-2974 GCA_964635295.1 uncultured bacterium
CGGCCAGTTCCTGGCCGTCTTTCATTGAATTTTTTTATTTGATTTAAATTGTTTATTTCATAGAATCCAGCTTTTTGATCTTATTTGACGGATCGAACAGTGAACAAATTTTTCAAATGGAGAAAACAAATGAAGTTTCTTAGGAACATGGCACTTGGAGTGCTGTTAGTGACTTCGCAGTTTGCTTATTCAGCGAACAGTTGCGACCCTTGCGATCCTTGCTATACCGGCAATGAATGCAATTTATGCGATATCGACTGGTGCGATATCAGCTTTTCTGCGTATGTCGATGCGCTGTACTGGCATGTCTGCAGCGGCGACACTGACCGCGATTTTTTTGATGGCGAAAATACGCGGTATGTCGCTCTTAACCCGGACTACACTTGGGGCTGGAGAATCGGCGCTGCCGCGCATTGGGACTGCTGGGACCTCGGTCTTCGCTACACATCGTTCAACTCTAAAACAACAGAAGATTTCACACTGAATTTCGAAGAAAGCTCAGTCGAGTTGAAGTATGACTTCGATTATGATGTTCTCGATCTTGAATTGGGAAGAACCTGCTGTGTTTGCGATGGCCTGACCCTTCGCCCATTCGCCGGTGGTAAGTTCGCCTGGATCGATGTGGATGCGGAAAATCTGAACTCCGAATCTCAGGGCGGTGTGAAGATGGATTACAACGGCTATGGCCTATATGTTGGTCTGGGCGGCCGCTGGCAGCTTTGCAGCATCTCTGCTTGTGACTGCGACATTCCTTTAGCTTTAGTGTCACGTTTGAGCACCGGGGTTATGGACTCTGATTTTAAACAGACTTTCTCTGGAAATTCTAGTGTTAGCGCAGATTCCATAAAAGACTGCCTGTTCGTCCCAGTTCACGAAGTGTATCTTGGACTGGAATTCAGAATGTGCGGCCTATGCAATGCTGACGCGTTTTTACAACTTGGTTACGAAGCTCAATACTGGGGCTGGAGAGAGTATGACGAGAATGATGACATTACACATCTTGGTCTAGGCGGTCTGGTCTTGCGATTTGGAGCGAATTTCTAAATCAATCGAATATAGAGAAGCGGCCCGTTACGGCCGCTTCCATCGATACCACGTAATTTGATTTAGATTGAAAATTTAAGGATTAGAAAATGAAATATTTATCTTACTTATTAGCAGCCACGTTCGCTATTTCAGCGGGCTCGGTTCATGCAGATTACGCATGCGATCCCTGCGATCCTTGCTATTCCGCTCCGTCTAATGCCTGCTGCTACGATGAATGCTGTGGGTTCGAAGGGTATGTCGACGCCCTCTATTGGCATGTTTGCAGCGGCAGCACACAACGGGACATTAGCGGCTCTCCAGATCTTCTCCTTTCTCTTGACCCTGACTACGATTGGGGATGGAGATTAGGAGGAAATTATCACCGCGATTCATGGAATTTGGGATTCCGTTTCACATGGTTCAATTCTAAAACTGTGGAAAACTTTTTTCCCGAAGGATACGGCCCTCAGCAGATTGAAACGCTCTACCAGTTCAAATACCGGGTGTTTGATCTTGAGCTTGGGAAAGATTGCTGCATTTGCAACGGCATGATCTTCCGTCCATTTATCGGTGGAAAATTCGCCACAATCCTTGTCGATGCTCATAACCTTAATTTCGAAGATCAAGAAATAAAGACAGATTATGAGGGGCGGGGACTTTACCTGGGATTTGAAAACCGTTGGGAACTGTGCAATTTTAATTCTTGCGGTTGCGACATTCCGTTAGCGTTGATTACCCGTCTGAGCACTGGTGTGATGTATTCTGATTTCACTACAACCGGTGATTTTGATGGTGCGGATAGAAGAAAGCAATGTCAATTTGTTCCTGAGCATGAGGTCTATATCGGCCTTGAGCTGGGCTTTGATGATTTCTTATGTGATGCCGACGGCTTTATTCAGTTGGGCTATGAGTCCCAGTACTGGGGATGGTTAGACAATGAAGATGAAGACGATATCACGCATCTCGGTTTAGGGGGACTCGTTCTCCGTTTCGGATTGGCGTTCTAATGCATTGAACAGCCAAAGCTTGTTGATTAAGAGCGGATAGAATTTTCTATCCGCTTTTTTTTTACATGAACCACCTCCCTAAAAGGGGAGGTCAATATAGTTAGTGAATTGGGTATAAAAAATTGTATCGATCGTGTATAGAATATTCTTTTACTTGGCATCTCGGAGCTCAGACGCATGAAAGAACCTCATTCCGCGCAAGACCCTAAGGAGTCCAAGCCTAACGATAATCAGGCTCTTTTCAAGAAAATCGATTCTGAAGAGTTCAGCGATCAATACGATACGCGCAAACTCTATCTGGGTGTATGGCGGCATCTGATCCTCATTGTTTTATGCGGCCTGCTGTTCGCTGCCGGAGGATACTGGGCAAATCAGAAATTCAGCAATACCTATGAGGCCCAGGCAGTCGTCCTTTATCATGAGAAAGAAGATGCTCCAGAAGTGTTGGAAGGGGCGTTCAACCTAACCAACTTCACTATTTCGACTGTCCTTGAAATTATTAAAACCCCCAAGCATCTCGAAGCAGTCAAAACAAGGCTTGGACTGGATATGGACCTGGAAGCGATCGGTAATATGATCAAAATACCCACTCCCCGTTCCGAGTCGAATTTGATCCGGATCATCGCGCGCGCGGACAATCCCAACCTGGCAGTTGACGTCGCGAACTCCCTTGCGCAGGCGGCAGTGAGAGATAACCAGGAGTATACGCGTAAACAGCTCAGGGAGACGCTTGAAAATATCCGATACCAACTCGGAGTGATCCAGCGCTCAATGGTTTCACAACTTTCCGATATTGAGAATTTTAAAAAGAAGAACCAGTTTTTTGAGATGGACCCGCGGGCGGCAAAGATCTTGGAAGAAGCGGAATATGCCAGGCAGGCCAGGGAAAAAGCGGTCCTTGAATATCAAAGTCTACTTGAACAGTATGAGAGCCTGAAGCG
>CAZWOB010000184.1:0-2900 GCA_964635295.1 uncultured bacterium
TTGTCCATGAAGGAGATTGGGGTCAACATGAAGATCTCGCCACGTACAGTTGAATACTATCTGGACAACATCAAGAGGAAATTCGGCTGTCTCTACAAATCACAATTGATCCCAATTGCCAGAAAACTGGACAAGTACAAGCTTTTATAATGAACCTATCTCATTAAAATTTTTAACCATATTTGGCGCCTTTTTCCCCAGGGAAGAGAAATCGAGCCTTGCCTATAATATCAAATATTGACTTCGTCTCGATTTTCTCCCCCAGGAAAAAATCCATCCAAATCTGGATAAATCTTTTTAATTAGATAGGTTCATACACCCCCGGGATTTTCACGGGGTTTTTCTTCTCCCCTTTTCCGCTATACTTCTAGAAAAAAATAAGAGTGAGATGATGATTGACATGCAGGCATCCTTGTATCAAGACGTTCGCAATACAACAGTAACGTTATATCAAACATTAGAACTCCCTATGAAGCCCAATGATTGGGGTACCAGTGTCTGCACAGGAATACCTTCGCCTTTGTTTAATGGCATTGTTTCAGTTAGGGACGGTGACAAGGCCGTTCTGGCTGTTGGTGAAGTTGACCGTATGTATAAAGAACAGGGGGTTCCCTACTGTTGGTGGTTTGAAAAAAGCTGTTCAACACCACAATTAGAACAGGCGTTTGTTGATCAGGGATTGGAACTTGCAGGCATCTTTCCTGGAATGGGCCGAGGATTAGATGCCCCGATACCCAAACCTGTTCACGATGTTGAAGAAGTGGGATGTTTGGATGAGTGGGCGCATGTGGTCGCAAGCGCCTTCGAATTCACTGAAGAAGCTGAAGAAGGATTTCGACAAGTGTTGACCAATGCTGTGGATGCCCCTTATGTCCACATGGCTGTAAAAGAAGAGGGGAAAATAGTCTCGACCGGCAGTGTGCTGTTCAATAAAGGGTGCGCATACATCTCAAATATCGCGACGTTGGAAGAGTTCAGAAATCAGGGATATGCTCAGAGTGTTATAACGCAGTTATTAAGAAAGGCGCAGGCGTGTCAAATGGAGAGGTCGGCATTGATCTCATCACCGATGGCTGCATCGGTCTACAAGCGTATGGGATTTCATACGTTTATGGGTTTTCTGATCTACCTTCCAAGATTCACAAGAAGTTCAAGTTGAGTTTGCAGGGTAGCCTTTACTGCGGCTAAAGTTTCCTCTTTGGATCGAAGAACGACGATCTCTTTGGAAAATGCCTCATTTTCCTCACAAACAGCAGCTAGCTTTGATCGCAATTCGGCAATTTCATTTTGCAACTTCATCTGATCTTGCTGAAGGCTGGATACGCTCGCTTGGAGTTGACTGATGCGCGCCTCTTTTTCCCGCTTTTCTCTCTGGACCTCTTCACGAGCCTTGGCCAAGTCCCTTCTCAATTGGTCAATCGTATTCTCGCTCCTGGAAACCCGGCCCAGCAGTTGGCCCTCTCTTACTTTCCATCTCAGCAAGGAGCGTTTACACTCTTTGGAATGGGTGGCGTATCTCTTGTTTTTTCCGATGAGATTATCCCGTTCCCGCCTCAATCTCGAGATAATTTTTTGCGATTGTTCTCTTTGGTTCGCTCCGAGATATTTTTTTGTCTTAACTTGAATTTTTAAATTTTTCTTTTCCCGTTGTTCGGCCCTTAATTGACGGGTGAGACGGCGTTCACGCTCTTTATACGTTAGTCTGGATTGAACCATCCCGCGAACCAGGTCAACAGGATCCGAGGTTGGGGATGGGGAATCAGGGGGGTTTTGTTCAAAAGCATAGAGGTCGAAATTGTCGTCTCCTACCTGGTCCGCTGGAGCGGCAAACGGAAAGTTTCTGCCTGTTGCATCGATATAATGGTTTGTATCTGAAAAGCTGACACTCATTTGAAATAACCGTTTTTTATTTTTTTAAATGGTTATCTTAAATGGCGGATATAGGTTTAAAGTTAACTTTTTTTAAAGATTCCGTTAATTCAGATAGCTATATTTACTTTTTAGACACTCTCTAAAAGAGGCTGGAAACCGATTCACCAGTCTGCAGGCGTCGGATCGTCTCCGCAAGTAATGGGGCAATAGAAATTTGTGTGATATTATCTGGTGCGTCCGGAGAAAGGTTTATCGTGTCGGAAATCACCATTTCGTCGATCACTGAATGCCCAATTCTTTGAAGAGCGGGATCTGAAAACACCGGATGTGTGATCGCAGCGTAAACGCGGCGCGCCCCGCTTTTTTTGATCAGTTCGGCAGCTTTGACCAGCGTTCCCCCTGTATCACACATGTCATCAACGATAATAGCGTCTGCGCCTTCAACATCGCCGACAAGGTTCATCTTATCGATCGTACCGGCGCCGGCACGTTGCTTAATGATCATCGCCAGGTTCCCTTCAACATAATACTGGTTGAGCTTTTGCAAGAATTGCTTTGCCCTTGGTACTCCCCCGGCGTCAGGTGAGACGACCACGATATTTTTCAGGTCTTTTTTTGCAAAATAGGGAACGAATGCGATAGAAGCATAGAGGTTGTCTACAGGGACATCGCGAAAAAATCCCTGGATCTGTCCGCAGTGCAGGTCAACAGCGACGACCCGGTCAACTCCAGCTGACTCGATCAGATATGCCACGTCAGCTGCGGAGATCGGGACCCTGGGCTTTGCTTTGCGGTCTTGCCGAGCGTATCCATAGTAGGGAATGATCGCAGTGATGCTTTTCGCTGATGCGCGTTTAAGCGTTCGGATCATGAGATAGAGTTCCATGAGGTGATCATTGACGCTTTGGCCATTTGCAGTACAGGTCGATTGGATGATAAACGTATCGCGGTTTCGAATATTCTCATTGATTAGGATGCGTATCTCTTTGTCATTAAAAGTGGAAACAGTAATGTTGCCGAGCTTCATA
>CAZWOB010000185.1:0-2856 GCA_964635295.1 uncultured bacterium
CCTCAGCCCGACCGAACAGAAAACAAGCAACCTTATCCACTCGATCATGGGGGCTGAGAAAGTTCCTGAATCGGAAGATGACTTGGAAGATGTCGTTCTCGATCATTGTACATGGATAGGTGCGCATCTGTTTGCCAGAAGCTTTGTGGAAACGGAAGCTTTAAATGGAACGGCCTCATCCAAAGTCATTGAAAGGCTGGAGCAGCTATTTTATGGCGAAGAGGGAGATTTACGTTTATCAGATTATGGATATTCGAAAATGATCTCTGAGGCAATTGTGGGGATGGAAAGGGGGGGCAGAGAACCTCCGTCCAAATGGGATGTCCAGTTTGAGTATATTCCAGAAGAGTCAACCCCTGGAACCTACGTATTTGTTCTAAAGGAAACATCTAACGGCCCCAAAAGTGAGATCAAGTTCATGTATAATACGAAAGATCGAGCATTTAAAGTGGTCAAACGGTCAAAATTTGAGGGGAAGAAAGAAGTTGTGATCAGCAGGAAAGAGGAAACGTATAAAATTGTCGATCCAGACTCGGGGGAAGCTGCTAGAGCAGATATCCTTGAAAAGCTTAAAGACCTGGATAAATTAAAGGGCACAACGGGGCGGATTGATGCATTGTGTGATGCTTGCATAGAACAACTTGCGAGCCTGGAGTCTCCGACCATCATCGATATCGATGAGATTGTCCAGGATTTTTTAGCCGACGTTGAAAAGTCGCATGATGGCGAGCTGTCAACTGAACAGTATCAACGATTTGACGATTGGTATGATGACAACCACGATAATGTCTGGACAAAACCCGTCATTGAAGAAACAGCGAGTTGGAAATAGATGGCTCCATTTCCAACCCGGCAAAGCTCTTAGTCGAGACGCTTCAGCGTTTCGGAACCTTTTCTCGAACGGCCTAACAGGACCCACTTCCCGGAAAGGGTGTCGTCATCGATCTTATACACCAGAACACCCGGCGATTCCGGAGTCCTCTGATCTAAAAAGACGAAAGAAACCGTGTCCCCTTGACGGATCCCCGTTCCAATATACACCTTTTTCTCAATGGGTAAACTCCAGGTGATCTGATAGACATCCTCCTCACCAGTAATTTTCGCTTTTCCCCGGTAAGACTCTCCTGTGCTAGGATCGTAACCGGTAATGCCATATGTTCCCGTTAGTGACTCAGCCGCCAAAGGCGCTGATAACATGCAGAGTGCAGCAAGCAATAGTGCGCGCATGATCTCCTCCTCAATTTTTTTTCCTCTCTGATCCCCTTATAGAGATCCCCGATATTTTGTAAAATAATTTATTTATTTTTGAAGGCGGTAGAGCCAGTATTCGAGAGAGCCGGACTTGAAGGAATTGAATATTTTCGTGTTTTTGACAGCCGCGAATTCGCGGAAAGGCTGAAGCAAGAGACGGGGGACGGAGGCCCGGATCGCCTTGTCCTTGGATTCGGATGCAAGTTCCAGAGCTTTAAGGACGTTCGGAGTAATCTCCTCTTTGAGGAGGATTTTGAGCTTCGACTGCTCGAACAGCTCCTCTTCCTTGTCCATCGCTTTGGGTGTCCTCAGATCTGCCCAGCAAAAGATCCCTCCAGGCTTGAGTACCCGTTCAACTTCTGAGATAAACGCCTGCATATTCCCATAGCAGTGGGAAGACTCGATATTATAGACCACATCGAAGACGTTCGGCTTGAAGGGAAGCTTTTCCGAGTTGCCTTCCATGAAAGTGAGATTGGGCTGGGAATAAAAAGACTGGGAAAGCTTGATCGCCTTAGGCGAGTAATCCACTCCGTACAGTTGATAAGGCTTCTTGTAGCGGGCGACATAGTCGCATCCTCCGCCTCTTCCGGAACCGACTTCCAGCACCCGTTTTCCTGTCAGGTCGACATCTTGCAGGACGTAATCGTAGAGCTGGATATACAAGCGGTTGGGCTCATCTTCTTCATCAAGGGGAAGAGGCTCAGGATCGCGCATCGGCTGATAGCCGTAGTTCATGAACCGCCAATCGGACTTTTGGTAATAGGAGGCCAGCCGTTGGTACCACCAGCGCCAGGCCGAGCTCTTCATCCCCGCCGAAAGATTGGTCAAAAAGATAAACATCCTATCTAACATACCTATAGTATATCTCATCGGGAGAAAAAATGTGCATTCAAAAAAAGAATCGATTAAGGTCTTTTTTTTACTGTTTTTCATGGTGTGAATAATGTTCAGGTGGCTTTTCCCTCTAGCAGTCCTTCTTGCTTCATGCGGCAGCGACAGCGATCAATCTCACCAGCCTCCCCCTTTGGATGTCAACGTGATCAAGATCGAACCGGTCAACGCTCCGGTGGTCTTCCAGTTCGTGGGACAGGCGAAAAGTTCGCTGCAAGTGGAGATCCGCGCGCGTGTGGACGGATTTTTGGACAAAGTGGCTTACGAAGAAGGGGAAATGGTTGAAAAGGGGCAGGTGATGTTCGAATTGGACAAAAAGCCCTATCAAGCGTCATTACAGCAGGCAAAGGGTGAACTTGCCCTGCAGCAGGCAAGACTGGACACTGCCAGCGCCAATTTAAAGAGGATCCGCCCTCTGGCCGAACAGGATGCTGTCAGTAAAAAGGATTTAGATGATGCGATCGGCTCCGAAAGAGCTGCTCAGGCATCAGTGCTTGCAGCCGAAGGGTCGGTCAACGAGGCGGAACTGAATCTCGGCTATGCGACCATCTATTCCCCTTTGAGAGGACTGGCAAGTAAAACAGACAAACAGGTAGGAAGCTACATCCCTACAGGCCCCGACAGCCTATTGACCTATGTCGCCCGATTGGATCCGATCTGGATCAATTTCAGCGTGTCGGAAAATCAGGCGCTCCAGTTCAATCAGGATGT
>CAZWOB010000186.1:0-2786 GCA_964635295.1 uncultured bacterium
CCAAGCGCATTTGGATCGATCTCATTCACTTCGACAGTATTGTCATCTGTAATCACTCCGGGAGAATACAGTTTGCAACCGGTAAATCCCAAATCCATTCCAACAAAGACAATTGGATTACATCCCATCCGGGAGGCGATTTCAAGTGAGAAATTCACAACATTTCTCCCCTCCTCAATCTCCTCGCCTGGAATATCTAATTTTTTTTCAAACCACTCAGCGATATCATATCCCCCTGTCCCGGTGATGTAAAGACGTGGTCCTTTTAATAGATCAAGAGCCCCTGGAAATAGGCGCTGCCGATAGAAAAAGGGGTAGTCGAGCCGCGGAAGCTCCCTCAAACGGTCCGCCTGCTTGGCATTTGGGTCGATCCCCACTCCAAAATGGGGACTGACCCCGGCATGCAAAAGCGCATTCAACGATGAGCTTCCACCGAATATCAGCGCTTTGTTGTTGATCGTTTTTAAGAGGGGCATACTCTTCTCTAAAGACGGTCCCGCTCCGCAGATGATGGCGGGAACATTTTTAAACTTTCCGAACAGCTTGTTCCCCAGCAGCGACCGGTCCCATTTAAGCACGTTCATATAGAAGTTGCGAAAGAAGGCCGCCCCATACTCAAGATACTCTTCCAACAGATCGTATTTGGTCTGCATGTCATAGGAGAGCTGATGCTTCAACTCCTCAAAAAAACGGGGGCGGTAGGTTTGATAGGCGGAAGATGGAAAAATTTTGAAAGGCTGGCCCTGATGGTGCCAGAACAGTTCGTTGAAAATGACATCGGCCTCTTCGAGATCTTTAAGATAATTCAACTGGACTTGAGGATGTTTGAGGAGGTCTGATGCGGTTTCCGTTTCAAAAAAACGGTAGATCACACCGAGGTTGTCTTCGAGAAAAATCAAACGTCGTTTTTCTGAACCGCTCAACCACTGTTTTGCAGCTAAAAAGTCATATCCCAGGCCGATCCCATAGATAAACAGAACCTCTGTTTCCTCCAGTTCAAACGCTTGAAGCCGCTGCTTCGCTTCCCCCAAAGGATCCTCTTCAGAGTGGTAGGGAAAAGAAAAGTCATCATCCTCATACCTAAGCGACCAACTGCCGTCAGGTTTTCGTGATAAGTGAAGATGGCCAACTTCAACGAATTGAAGCCAGATCGATTCCTTGGGGTGGGAGTGGGACCAATTAGCCATGTTCTCATGAAGCAACTCTTCACTGTTCCTGGTCATTCACCAACCTTTCCATTTTCTTTTTCAACTGATCCAAAGAGCGGGTCCTTTCCGCCTGGGACCGTGTAATATCATCGCTGATCTTATCAGGCATGTGGATTTTCTCAACTGTCAGCCTGCCTTCCTTGCTCCACTTCCGTAAATCGTAATTCCCCTCGTTATCGAGAAATGTCTTTTCCGCCATCAGTTGACCGTTAGGATACCACTTCCTCGCTGTTCCTACAGGTCGTCCCCGATCATATTGGGACTCTCTGATCAAGCTGCCTCCAGGTAAATAATGGAGCTCCATCCCGCCCCTTTTGCCATCGGCAAAGTCAATGATGCGCCTTTGAGCTCCATCAGGATAGAAAAGCTCAACTCTGCCATGAAGCAATCCCTTGCGAAAATGCAGCCGCGTTTTAAGCGTTCCATTTTCCTCGTAATAGAGCTGCTCCCCTTCAAATTGGTTCTGACGATAACGAAGGACGCTGAAAAGGTTTCCAGAGGGATAAAACTGTAGATTGATCCCTTGTCTCTCATCGTTAAAAAACCAGCCGACAGCAAGTACTGCCCCCGCTTTGCTGTAATAATACGACGGTCCGTGCAGCTTTCCATGATTGTAATAACACTTTCCTTTCAACCACCCTTCGGCATCATATTGTAAACACTCCCCGTGGGGAGCGGAATCAGTACCTGAAGCGTATACCCACAGGGAATCTCCCTTTTCCTCGATTTGGGCTTGAGTCACAGCTTCCGGGGAAAAAGCCTCCTCAAGATCGATCTTCAATTCCCTATCGACGATTTTCAGAACCCCCTCACCGAAAAGATATCCTGTTTCCGGAACGGGAGCGCATTTTCTCGTTTCATCTGGAGGTATCGGAGACAATGAAGTTGACCAATCCATTTTTTTGATCACCTTCAATTGGATTTCAACGTACTTGTGCAAGTATTTCAACCGGTAAAGTTCTGTGAGGAACATTTTTTTGTACCGCTTTTCCCGGTTCCATAAATGGGAGTGAAAACGGAGGAAGATCATATCACGCATCATTTTCTTTTCGAACGCGAAATCCATCTCTTTGATCAAAAAATCATAGACAGGTTCTTGCTTTAGGGCCTGCTCAAGATCACGGTACTTTTCAGAACCTAAGTGGTCGGGATAATCGGTGATCTTGTCATCAGCCTCCAGAAGATCCAGGATCATCTCTTTGATCAGTCGATCGCCCTGTTCCAGACTATCCTTCCACTCCCCCACGACTTCCTGAATATGCGAGTACTCAATAGGGAGCGGTTCTGCCATCATGATTTCTGCATGCACCCAGTTGCCCAGATCGTAGCTGCGGGTCAAATACTTCTGTTCGACCTCTTCTAAGGGTATGTCCTCGACATCTTGGATTTTCAATCCCTCCATCGTTCCATTGATCAACTTAAGTTCGGGCTTTTGCCTGGCGAAGAATGAGTAGTAAGCACCCTCATTGATCCAATCGGAACGGGTGAATATTCTCTTTCCCAGAGAATTGGTCACAGGAATGACCCTGTCTTTGGGAAGTTGTTCAATAAACTCGGTTTCTAATTTTTTATCCGTAG
>CAZWOB010000187.1:0-2700 GCA_964635295.1 uncultured bacterium
TCCGTTCGGGATCGAGCTCGAAAACCTGAGTGGAAACCTCCCAGGCAAATTTGATCGCGTCTTTTTTGAAGTAGTCTCCAAAAGAGAAGTTGCCGAGCATTTCAAAGAAGGTGAGGTGGCGGAGGGTGTGCCCGACATTTTCGAGGTCGTTGTGCTTGCCGCCGACGCGGATGCATTTTTGCGAGGTGACCGCGCGCTTGTAGTCTCTGACGCTTTTACCAAGAAAAACATCCTTGAACTGATTCATTCCCGCGTTGATGAAGAGGAGCGTGGGATCGTCGTGAGGAAGGACAGGAGATGAAGGAACGTGGGTATGCTCGTTGTCACGGAAATATTTGATAAACTTGCGGCGGATCTCTTGAGTATTCATGGCATTGATCGATATTGATTTAAATACCCTACAATATAGCTTCTTACATCTCTCTTTGCAAGAATCTATGAGTTCAGTTACCACTTAATATTGGGTAATGCGCTATTAATAATTTTAATGATTATTATTTTCAAATAATCTTTCTAGGGTATTTTTAAATTCTTGGACATTATATAATGGTCTAGTTTGTTTAAAAAATTACAAGTTGAGGTCATCAATGTCCGCTGTTTCTACATCATCTGCCGTTTCCTCTGTAAGTTTGCAATCGCATCACGCTTACAAGGAGTTAACCCTTGATGAGGATGCGGCTTTAAGAAAGCTGTTATCCCATGCCGGCATGCTATCGGAGAGAGTTGCTGAATTGAAGTTCCATAAGAGTACCGAGGGGAACCTCTGCTACGTTTACGAAGTCACCGAAGGAGATCAGCGCACTTTTCTAAAAATTGCAGATAAATCGGGTGCAAGGGGCGGTTTTTTTATTAAGTTTTTAAGAAGAGGGGATATTAACGAAGAGAATGCAGGAACACTGAGGAGGCATCATGTACGGTGGCTGGTCCCTTTAGTTAACGAGAAGATGGGTAGGGATGTGGTCCCCAATCCCCTTTGCCTTGGAGAAGGGGTCTTTGAATATCGCGTGCCCGCACAGATTGATGGAAGCGCAGTACCAGAACAATTTGTCGGCTGCGTGATGTCGCATTGGAGCGCAGTTGAAGGCAGTCATCCCAAACTCAATAATCCTGATGCTAAAGTACACGATCCCTCAAGCTATCATGTCGATGATATTCGACTGATGGCTGGTTTGTTGAGGGATTTTCAAACAGCTGCAAGCCCCGTTCTAAAGCCTTTGCAAGAGGCGGGTAAGTTGGGAGAACTCTCTCATGAGCAGCGCAGGTTGAGCGGATTGAAAGAGGTGATGAATGCAGTGCTCGGGGCATTCGGCATGGATCAGAATGATTTGGAAAAACTGGGAGTGGACGGAACAGCTTTACAGAAATTATCTTCGGCTGCAAAGGAACAATCAGCCAGGCTGGAGGATGAGGTGAAGAAATTGTCGCAAGAACTGTTTTCAGACGACAGTCACTCATTGAACGAGATCTGTGAATGGTTTCTCGAGCGGTATCCTGTCGGTGCACCAATCAAATTGAATATGGCTGTCACATCGCAGGTCGATGGCGCTCCATTTCAGGAAAAAGTGTTTCAAATGGAAAAGGGCAATCTCCATCCAAAAGAGGCGGTTCAACTGGGAAGAAGGATTTCTCAACTTCTCGTTTGCAGGGAGATGGTCAATGATATTCTCAATCACGATGCTGAGAAGGTGTGTGCATTGCTAAAAGGGTTGACAAGCTTGATCGTGCGGTATGAGCGTCTTGAGAAGTTCCCGATGGGTATTGTACATCAGGATGGGCACCCTCAAAACTTCTTAATGGAAGAGGGGCTTCCTGCGATGCTTGATCCAGACGATCTGTCATATGACTATGCGTTTTCAGACCTTTCGAATGTGTACGTCCACAAGATTGTAAGGGCTTACACTGCGGGCTCGATTGACAAAGAGAAAGCTATAGAGTTACTGAACGCTGTGTTGATCCCCGAGTGGGTCAGGGAGCATGGGCCTGACATTCTCGATCTTTT
Source organism: uncultured bacterium (assembly GCA_964635295.1). Taxonomy (GTDB): domain Bacteria; phylum Chlamydiota; class Chlamydiia; order Chlamydiales; family Waddliaceae; genus Waddlia. The sequence goes on from CAZWOB010000187.1 coordinate 2,000, forward strand.
GGTCGCAAGTTTGTGGAACCATGCTGAGGACCTGGCTGCCTGTTTCCGGTTGGACCGTTCTGTAGTCGACGGGCTTAATCTCGCGGTGACGCTCAATAGTTTTCTTGAACAGCTTGAGAGCCGTGAGAAGGAAGACTTGGTTTATCGAGAAGAATTGTTCCCGTCTTTGGAAATTGCTCGATAAATGACAGGTTTAGATGGTGTTGATCTTTTCTTAACACACATAGTATCAGTATTATGTGTGTTTTAATCAAAGATTGATTTTATATTGGTTAAATTCTAAAATTGAAGTGAGGGAAAACATCATCTAAGGGAGGGGGTATGAGTAATCTCAATCAAATTTTTGACCTGATCAATCAGGTGCGTACGTCTGCTGAAAACTTGCACAGGGACATTGACGAAAATGATAGGAGAGAAGAAACGAAAGGGGATATGGAGTCTTTAACGACTGGTTTCCAACAGCTTCAGCAGATTCTTTCTAATGTCAATCAAGAAGATTTCAACGTGATGCAGCGGGAGGTTCAGGAGTGGATTTCCGGTCAGCAGAATTTCCAGGAGTATGCAAGAGATGTTTCTTCGCTTGTCTCCGATATCCGAAGCCGCACAAAAAAGGATGGGCGTGTTCAACAAAAACTGCAGGAAAACCTTCCTGAACAGCATCGTGAACGCAACATAGGGGATTTCTTTAACGAGATCAAAGG
>CAZWOB010000188.1:0-2680 GCA_964635295.1 uncultured bacterium
CAATATCGGAAGTTTCACCGACTCCTCGTTGGAAAAGCTCTGTTTTTTCAAGGGCAGGTGTCCGGATTTCCTGGAATCCAAACTCGGTTGCGGTTCTTCGGATCACTCTTTCTACATAATTCCACAAATACGACTGTTTCCATGGAGATTTGGAATCGCTTGGCAGTATATCGAAGACACCTGGAGGCGCTTTTAAATTCATAAGACTTTCTGATCAAAAGGTTAAATTGAATAAAAATAGTGTAACAAAAACAGAGGAAAATAGGCTAGTTAAATCCCTGCCCTTGCCCCTGCCCGTCAATGATTAAGGGTATTCTTTTCCATCGCATGATCGAACTCGCTGATAAAATAATCGAATTCGTCAGGGTCGCTGATCCAGGTATTTTCCAGAATATTGATCAGCGTCTCTCTGTCCCTTTCTTCGAGAGGTTCGACAACGTAGGGGCTGTCTGGGGTTAACAGGAGGATCTCCAGCCTTTTCAAGGAGCGGTTGTGCATCATGTCCTGATAACGGATAATCAGGTCGGTGTCCGGGAGGTTTTCCAGCGTCAGCATTTGCGCTGTGCTTTCAACGACATGCTCAAGCTCGTGAAGCGAATCGGCATTGTCTATCCTTTGAAAGGCGCTTTCAATCTCTTCTTCTGTAAGGTGTTCACTTCCAAGTTGATGACGTTGCTCGTCGAGCGTTGCGTGTGCAAACGAGGATAGCTTAGCTTTATCAACGTATTTGATAAATTCTTCCAGGGGCATTTCGGTATATTCCTGGTAAAGCGCGCTGAGCTCTTGGATAATTTTATTTTGATAAGTAGTGTTAGCTGCCAGGTACTCGTCCAGGAGTTTTGAGAAAGCTTCTTGAAAACCCGGGTAAAGTTCTTTATTTTGCAGGTTGAGCAGTTCGACCATTCTTCTGCTGATAGATTTCAACGCGCGGTTGCGTTCGTCGTACGAAGCCTTCAGCTGCAAGTAAAGTGGATGCTGCTGGTCAACCTGATCGGTTGATGCCTTCTCCATGACAAACAGGGAGTCATCGTCAGGTTCAAGGGATAAAAAGTCCAGTTCCTGATCGGACCCGTTGCTTTTATTGAAAAAAGCTGCGAGCTCAGTTCTTGGCGATTGCAGGAATGCGATGTCATTGCGCTCTTCGTTCATTAACAGATGGCTGCTGGCAACAAATCCTTTCGGGTTGAATTTGACATAGGCGACGAGGAATTTGCTGTTTGGGGCAAATGTGCTCAGAGCTTTTTGCGCCTCGACAGCCATCTGCAATCCCTCAGAAGTATAAAGGATGATGTTGGGGAAATTTGAAATTTCGTCCATTTCGTCCTGGATAATGGCAACATCGCTGGGGCTGCTGGAATTTTGGTAGAGCTGGATCGCCTTCGTTAAGAGCTCTTCCCCAAACGGATAATAGCGGGGCGCATTATAAATATAATTCTCTGCGCCGGGCTTGATAAAACCAAGGGCTTTTGGAGGTGAGAACCCCCAGTGGTTTTTGTGTCCCGCAAGTGAATTGAGCGACATCAATGTACCTTCTTTAATGAGGCGATGAAGCTCTTCACCGTCACTTCCCTCGAACGGATCAGGGCTTGCCAAAAGCCTGTTAAGGGCTTTCAGATCGGTGATCTTGCGCATTTCCATAGAGGTCGAATCGACGACGATGGACTTTTTGTGCACAAGCCATTGCATAAAGTTCGGGGCAGGTTGGGCAATGACGATAAATTGGTCCATGTTCTTGCTGGTATAGACCCTGAGGCGGTAAGGATAGCGCGTAAACTGTCCGTCGCTGTCGATCTGCGCCTGTGTATGCAGATTAGGGGAGAGGACGCGCGCAAGGTTGTTCCTGATGAAGTTGGGGTCGGACCAGTTCTGCTTGTTGGGAGTGATGTGGTTAAGCCTGGCATGGGTCATCGCCATGGCGATATCGGCGATCCCCGCAGCAATTTTTTTCTCTTCCTGGCTGTTTTTTCCGCTGGCCCTGAAATAGACGCCGCTGCAGATAACTGTGCTCAGAGCTATGATGGCAAATAGCAGCCCTGCCAACATCTTCCACGTATCTGCCAGGCTTCCTTTGGTCAAAGGAGGCGAACTGCTGTTTTCAACGCCGTCCTCCGACCATTGTTCAGACTCGTCATCAAAGTCCTGAAGGTAGTATTTCTTCGACGATGGAGGTTCCGGCTGTTCTTCATCTTCAACCTCAACGTCTTCGGGAGGCGGCTCTTCGGAAACAGGGGCTGGCTCTTCAACGATTTCAGGGGCCGGTTCCGGTTCCTGATCTGCAGTTTGTTCGGTTTTCTCTTTTTGAGGGGGACTGGAAAGCAGCTCGACTTCCTTAAGCAGGTCTTCGATAGGGTCGGCTGCAGGTTCGGGTACCATTTCCGCGGGGGCGGTCTCGATGGATTCGTCGACAAATTCAAATTGGATCTTGTTGTCGCCAATCTCTATACGGTCAAAATTCTTCAGCGGCTTTTTCCCGAATGGGAGGCCATTGAGCGAAGTGAACGGGTCGTTAGCTGCATTAACTACGATGAATCTGTCATTCTGCTCTTCGATAATGACATGCCGAGCCTGAGCTTCAGGAGTGTTCAAAGGTATATCGACATGTTCTGCATTGGCCTGACCAATGACAATTATCTGTTTGTCTAATGTATAGACTTTTGACTCATGATCAGGATTGAGCGTC
>CAZWOB010000189.1:0-2646 GCA_964635295.1 uncultured bacterium
GGAAAAAACCGCGTATTAGACACTTTTCACAATCCCTTAAGGGTTAAAAAAGGGTATTTAATGTCGCCGGACGTCAGCAATTGGTGGCCGACCCCTATCCATCGGATCCCTGTTGAAATCACAAGGAATCAATTTCTAGCCATTAAACAGTCGATTGAAGAAGACAAAGCAAACGAGACGAACCGCCACTTTCAGCTATTCAACGGAAACTGTCAGGAGTATGTGAATGAAAAAGCGGCGATCGCAGAAATCGAGCTCAAGAGCTCCGTTTTTGTTCTCCGCAATATCACTCCAATAAAAATTCAAAGAGCCTATGACAAGGTGAGCCGTTATTTACCCAGGCTTGTCCATAAAATTTTCTACTATACGGCTACGATCTTACTCAATACCCTCCAATGGATCCTTGGCGGCTCTATCCTGGACAAAGAGGTCAGGGAAAAAGGGATCAAGGTCAAACCTCAAATCCGTTCATTCAGAGACATCTTCAATCCTAAAAAGCTGTTTTTCCATCCTCCCCGTTATACAGGGCTTGTTCTGCGCAAAGAAATCGAGGCGTGGAGACAGGAACAAATTGAACGGCTCCCCGAAGAGCAAGTAAATGAAAGGGAGGCGATCAAGTACCGCCTTCCTCCTGAGTACTTTATCTCCGTTCAGCGTTGATCGAATCGATCCACCTTTCTAAAATGGGTCGTGAAAGGATCATCCCCTTCGTTAAGTGTGTTTTTAACGTGTCTTTAGTCAGTCGCGCAGAAACTTCAGTGATCGCGTCGTCATAAATTTTCTGGATATTGTCAAAGAGCTGATAACCGTCGTGAACAAAGGTCAAGCCGAGCCCCCCAAAGGCGACACCAAGCACTACCCCTGCAAATGTTCCAGAAAGGATGCTGAAAACAGAGGCTGTTGCGATAATGATGGCTGCGGCCACGCACCCCACTTTAGCCATCGTACAAAAGTCTGTCGCTTCCTTACGCTGTTGCAGCTCGTCAGCAGTTAATATGCCATCTCTTAGTCCATTGGCGAAATTTGCAAATACGTTCATTTTTGTTCCTCATTGATAAGTTGCATAAATAACAATGAGGAATATAAGAACCAATTGTTAAAGAAGATTAAAGATATCAGTCGGAAATTGAATCATGAACAGCATCCATCATATTGACAAATAGAGCTGGCTCGATCCCTAAGTAACCTCTAACGATGACATCCGTGAACGGTTTGCTATCAAGACCCATTTCATCTTTGACAGCTTGAGCCAAACGCAACATGATTCCGATGTCCGATTTTAATTCATCGAAATTTTCCATGTGTTCAATATCTCTTGCTGTCATTGCCTTCTGTTCTTTTTTGTAGCTATGGTTCTTATACGCTTTTGTACCGTATGCGACAGTATAACCGGTCAAGGCAGCGCCAAACACAGCTCCTGCTCCGATTCCCAATGTTGTCGCACCGGTAACAAGAGCTGCCGTCATCAACACCCCGCCGACCACGACCATTCCGTCGCCGCTGAGATTGAGGTATTGGTTGAGCTTCTTATTGTTCAACTGCCTTTTTTGCATCGTGATGAAATCATTTAAAAGAGCGTTGTTTGTTTCAAAATCAGGATTTCTACTTAGAGCTTTTAAAGCGGACAATCTTTTTCTAACTTTTCTCAACCCATGGCCATGGATCGCGGCAGAAGAGATACCGGCTGCAATCGCCAGTCCCCCGCTCGTTGCGCCTAATGCGACAGCAAGGGCGGATGTCGCAGCGACAACCGCTGTCGTCTTGACAGCCGTCGTATAAGCTAAGGTTGCAGCGCCTTCCAACGTATTCACGCCTCCAAGGGTCAAGGATCCAAGCGCTTGCCTGCGGAGATGTTTTACCATTCGTTTTAGTTCTTCATCATCACCTGTTGTATGTTGATCGATGTAACCTTGAACTTTCTTCGCTTCATGATAGTGATGCCGGCTCTCATTTACCTCTAATAACCCGGTAAGCACAGTCGCTGCCGCAAACGATCCCCCGGCGGCATTGATCTCTTTACTGGGAATCATTTTGTTTGAATGACTAAAGTTCTCCAACCCGCGGACAAAACCAGAAAACGCCGTAGGTGCTGCGGAATGTTTGAATGCCTCCAAAAGATTTTTTGCGTGTTTTTTTGCACCGTGGACATGCTGCATCTCCAGCCTGGTCTCTATAATTTCAAGTAACAGTTTCTTTCTGAGAATATCCCAGCTTTTACTGCTGGACATGCGCGTTTTGATGGTTTTAACCCGTCTGCCCTCATCTGTGGCATGACTGATAAATGCTTTCCATCCACCTCGCTTTCTTCTTGAAATTTCCAATCGAAACCCATGCTTTTCGAAGACTATTTGGTTCTCCGAATCGGATGGTACTTCCAAAAGAAATTGATGAAAGTCAGACAGATGTTCATGCTCTTCTAACAACGTCTCTTGCAGCGTGCCTGCTTGGATAAGTTCAAAAGCGTGGTGAACTTTCTGGTTGACCATCGTCTCTATAAAAGCTTTAGGTATGTGTTGTCCAAACTGGCGCCGTATTTCAGCTTTAAATTGTTTTTCAAGTACCTTCCCGATTTTCTCCAATTGTCTGATCTCTCTTGCAGTCTCTAAATCTGGAGCAGGTGATGCATGCAGGTGGCCGGTTGATGAC
>CAZWOB010000190.1:0-2520 GCA_964635295.1 uncultured bacterium
ACAAACGCAGGAGCCTGTTTGCAAAGCTCACAGACGAGGAAATCAGCAGGATGGAGGCGTGCGTGAGGCAGGCCTTTAAGAACGTTTTTTAGCAGGCGAATCGAGCTACAAGAATTGAACCCAACAACCTCAGGTATCAGGGTAGCTTTATGCAGTTCGCCCGCGAACATGGCTTTCGACGCAAGGAGATTACGTTTTGAGGTAGGGCGATCATATTCTCCCACACTGACAACGACGTACATAAGCGAGTTTACCGAGTCTGCTCCAAGATCGCTTGATCAGCCGAAGATTGACTAAAGATAATAGTAACGCTTTTCGGAGCAAAAGGTTTGTTGAGCATGGGTACTCTACACTCGGCGTTCTTGGGAAAAGAAGGAATTCCCAATAGACAGGAGATAGCCATCAGCTTAGAGAGCCCTTAACAGATATTTGTAAGCAAGATGGTGAGGCTTAGCCCCGCGGTTTAGCGCCGTCCGGAGCGCTCTGTTGGGCCATCCTACTTTATCTTTGAAGAGATATATTCAGCTTCAGGTTCGTGTACGGTAGGGTAAGCATCCATCCAAGACAAGCCCTTACCGATGACGAGTTCCTCTATTTTCGCATGGTGAGTATTCGTCATTGGGATCAGTCGCATTTGGAAACCATGCCGTCTCGCCATGGTCCTGACTTCTTCGGTATTGTCATAAGTGATCAAAAAATCGCCATATATCGTCTCACAAAGAGAAAAAAGAGTTTCGTGGTCAACATCATAATGGCGATACAGGCGTCTACCGGCCTTTTTCCCCCCGGCCGTGTAAGGGGGATCTATGAAAAAAACCGCATCGAGTGCCGATGCAAACTCCTGAATAACTTTCAGTCCGTCTGCCCAACGAAAGTCGATTCGTTTCGCGACGAATTCGAGGTCTCTTAATCGCCTAGCTAGTGTCCGTGGGTACCATCGAGATCGAATCCCCTTACCATTTTCACCGTATTTCAAAAACCCTGATCCATCGGCAATAATCCCGCCATGAAACGTCCTATTCTTTAGAATTGTCTGGAAGGCCTTTTGTTTTGTCGAGTTAGCAGTGTGCGATATTTCTGTTATTACGTTTTCTTTTGTTAGATCGAAATCAAGAATTTGTTTTGCCAACCATTCGGCGTCACCATTAACGACTGATTGCCACACGGCCGCAATTTCTTCATCCAGTTCCGCCATGACAACGGTCTGTATATGGTTTTCGAACAACGCTGTGAGGCTGATTATTGCACCTCCTGCAAACGGCTCGACCAGTATCCTTGGTCTTGGGTATTTATTCTTGATCCATTCCCTGAACGTGGGCACGAACCAAGTCTTGCCACCGGGATAGCGGAAAGGGCTTCGCTGCGGCACTGATGCAACATTCACTGGCTTTGTAACTTGCTCTTCAGCTGCAAGCTCCGGAAACAATGTTGTCTGTTTTGGGGGCCTCATTTCAGAATGGCCTGTCGATTGTTTCGTTCACCGGAGGAGTCTCAAGCTGTTCGTCGAACTTCTCTTGAAGTAGCTTCATGAAACTCTCAATTTTCCCCGGAGATGGTATAGTTATAGAAAAAAGGGCAGCATCGAATTCAGTGAAAACTTCGTCGACCTTTTTCAAATGATATCTTTCTGACTCTTTTCCTTTTTCCATTTTCAATTCCAAATCGTAAATGAACCACGCGATATCAGCATCTGTTTTCGAGACCTGCTTTAGTCTGGGGAGGGTGGCAAAGAAGCTCTTGTTCAAAGCCACAGCAATCTTTTTTTGCCAGCTGTGGAGAATACCCCCCTTGAAGAGAAGTTGTGGGACAAGCCTCTTCCTGGAAGATGAAAGGTAGTCCGGTCGAGGATAGTTTGGTTCGTTTGACCAGTCCATTGATTCACGGCCTCTCGGGTCTTTCATGAAGTATTCAAATGGATCACGCACATTTCCTGAAATGTACACAGCCTGGATTTCGAGAGCTCCGAAATCATACACTTTCCCATTGTTATCATATGCGACGATTACTACGTCGATGTTTCCAGCGGTTCTTCCGTGCGAATCATGCAGTCGGACTTCTGTAAGGGAACTCCAGGTGGATTCATCCATGAAGAAAAAGTTGGCTGCGTCATCGGCTATGATCCATTCCTCGCGGAATCGAATTGGACAAGTGATCACCGGACGGGTGTCATGGAGGATAGTGCAAACCCCAAGGGGGTTCTTTGCTTTATCCTTCGTGCAATTTGGTACTTTGTTGTTAAAGGGGCAGAGCCTATGTGAGCGATATCGAGCTGCTCTTTCTGAATGATCAGTTGTCAAATGCCCAAAGACCTCTGCCAATGGTTGCCCTGAATCAGTCATTAATTCTATCCTTTTTCATGTCCAACACTGTGTATTAAGCAGATTCATTCTTTATTTACCATACCAAACGAAAAAATAAAATATACCAGAATCGGCTCAATAACACCATACAATAAGGTCTTGAATAAATGCCAATTAGTTGTGAGCTCGTCACTAGATTTTAGGGAACGCTAAAATTTTT
>CAZWOB010000191.1:0-2469 GCA_964635295.1 uncultured bacterium
GCAAGCGAGGCTTTCCACAAACTGATTTCTCCCTTACCGGATGAAACATCCAAAAAAGAAGAATTTTTCTCACGTGTTTTCTACGCCCTTTATGCATGTGGAGCATGCGTTGTGGGCGTGCCGACAGGCGCTTTGCATCTGACCGCGCGTCTCGTTCATCATGCCGTGATGGACCAGCCGTTTGTCCATTTACGAGGAGAATCCGACTTTTTGCCTGTTGAGATGGATACATATACGATCATGAGCTGGAATGTTTGCGTTATTGCTGGAGGGTTTGCAAAATCGACGGGAGGAATGGAGCACTGGTCGGAAAGGATTGATGGGATACAGGCGACCATCGAATCGAAGAATCCAGATATTCTGTGCTTGTATGAAGTGCAGGATACAGATTTTTTTAACGCTTTATTTCAGAGCCTAAAAGGCCGGTTTGCAGAGTGTTATACTTTTTTGGGCGCTCATCCCTACAAAGCGGTGAGCGGGATTGTCGTCTTCAGCAGAGTGCGGTCAAGTTTCGAATTCAATTCCTTTGATTCTGCAACAGGTTCCGCATCCTGGGAAAATAAAGGTTTTGCCCACATGGTGATCGGGGAGAAGGTTCAATGTGTCTTTACCCATCTGCAACATGGACCTGCATCATCGAAAGCGGTTGCGGATGTCAGGAACGATCAATTAAGGCAGATCATCCGCACTGTGGACAGAATGGATGTTCCGGCAATTTTGTGCGGCGACATGAATGTCGATGCTACAGGTGTTGAGTTCGGTTCGTCTTTGTTAAACTCCGCTTTTCTCCATGGGGACCTGGAAACGTCGACATGGACAAGTTTTTTTATCAGGAAAGTGTGGAAAGGTCAGAGGGATCCTGAACTTTTTGAAAAGAAACTCGACTACGTCTGTATGAGAGATCAACGCGATGTTGAGAAAAGGGTTCAAGTTAAGGAAGAAACTGTAAGAGCTTACTCAACCTCCGTTCCTGTTTGGAGCGTATCCGACCACCACGCGAAGCTGGCATCTGTTCGTATAATTGATTGATAAGTATATCAGCATTATTATAAAATATTTGCTCCTACAGATCTTAAAAGGCGAGCAAATGCGAAAACTATCCTTCCTGTTCCTTATCGGCATTTCTACACTATTTCAATTGACCGCATTCGAGAGTGAGGTAGAGGTCGGGAACATCGCCCCCGATTTAACGTACTTGGTTGCCGATCTCAAATATAATGATTCCCAAGGAGTTCAGATCTGTGAAGTCCAACCAGGCAGAATGTCCCGATTTATTGGAATAGACTTCATTCATCAGGAAGAGGGTATGATCGTCCGCCGTCTTGCTGAGGTGTTAAAGAGCTATCACCATCGGGGATGGTTTCTGATCAATGATATCCGGGATCCTCTTGCAGCGGATGCCTTAACTGCGATCGGATGGCGGGGATTTGAAACGATCGATGAATTGCTTGATGATGCCGAGTTTCAGGCGATAGCAAGTTTGGAAAAACAGAAGGGGGAGTCAATCTCTGATTTTGGCGGCATTCTTTTTGTCAGGCAGAGTTCCATTTCTCCTTACGACCAATTTAAAGAGATGTATCCCAACATCCTTATTTTGGACGACGCCATGCGCGGGTATTGTGGTGATAAATTAAAAACAAGTGTGATCTTCAATGAACCTCAGTTAGAAAAATTCAAGCCGGCATGGAACTTATATCCTAAAGCGTATTCCCGCCAGCTGGCAAAACAGATCGCAGAGGATTTGCGATCGGACTATCTCGTGATCAAGCCAAGAAAAGGTGCCAAAGGATATGGTGTGATCATTTGTTCTTCTCATGATCTTGACGCCACTTTGGAATATATTTTAGAGGGGGATGAAAATCTTTTGGATGATCCGGACCCTTCTTACAGGTATTGGGCTTATGATCGGAGTTGGTCATTTATCGTCGAAGCGTACGCGCCTTCGAATCCGACTCCTGTTGCACATTTGGACGATCGGTTATTTGATCCCACCATGCGCGTTGTCTACGTGCTTGCTCATACAGACGGACAGATCCACCTCCATTTTCTCGGTAGTTACTGGAAACTGCCGGAAATGTCATTGGACCAGGAGGGGGCTTTGAACGACCTGCATAAGTCTTGCGGTAAACTTCCCTATTTTTCCGAAGTTGATGTTGATGTCGATGCTGAAGTGCAAAGACAAGTGGGTGAATGCTTCTATTTCCTTTACGAGGCGATGCTTCAAGAGAAACAAAAATTAGGCAACGGTCTCAAATTGGATAAATATTTATCAAGATAGGCAGGATGACCTTCAGCTGTAGATGGTAGGCCACAGAGCGAGAGGTATAGAGATTATTTTACTGATGGTTCTTAATTTCAGTCCCAACAACCATCGGTAACTTGAGTTAGTGTTGTACAATCTTCGTGGCTTTGAGGCCATACTTTTACGCATAAGTTTTTTTGACAAAAATTAAAATACTGTATCCTACC
>CAZWOB010000192.1:0-2424 GCA_964635295.1 uncultured bacterium
TGATGGGAGAGGTAGCGCATCCCGTTCTCGAGAAAATCGGGAAAGAGAAAAGCGTCAGGATTGAGGAAAAGGACGGCATCGGATTCGGGATCGACTGCAAGATAGCCTACATTGTTTCCAGCGCAGAAGCCGCTTTCAGGTTCTGCTTCGATCACATGCAATTGATCGCGGTACTCATCAAGGTACCCAAGGTCGTCGGAGCCGGTATCAACCAGGATAATCTGGTGTGGTGGAGCTGTCTGTTGACGGAGGGCGTCAAGGCATTTCGCGACATGCCTGGCATTGTTGTAGGAGACGATGATCACGGAAACGCGGTCTTTTGGAGCCTCTGGAGGAGGCTCTCTTCTTTTAAATCTACGCAACATGGGATTCGATCAATGTTAAGAGTTGTCGGGCGAGGGACTTACGGGTGTACCGTTCAAGAAATGCAAAATTTGGTGAAGAGGAGTGTTTTTCAACATTTTTTAATTGATCAACGAGGTAGGCAGACACTTCATCAACACTTTGCAGGCTTTGGCCTGCTTTCGCTTCCAGGACAAGCAGCTGCGAGGCTTCCAGCTGTTTTTCTCCAATACAGACAATCGGTGTGCCGGAAAATAAATATTCAAATATTTTACCGGTCAGGACGCCTCCTTTTTTCGTGTCGTTCCAGGGAAGGAACAGTAGAGCGTGAGCATCCCTTTGCATGCGTAAAGAATCCTCTCGACTGACAAAACCGATCCGTTTGACCCATTTCGAAATGCCGGTCTGATCGATCTCCTGTTCCAGATGTTCCTGGTTTGGGCCGGCAAAGATCACTTCCAGATTTTCAAGAAGCGCTTTGGAATTTGGATCATCTGCAAGCTTTTTGATGGCGCGGAACAATGGAGAAGGATCCTGTTTGCCTTTGTAAATGGATCCCGTGTAGACAATCCGGAACTTTCCATCATTGATGAAAATCGGTTCCTTGGGAATGTTATCGAGGTCTTCCGGATCAAGGCCGTTTGCGACCACTTCCACTCTATCGAGCTCGAATTGCTGTTTGAGGTCTTTGGCGAAAGGTTCGCTAATGGTTGTCACGAGGTCTGTGTGCTTCAATAGTTTCTTTTCCAGTTTCCTTTCAATTGCATTGAAGGGAAAGACGCCCTTGTAGATGTGATGGTTGCTCCATGCGTCTCTGTAATCAGCGATCCATCTTTTAGCATGGTTCTTTTTTTTCAAACGATGAGCGACCAAGTGGGTTGTATAAGGGCCCGCAGTGCTGATTACCAGGTCCCAGGGTTGTCCGGACATGGCAGCTTTCAATGCCGGCCTGACCCAGAAGTCAGTGAAATCCGGCATTCGGCATGTGTTGAATATCCCTGTTTTTTCACTGAGATTTTTCAAAAATGAGGGACGCTCACTGTTTTTTATTTTTTTTGCCAAGCCATGAATAGGAACCTCAATCAGTTTATATCCCGGATTGGGGAGCTGCAGCATCACGTTGGGATCTTGCTCTTTTTCCGTTGTCAGGACTGTGACATCGTGTCCCTCTTTCGTCCAGTATTTCGCCCAGGAATAAGGGCGCAGTGAGGCAATCGAGTTAAGAGGGGGGAAAAAGGATGTGATGATCAGGATTCTCATGGTTTAGCCCCCCCAATTAAACTCAAGAAATAAAGGTGAGGAAATGCCGTCGCCTCTTAGCTCCAATGTTCCTTTGCCTCCGGTGATCCAGGGGGTATTGGGCCCTGTGCGGATAAAGGCCTCTCCTCTTGAGTTGGCCTCAAAAGGGTATGCGAAGCGCTCATTCTCAAATGAGGTGGCCAAGAGGTATGTTCCAAAGGGGCGAAGCCCGGAACAATGGACCATATAGCCTCGTTTGTTTGCCGTGGCGATTTCCAAAGAGACCCGATGTTTGTCATTGTCGATTTTCTCGATAGGATTTGGAATGATCTTTGTTGTCGCAACCAGTTTTTGGTCGTCGGAAACAAGTGCGAAATTGATCGGTTCACCTGGAAGATAACTGGAAAAAAAGAGCAGGTTGTTATCAATTTCAATAAATTGATCATCAAGTTTGGTCACAAGAATGCCGTTGCCGTTGACGAAAAATTTCTTGTCAGGAAGCATTTTTCCTTCAAAGTTGACATGGTACAGGGTGAATACTCCTTCGGGAGGAAGGTTCCTGACTGACAAGCTGAAATAGCCGTGGATGTTGGTCGCCTTGAGGTGTTTCCGTACGGTTTCATCATCCATGTCGAGGTGCTCCCCAATCTCTGCGATTGAGAGTTTGCGCTGCGTAATGATGATCGGGCTTGTGCTGAGCCCGTTTTTTGATAATTCAATTGAAGTCAGGACTTTTTTTTCTATGGGGGAGGTTTTCAGGTCATCAGAGGACCTGCTGGCACAGCCTGCCAAAAAGAGAAGGATGAGTAGATAATATTTTGAGTTCATCAATTACCTCGTGCT
>CAZWOB010000193.1:0-2372 GCA_964635295.1 uncultured bacterium
CGGAAGCCTATGTTGAGTGGCTGCGTTCAAACCCCCTATTCAAAGAAGCGACAATCAAGGTCGACGAGTGGCACGAACAGGTGTTTCCCAGGCAAACTGTTAAATACCGTAAGAACCTGGTCGCCTGCGAACAGCCGATCGATTTTACCAAGCGGGGCGAGCATGTCTCTCCAGAAACCTGGAAAGAGATGCTGGAAGATGATCAAGAGTATTGCCTCATCGATGTCCGCAATGATTATGAGTCTAAGATCGGCCATTTTACCGGCGCTGAACTTCCACCATGCAAAGACTTCAGAGAGTTTGAAACTTATGCAGACGAGCTTGAAAAGCGTCATGGCGACAGCAAGCCGCCGGTCATGATGTACTGCACCGGAGGGATCCGCTGCGAACTCTACTCATCCATCCTCAAAGAAAAAGGGTACGACAAAATCTACCAGCTAGACGGTGGAGTGATCAACTATGGGCATAAAGTGGGCAACAAGCACTGGAAAGGAAAACTGTTCGTTTTTGACGACAGACTGACTGTTCCCATCAGTGATGAAGAGGCAACCCCAATCTCTGAGTGCCAATTTTGCTCTAAACCTTCTGATCACTACTACAACTGCGCGAATATGGACTGCAATACCCTGTTTATCTGCTGTTCAGAATGTATCAAGACTTACGAGGGATGCTGCCAAAGCTCTTGTCAGGAAAACGGCAACCTCAGGCCCTATCAACAGCAAAATCCGCACAAGCCTTTCCGCAGAAAGCATCACTACCAGCACTGATTATTCAGATTGGAGCCCTCTCGCACGCTCTGCCGTTGCCTTGTCTCCATCCGTTTCCGCAATTTCAATAATTGCCTGAAGCGCTTCTTTTTCCTGTTTTTCACTGCAAGTGCAATGCTTCACACACATATCTTGACTGCCCTCAGAAACAGGCGCCAGCCCGATAAATTCTTTTTTCCGGTCAGTCAGGATTGGGGAAAAAGGAAGGTTATCTTTTCCACCATGAAGTTTTGCTACTGCATCCTGGAATCTTTTTAATCTTTGTTGATCGACTGCATCGGTGAAGATATCAGTGAGGGAACGGACATTCTCGGGACAGTGTTTCCCTGGATGATATTTGAACTTTAATCCTCTCTTATTCAAAAGCCCGACAACCATTCCGATCAGTTTCTTAAAGGCTTTTGTCCGATACAGGTCTCCATAAGTCAACAGTTCAAACGACAATATACTTTGCCCCGGACTGTCTATAGCTGTTGGGGCGATACCACCAGAGCCCGGAGGCAAGTGGATCCCTTTGAGATAGCGTGCAAAAACATTGAAAAGAGGATATTTATCCTTCCTGGCACACTCTTTCAGTTCTTTTTCAACCATCTGCATTAAGTCAATGAGCAGGTCCATCCCCTCTTTAGGGCTGTCGACTTGAATCAACCAATTGTAATCGTAAATAGGAAGATCGGTGTAGGTTCTAAAAATATGATAGATCTCAGCAGACCAATCGATCTCAGTTGTCTCCGTGTCGCACCCATAAGTTTTCACTGCAGCAGATTTATGGATCAAAGGGAAAAACTGACGCAGTTTTTTTGATCCGACAATGCGATCGATCAAAGGCTCGCCAGCTTCAGCAGTCATTAAGTCCAAAAAGTCTTTGACCCTCTTAATTTCAGTTCCCTTAGGTTTCTTTGGCGGCTTCTCATCCGTCCTTTCAACAGTGGTCACCCGTATGCGTGGAAAGTGGCCGCCCCCTTCTTCTTTGATATCTACTGGAATATACATAAAAATAAAGGGTTTCCCATCTACCATCCATGACATCTCACCCGCTCTTTCTTGAAAGGCGTTGACGTCAGCGAGAAGGACATTGTTCCGCTTCATAAGATATTTCGGTTCGATATTTCCAATCGTCACTTCGCTTACAAAAAGCGTGCCTAAGTGACAATCTCTGAGAACCTCAAACAATTCCGGATTCACGTCCTTTGAAAGAACGATCGGCTGTCCCATTGCATTACAACCTTTGATTTCAACAATATTGTCGGTCATGGGACCGAACCCCGGTCCATAGCAGCCATTTGCTGCTGCTCCGACAAAGGAAGCGACATGAAGCGTGGGCATGTTCGGAGGGAGGGCGTAACCTTTCTTAAAAAGGAACTGGTCGATATCAGTGATGCGAGCACCTGCAGGAATTCGTAGATAGCGCCTTCCGTTCCTTTTAAAAAGTTCCATTTTTTGGGCAACTTTTGAGACACGCAAGGCGATGTCGGCATATTTTGCTGTTGTTTGATCGGATAAAGAAAACGATTGCGCATATTCTGAATCGAGCCTGTGCGTCCTTCCCCTTGATGAAAGAAGAGGCAGACAACGTAATCCTAAAGGAACCGGGGCAGGCTCCCA
>CAZWOB010000194.1:0-2365 GCA_964635295.1 uncultured bacterium
GTGAAGTCGGGGGCTTTTCTCATGCCATCGTGCTCCCTTTGATATTTTCATACTGGAAGATTGTTAAAAAGGTCAATGAAGCCATGCCGCCGTATCCTGCTCTGTAGAAAAAGTGGCGGGAATGTTTGTAACCGGCAAGTTCGCCTGGTGAAGTCAAAATGCCAAAAGCGATGCCGGCAACAATATCGATCAAACCAACGATTGCCAGGCTGGCGAGAGCCAGACCGCAGGTGATGCGCCTTCCCATGGATTGGGTATCATTTTTCCATTCAACGATTTTTAATCCGGCGATTGCGTGAAGAGGCGTTTCGATTTTTTTGTAGACTTCCTCTAAGTTTGCGGTACTTGAGTGGGTTGAATCTGTCGTTGCTGACATTTTTTATCCTTATGATTATGTGGTCAAAGAAAGGTTATCGCAATTTCAGAATAGAGCGCAAGTGCAGATGATGCGGTGAGAATGTGTTTTTATATAACCTTAATTCCGTAAATTAAAGGATATTTTAACATGAATAGTGATATTTTGAAAGTTAAGATTTATTAAAGATATATACCAATCGTGATTCAAAATTTGATTCCATGCTTCGTCAGCTTGCCGCTGAATTTAATCCCGCTTGCATCGTCCAACTCATTCGAGTTGAACTGCTTCAGCGTCGACTGCGTCTGACTCAAATTCAGGTCGCTTTCTCGCCTGAAAATTAAATTTTGAATCACGATCGGTATAGCGTTTACAGGATAAGAAGAATGAAGTCATTTTTCTTATCCTGAAGATAATAGAATTTCGGGATTTTTTTCTATTTATTTTCCAAATCGTTTATCAAATGCAGTTTTTAATAGATCTGCTGTAGCGTTGTCATATTGAGTTACAGTCAAGAAGGCTCCGGCGATCAATCCGTTGATCATCGCTCTTACGATAAAAGCTTTTGAAAAATCCATTCCTGCCAACAAAAGCGGGGATGATAAGATTGCAAGCGCTACGCTTACGACAGCGTCAACGAGCGATGCGATTCCAATTCCTGCGAGAGCAGCCCCTGTAGCGACTTTTCTGATCACATTTGGGTCACTGTCTCTCCACCTGGTCACATTTTCTAAAGATTTTTCGAAGAACGGAAGAGGTTGTGCAATACTGTTGCAAATATTAGCTACTGACATATTTTTTCCTTTTGTTTTGTTTTAAAGAATTAAAGAGCATTATGGTGACAATTTATTATTAAGATTTTATTAATAAGGTTTAAAAATATCCTAAATTGGTTCATGCAGAAGCGGACAAAGATAGATGAAAAATTTTATTCGGATGGGTTCTTTTTACAACTATACGAGTTTCATACTGCGTAACGATATGAACGATTAAACGATAAGAACGATAAATCCACTCTAATTTTTTATCGTTCCTATCGTTTAATCGTTGTCATCGTTGAGTTGTCTTTCGATCGATGACTATGAATGATTAATTAAGCACTCATTTTCCGGAAATATTCTCGATGGTATGTTGAAGATAGGCTGGTCGTTTTTTTCTTTTCAAAGAAACGTTTAATCTCTATTTTAACTGGATATGAAACGGGAACCGCTCGGACTCTATCTTTTGCGTATTTTCACCAGTCTTGGCCTCTTTGCCTTCATGGTGATGCTGTATTGGTCATCATCCCTTGTGGAAGAGGATTTGAAACAGGTGCAGTTCGAACTGAAACAGCTTCGCAAAGAGTTAAGACAGCTCAAATTCAAGTCTGCATTGAAAAGCAACGGGGAACAATCCGACCTCACAAAAGCAGAATACTCCCACATGGATCCCAATCTGCCCAACCTGCTGTCCGATGATCCGTTTTATGAAAAAACGTTGCCGGGATTGCTTCCCCCGGATTTTGAACCTTTGGGTGCGCGGAAAAGCGCTTCGATCGGCAAACCTGATGACTTGCATCCATTTAGCAGTTTCAATGAAGTGAACACATGGAAGGGGCAATGCAGCGGGCAGCTTTCCCGTTTGAAGTTCGGTAGATACGAGACAATGGCCCCGGGAATGGCGGTCAAGATCGAACAGCGGCAGCGCAAAGATGTCGATGTGCCGGAATTCTGGGTTTTTCTACGTGACGATATCTATTGGCAGCCACTCTCAGAGGAATTGTTTGACGGGTCTGTCAAACTTGCTCCGCAGTTTTTAGAAAAACATCAGGTGACAGCCTACGATTTTAAATTCTGGTTCGATGCCATGATGAATCCCCACGTGCAAGAGACCGGCGCTGTCGCTCTCAGAAATTATTTTGGGGAGATAGAAGAGATCGAAGTGATCGATCCGCTGACTTTTGTTGTCCGGTGGACGCCTAAAAAAGTGAATGGCGAGTGGAAAATTAAGTATGTCGCCAAACAATTGACC
>CAZWOB010000195.1:0-2365 GCA_964635295.1 uncultured bacterium
TCATATTGACTGCGTCACGATTTCCTTACCTGAAAAAAAATGGACTCAAATCTAATTAAGAGGGTGTCTACAAAGTAAATCAAGCTCATCTTGCAACATCTTTTTCCCTGGTAGAATCACTTTCAGACTCACCAACTGATACCAGTTTACCTCGTCTTCCAAGCGATCCTCCCAGAGAAAAATTTGTCACAATCTAAACTTTATTTACTTTGTAGACACCCTCTAAAACTTTTTATTCGGATAGGTTCTTAAAAATAAGTATAAATTACTTATTTATAATAATATACTTCTTTGATATTATTTATATTTCTTTTTATTGAAAGGTGATCAAATGGTTAATTTTTCTTCTAATGACCAATGTCGAAGTTTATTGGACAACTTTCAGGGAAGTTGTTTTCAACAGGTTCATCAATTTTCTCAGGAACATCCTTCTGTCATTCGCATTGCAGCTCTTCCGATTGCAGCAACGCATAGCTTACTCATCATCGCTTCCAGGATCTCTTTGATCGGCGAAAGTGTTTTAAAAGGTGTCGGGAACCTGTTAGGCTCGATTGCTCTGGACCAATGTCGTTTTTCACGAGGTTTGAACCTTTTGATCATCCAGGCGCCCAAGCATTTGATCATCCTTCCGTTTACTGTCGTTCTCGCTGCCTTCCGCACTCTATTTAACACCTATCGGTTACTATCAGATCCTGTGGGCCGTTCCGCATATCTTTGGCGTGAATATGATCCGAGAGGACACGATTTGAACCATTTTGCTCAGGCATTTGACGACTATACAAAAGACCCTAAGAATGTAAGGGCCAACAGCGTTCTGGCAGATTGCTACGCTAGAGGTACGGGGACAGAGCAGGATCGCTCAAAAGCTGTTGAGCTGTACAGGTACGCTGCTCAGGCAGGTGATGTAAGAAGCATGTGGCAATTGTCTAAGTTGTACTTAGATGCAAATCAGGTGAATGATGCCATGCCTTGGCTTGAGCGCGCAGCGAACAACGGCAATTTAAATGCCATGGTGAAAGCAGCTCAGATCTATTCTAACAGTAAAATGTACGCAAAATCACTGGATTATTATTTGATGGCTTCGGAGGAAGGGCACTCAGATTCCATGATCGAGTACTTTTTGTTAGGCTATGAGATGAGTACTCAGAAGATTGCGTTCGATGCAGTTAAGCATACTAAATTAAAAGCAGCTGAAATTCTGACCAGGGCTGCTTTGAACGGGAGAGGTGATGCAGTCTCCATCATTGCCTTTATGATTTTCTTAAAATGTGTGGCTGATCCTAACCATCCACAGAAGTGGGATTTTCCTATTGAAGATGTAACAAAAGAGGAAATTCTCAACAATCTTACTCCGGATATGTTGCGGGGCTATAAAAAAGGTTTAGAGGATAATGAAACAGAAGGGTATAAGACCCTTCTACTGCGGTTATGCCCTCGTAACACCAGAGAGGACATGATGACAAAAGCGATTGTGTCACAAGTTCAAACTGTTCTTACATTGAATATCCTGGACCGGGAAATTGCAAAAATGCAAGCAGATATTGCCAGACGTGAAGCGTTGTACGATGCAGCATCCCGAACACAGAATCCAATCTGCATGGCCTTGGCAATGATCATATAGGATAGCGCAACATGATTACCTGGGAAGAGATCGTTAAAAAGCAGATCATTGATCATCAGGATGTGGTTTCCGAAATCACCCGTCCTCTCAGGGAACATTTCGGTATAGAGTTTTTCAATTACCATCGTATTGATAACGACGGATCATACTTTGTCTTGTTGGACAGACCTGACTGGGCAGAGCACTATGTCTCGAACGCTTTTTACTCGCACGATCCCTTCTTGCAAAATCCTGACACCTATTCGACAGGCTCATGCTTGCTGGAAGTGAATGGAAATGAAGAGTATCAAAATACGGTCATTCGAGATGGAGTGGAGCTGTTTGGTATCGATACGGGATTGATCAACATTTACCGAAGTGAGGATTTCGTGGAGTTTTACTGTTATTCAGGGCATACCCGCCAGAGCGCGATCAGTCAGCTTGCCCTTGAGAACAAGCAGTCGCTTCTTTCTTTTGAAAATTATTTTGCGCAAAGAGCCAGTCGCTTGATGAGAGAAAATCACGATCAGGGCGCAAATCTCAGACGATTGAAAGGGAAAAACTACGAAGCCCGCACTCAGGTCCAAAATACTCTTGAATGTGAGCGTTATGAAAAATTCCTTTCCGATATCGGAATGAATGAAGAGCTGAGGCTGGCGCGATCGTTAACGAAGCGGGAAAGGGAATGTGTCGCTCATCTACTCGATGGGTTGTCCATGAAGGAGATTGGGGTCAACATGAAGATCTCGCCACGTACAGTTGAAT
>CAZWOB010000196.1:0-2351 GCA_964635295.1 uncultured bacterium
GAAGTACGGTGATGACCTCGCCCATCCATAGAGGGTTTAGCATTCCTTAGATCCTGCCATAGTTTCAACTCGTCAATAGATCTTCTCCTATCCCACACAAAATTTCAGGCTCCTCGGATTGCAGTACATCTGCTTGACCCGATAGTCTCGATATGGGGCTGCCGTTTTCCAGCTCCGCGGTCTTGACTATGGTGAACGACAATAGAGAGCAGTCATTGCGAGGAACAATAGTGGTTGCGAGGCGGAGCCGAAGCAAACTCGGAGCTGACAGTCCAGAAAAGCGAAGGGTCATTGCCAAACATCAAGTCAAAAGGGATTCCTCGCTGCGCTCGGAACAGGCTCCGCAATCTCATGGGATTGCTTCGCTGCGCTCGCAATGACAGGTTGTTGAAGGTCTAATTATTTGAGCTCTTCGCTATGGGCTTACTGAATCTGTAATCTTCGATGGATAGGTATATTCATCGGTCGCCGAATCGCACTATGCAGAAATATATAGTTATTATAGAAAATATAGTCTTTACAATTCATAATTTTTGCTTGACATTTAGAAAATACTTAAATTAATATAAAAACTGAATCAATCAAACGAGTGGAGGGTTCTCATGGAGGATATCCTGACAGTGTTCCAGGCGAGCAAATACTGCAATGTTTCCCCTAAAACAATTATCAATTGGATAGAGGCTGGTCATATTCCGGCATACAAGACCGTGGGGGGACATCGCCGCATAAAAAGGTGGGATATGGAAGATTTCATGAAAAGACAGGGTATGCCTATTCCACGCAATGAGATGCTGAGCGAGAGGAAAAGGATTCTCATTGTGGATGATGATCCGATCATTGTGGAAACCCTCGTCCAGGCTTTAGAAGAGGAGGAACATGATTATGAGATTATTTCCGCCTCCGATGGTTTTGAGGCTGGACTGCAAGTCAACCATTTTAAGCCCCATCTTTTGATACTGGACATCATGATGCCGGATATTAAGGGATTTGAGGTCTGCAGAAGGATTAAAACAAATGAAGAGACGAAAAACACAAAAATCATAGTCCTATCGGCGTACCTGGATGATGAGAAATTCAAAAGGATGAGAGAGTACGGGGCAGATCTTTGTTTCTCAAAGCCCCTGCCGCTGCCTCGGCTAAAGGAGGAGGTGGCTAGGACGTTAGGTTTGCTCTGATTGTTGAAGATTGACGATGGTGGATTGAATATTAGCTACCTTAAGAAGCAGCCAATGATTCCTGAAGCTTCAATATCCAATTGATTGAGGAGGTTTTGATGACCCTGAAAGAATCCCTGGATGAAAAGAAATTCGTGGTTACCTCTGAAGTACAGCCTCCCATAGGGGAGGAACCACAAGAGATCATAAAGAAATTGGAGTTGGTTCGGGGTCGGCTGGATGGTTTGACAGTGCCCGAATTGGAGATTGAAGGGGTTGTAGCTGATACTATCAACACCTGCGAACTCCTCAAGCAAAACAGGTTTGATGCCATCTACCAGACTGGGACTCGGGAAAAGAACCGCTTGCAGATACAGAAAGACCTGATCCGCGCCCATGAAACAGGTGTTGAAAACCTTCTCGTGTTTACGGAAGACTACCGGATCACGGGAGACAGTCTCCAGGAGATGATGTTTTTTCACGTGGATGCAGGAAAGCTGTCCTCTGTGCTGGATCATCTTCGAGAAGGACACTCAGTGGATGGTAAAGAGCTTCCTTTCAAGGCCGAATTCATATTTGGTTCCGGGATAGAATCCAAGTGGGGGAAAAACGTGCCAGAGATGGAAATGAAGGAGATGGAGGAATTGACAAAGCAAGGCACGGGGTACTTTTTAACGACACCCATATTCGATGTAGAGCTGTTTGAGAAATTCATGAAGCAGGTTAACACATTCGGGGTGCCTGTTATTGCAGAGGTAATGATACTGAGGACAGCGGGGATGGCCCAGTTTCTCAATCGCCATCTGAAATCGGGATTGGTCCCCGACTGGATCATTCGAAAACTCGCCAAGGCCCCTGAAAAACAAAAGGCCAGCATTGAGATTTTTGCCGAAATCACCTCTGGTCTGAAGGACCTATGCCAGGGAATTCATATCATCACCGTCGGTGCAGAGGATAAACTACGATATTACCTGGATGCAGCCAAACTGAAGAGATTATGAGAAGCCCTGCGGGGTATGAATTGAGAGGTAACCGATATGATCTGAGTTATCTGGCACGGCACTTTGGAAATACGAACAAAGCTCAATAATGATAGCTGACATCGGTCACTCATAAAGAGAGCAAACTCTTTGGAAGAGGTAAGCCTCACCATTAATGGTAAGAATATCATCTGTGCTCCGGACACGAGCATCTTGA
>CAZWOB010000197.1:0-2344 GCA_964635295.1 uncultured bacterium
TCTGATTAATTTTTAGCAACGATGTTTTTTCATTACAGCGGATTGTGCAGTCCCGGACTTTGCCGTCAAGAAACGAAAGGTCTCCAAATATATCGAGTTCATTCAATGTTGCAATTTTATGAACTTCATTTTTTTTAAAGACAGAAACACTTCCTTCTATCACAATATATAAATCTGTTGAATCATCTCCTTCATTGAAGACTGTTTCATTTTTTTCCAATGATAAAACATGAAAATATTTCAGTGTTTTTTTTCGAGATAATTCAATTAATTTTGAAACTATACTATTCATAAAATATTAATTTAATCAAACACACCCTATAAATATTTTAATACTAAAAAAATAATTTGTCAAATATTTCTTATAATATTTGCACCAATTTCCATGTTTCAGACTCAATGGTCTAATAATATTTCTCGATATGAGGATGTCTGCAAAGTAAATGAAGTTTAGATTGTAGACACCCTCTAAATAGGGTAAAACCTACTGTAATTTATTTTTCTACATCATGATAAAATACTAATAAACTAACAAATATAGCATCAATGTCAGCCCTGGACAGATTCACCCCTATTCATCAACGTAGTTCAGACTTAGAGTATACCAGGTTGCTTTTACAACAACGCTCCCCTGACTGCACAAGTCCTTACCATGGTCCAACGACTTATGAAAAAGCGGTCGCCGCTGCTTTATTTGGAAGAGACCTTGACCGGGATACTCGAGTTTTGCCAATTAGTTCAAGAGATCGCGTGATCACTTATAAATCAATCCTGTCATCGACACCAACAACTGATTGGAGAGTGAAAGAAGCTGCTACCAGTCAACTGCATGGGATCGTCAATGATGTCTACAACCATTCTTTCGCTTTATCAAATGGAAAATATGCGCTCTGCGGAGATTATGACAGCGCTTATTTATTCAATCTGACGGCAATAAAAAAAAGGAAAATTTTTATAAGTGGAACAGAGTCCGAAATCGTCTCCGCCACACACTGGATAACCCCCACGCAAGCTGCAGTTGGAACAAATTTATCAACATTGAATATCATCGATGGCAAGACTTCAGATTATATCCATAAACGATCTTTTGAACGTGGCACTATCCGTGTCATAGACCAGAGCAATGAAAATGAAATCTATCTAGGATTTGCTGATGGGGCTTTTTCAAGAATCGATCCGCGCGATCCCAAAAAAGGTTCAGTCGTTCATTTAGCAAGCCAAACGATCTCCTCTCTTTCCGTACGACGATTGACTGCCGTTGGCTATAATCAAAATATGCTGATGGTATTCGACCCAAGAAAAATCGACCGTCCATTTGCTGAGTTGACAGGACACAAGTCTGCTGTCACATCAGTCGAGTGGTTAGATGATAATCACCTGATCAGCGGAGGAGGATCCGCTGATAAAAGCCTGCGCGCCTGGTGCATGATCAATCCCGGAAAGCCCTTTATGACCACAGACACAAAAAGCCAGGTAACAGGGATACACAAACTCGATCAACAGACATTGATCACAACACATGGATCAGGTGCGGAAAATGACAGGATACAACTATGGTCGATCGAAAACGGCAAAATGGTGAATAAAGACGCTTACAAAACTGCCCACAGCGGAAGGATCGTCAATTCTGCGATGAGCAATTCAACGTTGATCACAGGGTCTGGCATCGATTCAGTGATGTGTATCTGGAAATTCACGAATGAGAACTTTCAGCAAGCCTCTGGGCCCTCGCGGTCTCGGCTTCTCGCAACTGTTCGTTAAACCTCTCAGCATCACGTCTGACCTCTTCTCTTGTCTCTTCACTTAACTCAACGCGCCTGGCATAAGGCAACGGGACAGCTTGACGCCCAGGTTTCCTTGAAACATCTTTTCCGATTTCAGATAAGTCCCATACACGCAAAACGGGGTCGTGTTTCATTTCCTCTATGCTTTTCTTCTTACCATAAAATTTCCACATTTCAGGCGAATCATTTGGAGCAAGCATTTTTAAATGATCGTTCAGATCATTCTCTGTCTTGTAGTCCATGATCAAAACAGCAAGACCAATCGCTGTGGCAATGGCAAGAACCGCATAACCGACAGGCGCGCCAGGAGATGCCAATAGGATCGCCACGCCAATGAGAGAAATCACAGCAGCAGTGATTTTTAAATAGCGTCCAATAATATTCCAGTTGATACGCGCCTTTAACGCGTTGAAGGCGCTGGTCAGGTTTTTCTTATGCTCAGCATTCCCTTCGGGATTTGAGTTTCTTTCATAGATCGCATGCATGCGCGCTTTCAACTTCTCACCATCGGTCACGCCAACACGACGCGCTAAGCGTGCATTTGAAAATTTATCAAACTC
>CAZWOB010000198.1:0-2286 GCA_964635295.1 uncultured bacterium
TCAATGGACAGGTCGGAAGAATCAATAATGTGCGCATCCTCAGCAGGCCTCAAAGGGGAGTGGGCACGGGTAGTATCCCGTTCGTCCCTCTCCTTGACGTGCTTCAAAACCGATTCGAAAGAGGTTTTTTGCTCGGGGAATTTCTTTTGGATCTCCACAAAGCGACGTTCCGCCCTGATCTCGGGACTGGCGGTCAAATAGATCTTCAATTCCGCGCCTGGAAAGACAACGGTTCCCATGTCCCTGCCTTCAAAGACGGCGTCCGTTCCTTCACCAATTGTCCGTTGCAGCTCGACCAGTTTCTCCCTTACCAGGGGATTGGTGGATACCTGGGAAACTTGCGATGTGACAGCTTCCTGGCGGATTTTTGCCGTGATGTCCTCTCCTTCATAATAATAGTGTTTCTGGTTGTCGATGTATCTGGTCTCAAAGGTGAAAGAGGGGAGAAAAGCCTTCAGATCATCCACTTGGTGCTTGAGCAATGCATAAGTGAGGCAGCGGTACATGGCTCCTGTATCGATAAACTGAAAGCCGATCGCTTCAGCGACCTTTTTCGCGATCGTGCTTTTTCCTGTTCCTACGGGGCCGTCAATCGTAATGATCATGACTTCAAGTACAAGTAAAGTAGTGGAGCTGTGAATACGAGGGAGTCAACGACATCGAGCATGCCGCCAAGGCCGGGGATCTTGGAGCTGTCCTTAACGCCGACGTCGCGCTTCAGCAGCGACTCCGCTAAATCTCCGACTTGAGCAATGGCACCGATGCAAGTACCCAGAACAATGCTTTGCACTGTATTTAAGGTAATGGGGGCATAGAGGGAAAAACCCAAACTGACGATGATCGCGGCAATGAGCCCGCCGGCAGCTCCTTCCCAGGTTTTTTTAGGACTGATCACTGGAGCGAGTTTGTGTTTTCCGAATGCCTGGCCGGCAAATAAGGCGCACGTATCGGTCAGATAGGTTGTGCATAGCAGGTAGATGACCCACCACCTTCCATCTTCTGCAGAATCAGGAGGAAAGAAATAGTTGATCTGAAGCGTGCAGCTCAGCGGAATAATCAGGTAGACAATTCCAAAAAGGGTGATAGCAATATTGACCAAAGGGTTTTCACCGTCCAGGAAGAAAGCGGTGAAGAGAACGAACAGTCCGATCGCCAGGGCATAAAGAGGTAAAGAGTCCTGGTGTTCCGACAGGGAACCTAAATAAATGGCCAGAATATAGGCGACGGTCAGTGAATAGGCCGACTTTTCCCTTGGTTTGAACCCTTTGAGTTTCGCGATGTCGTAATACTCTTTTAAAGCTGCGCCGAACAGTAAGATCGAAAGCAAGGGAACGATCAGGGAAAGGTAGGGGGTAAATGAGAAAAAAAGCGCGAAAAGCAAGGACCCGATCACAACAGTGCTGGCAATGATCCTTTGAAAAATCGGGGGTAGGGAAGTGAGCATTCAGGAGCCTCCCAGCCTGCGTTCGCGCTGTTGGAACTCGATGACCGCTTCCAGGAAATCGTGAGGCGTAAACTCGGGCCAGTGTTTGTTTATCATAAAAAGTTCTGCGTAGGAGAGTTGCCACAGTAAAAAGTTGCTGATCCTGGACTCGCCGCTGGTGCGGATCAATAGGTCGGGGTCGGACCATCCGCAGGTGTCAAGATGTTTGCTGATCAGTTCCTCTGTGATCTCTTCCTTGGCAAAAGCGTTGTCCTCATAAGCATCGATCATTTTGACAAATGCGCGTCTGATATCGTCCCTTCCTCCATAGTTCATGGCGAATACAACATTGATATTGTCCAAGTGGGCGGTCTCGTTTTCGGTCGATCTGATCAGTTCGACCAAATGAGGAGGAAATTTTGATAAGTCTCCAATGGAGCGGAACCGGACACCGTTTTCCAACATTCGAGGTTTTTGTAAAATCAGCGATTTTTCCAGGAGTTTCATCTGCGCGCTGATCTCTCTCTTGGGCCTCAACCAGTTTTCTGTGGAAAAAATGTAAAATGTCAGCGTTTCAATGCCTATCTGATGCCCAGCCCTGATGATATTGAGAAGGGAGTCCGCTCCCAATTTATGCCCTTCTTCAGGCAGGATGCGATGTTTTTTTGCCCATCGGCGATTGCCGTCAGGAATAAATGCGACATGTTTGGGCACAGAAGAGGTATCGAGCCGTTTAAGCTCGTCGTTAGAGATGACCGGTTTTTCTTTCCAACCCTTCACAGCTTCCGCGGAGGTCATTTAACAGTCTCCTTGGATTCAAAAAGCTCCATTAAAGAAATCGTTTGCTCTCTTTCGGGGCCGAC
>CAZWOB010000199.1:0-2274 GCA_964635295.1 uncultured bacterium
GATGGGATCGACACCAAAGAAACCATCCGCCACTGGTCGGAAAAAAAGCTCTACGTCAAGGTAAGAGGAAAACCTCCAGCTGGCGTAGGGTCTGTCTGTGTGATATTTGATGAAGATTCACCTTCAGAAGACCGTCCGGTGGAGGAAAAATACCCTTGGCGCACAACCTGGCTTGGCGAACATGATCAGGAGTCTGACATGTCGTTTTATGCGACTCCAATGGGAAAAGAAGTGGTAGGCCCGGGAATCACCCGATGTGAGTATGGGGGGTTTATCATGTCCTACCCTCCCAGACGAATGTACGACATCTGGAGCGATCCGGACTACAGCCAGTGCAGGACCAAGCCTGAAGCTTTGCTGATGGCAGCAATCGATTATGCCGTTAAACCGATCGTCGTATACGTAGCGGCAAAACCCCCTTCAAAAAATTTAAAAACCTTTGCAAAAAAATTCGGGAAGAAAATTATCTATATTCCCATCGGACAACTTTCACCTGTCACACTGAAAAAGATCAGGACGTTTCACGTACTGGACGGTCATGACAAGAGAACAATTGCCGATGACTATATTCATTAAAAAAGGTTAAGGAGAATGATGATGAAACCAAAAGTCCTAATGACAAATGATGACGGGATCAACGCACCAGGCATCCGTTCCCTTTGGTATGCTCTGAAAGATATCGCCGATGTCACCGTGATCGCGCCGGCACAAGAGCAGTCTGCGACCAGCCTTTCGATTACTCTTCGGCAACCTTTAATGATCCAAAAACAAACCTGGGACGGCAAGAACAACATCTACAGTGTTACCGGCACCCCTGCTGATTGCGTGAAAATGGGGATCAGCGTCATCCTGGACTCCGAGCCGGACCTTGTAGTCTCAGGCATTAACCGGGGGACGAACGCAGGGCGCAACCTTCTTTACAGTGGAACTGTCGCTGGGTGCATTGAGGCCGCATTGCATGGACTCCCCGCTATCGCGTTTTCCTGCCATGATTACTGGGAGACGGACTACACAGCCGCTCAAGAACATGTACCCAATATTTTTTCACATGTCCTTGACCACCCCCTTCCAAAAGGAACGTTGCTCAACGTCAATTTCCCAAGCAAAGAACTCGAAGGGATCAAAGGGTACAAAATGACCCGGCAAGGGAAAGAGTATTGGAAAGAAGACCCGGCCGAACGTTCCCATCCAGCAGAAAATCACAGCTACTATTGGCTGGGAGCGCGTTTGCAGGAGTTTGATGAACCGGAAGAATCAGATGTACGGTGGCTGAAAAATGGTTACATCACTGCAGTTCCCATACATGTTGATGAACTGACCGACCACGAACAGCTCAAGCTTCGCCGCGACCACTTCGAAGGAATGTTTGGGAGAGAGGAAGTTACCCCGTGATCAGGGCTGCAACGGCGTTGTCGTGATATTCAATTCAGGATCGATTAGCAGCGCATGATTGTAAGGGACCTCTTTCCACTCTTCGACTTCATTGGTCAACCTCTCAGAAGCCACAACCACTCCATGATGCATGCGGGAAAAATATAATGAGTGGGCTTTCCGCTTATCCGTCGATATATAGCGCGTCGCCATCAGTTCCTTTCCTGTCGTCAGGACTGAATTAATCCGATAATCCAGGGGTGCCTCCCTCGCATGGAGAAGAGAATTGATTTTCCGAAGCGCCTCTTCCATTGCCTTGTGCATCGTTTGGCAAGAGATCCCATCTGCATTTTGATACAAGATGCTTAGCCAAAGAAGAAAAAAGTGTTCAGAGTCGGTCTGGCCATCAAGCTTGTCATAAAGAGGCTGGTCAAGATTGTTGATCAGGTCCCTTTTTATTTTCTCGAAGTTATGGATCGTCCCGTTATGCGCAAAAAGCATCTGTTCGTGGGCAAATGGATGGCAATTGCTAATGCCGACCGATCCGATCGTCGATTCCCGGATATGCCCGATAAAACAGTTCGATTTAACTTTGCCTGCGATATTGATCAAATTTTCATCGTTCCATGCAGGCAGGATGGACCGGAAGACCGCAGGAGTCTCATCAATTGAAAAGTCGTACCATCCCACACCAAAACCGTCAGCATTGACTCCTGAAATTGTCTCCTTCGAAGAGCGGCTTTGGGTAATCAACGAATGGTAAGCTTCTTGAAGAAGCGTCTTCAGCAGCAGGGGCTGATTCCCAATGAATGCAACAAAACGGCACATTGAACAACCTGGATGTTTGTCTTTTTTCTTCTATCTTTATATTGGTTAGTTGGATAACAAATCAACACGATAAAC
>CAZWOB010000200.1:0-2245 GCA_964635295.1 uncultured bacterium
GAAATTCCTTAAAAAATGTTTCGAAAGCAATAATATCAACGTTGAGCAAATCCAAAAACAACTCAATGCCCTCGCTGTCAAATATGTCACTACTAAATCCTGTAAAACCATAAAACCCTCGATTTATCTGCAAAACAAAAATACGGTCAACATCTGTTCATATTATGGAGAAGTAGGAAAATTAAAACCTTTGATAAAAATATTAGATAAAGAAAACATCAATATTAACATTTATGGAAGGTGTTGTTGCGCAATTCGTTTAACTTAACCACAGAGCGCACCGGGATCACAGAGATGATTTAAAGAATTATTCTCTGTATCCCCGCTTTAAGCAACTTCACGTTAAAGTTGATCAGAAGCCCTCTGCCTCCTCCTAAAAATTTCAAATAAGAAAGCATTTGTGCTTCGTGAACAGCATCCAACTCAGAGACAGATTTTATCTCTATGACAACTTGGTTTTCCACCAAGAGATCAAGACGGTATCCACAATCAAGTTTTATATCCTTATATACAATAGGCAAGGCTTTTTGACGTTCCACTTTGAAGCCTCTATGAGACAATTCGTAATGTAGACAAGTTTCATATGCAGACTCGAGTAAACCAGGACCCAAATTTTTGTGTACTTCGATAGCTGCTCCAATGATCTCTCCAGTTAAACGATCTTCTCCTATTGCGAATTCGCTCATTGTTTCCATTGCATCCCCTCCAAAATAACAAGTGTGATGCGGTCTTGCCTTGCTCTCAAAGGCAGAATTCTCTAAATTTTACACATAAAGATTTGGAGATAAGCCATGATTGCTAAGCAAAAGTACCGCATCAACAACTGGAAAGAGTATAACAAATCACTGATTCAAAGGGGAAGCATTACTGTTTGGTTCTCTGATGATGCCATTAAAAAATGGCTTGCTTCGAAAGAACCTAATAAGAAAGGAAGGCCTTTCACATATTCAGATGACGCTATCCTTACAGCCCTCATACTACGCTCTATTTTTCATTTACCTTTGAGAGCTTTGCAAGGTTTCATGATGTCATTAGTGATAATCATGAGAATCGGTATACCTATTCCTTGCTACACACAGATTTGCAAACGAGCCAAGCTCTTGGGACAAGAACTTGCTTTACTTTCGAAAAAAAATGTGAGGGATATCGTTATAGATTCTACCGGTTTAAAGGTGTATGGAGAAGGCGAATGGAAAGTTCGAAAACATGGATATAGCAAGAGAAGAACTTGGAGAAAGCTTCACTTAGCAGTCTGTCCTGATTCCCATGATATCCTTCTCGAAGTACTGACAGATAATAGCACAGGTGATTGTGAAGTATATCCAGATTTTCTTGCCAATGCTCCTGCTAGCATAGAACATGCCTACGGAGACGGTGCATATGATACCAAAAGCTGTTATGAAGCAAGTTATCTTCATGAATTATCTTTAATCGCTCCTCCTCAACGGAGTGCAGTTTTTCATCATGATGCTCCTCATTATATGGAAGCAAGAAATAACGCCGTTCTTGAGATATTGGGCCTAGGTGGAGACGATGATGCGCGAAAGATATGGAAAAAACTCAAAAACTATCATAGACGCTCTCTAAGCGAAACTGCAATGTTTCGATTTAAATGCCTTTTTGGGGATCAGCTAACATCTCACAGATTCGAGAATCAAAAAGCTGAAGTTTGGGCAAAATGTATCGCAATAAATCGAATGAATTCGCTGGGAATGCCGAATGGTGAGTGGGTTAACATATAAAACTCAAAAAATCTACTCGGTGATCGCGGTGCCCTCGGTGGTTAAGTCTGCATTAGGCAACAAGGCCTTTCTAAGTTGGTATTACAGGACAGCTTTCCCAAATTGATTCAAAAGATTCTTTTTCTTATAATCTTCGAATATGGAAAAGATTTTTGGATACATAGAGAGGATCACCTTTCAAAACGAGGAGAATGGTTATACTGTTGCCAAGCTCAAAGAGCCCAAGAAGGCGGAACTTACCTGTATTGTGGGCAATATTCCCTCTCTGCAGCCGGGAGAGGCACTCACCTGCCTTGGAAAGTGGAAATGTCATGCTCAATACGGTTGGCAGTTTGAGGTCAAGGAATGTCAATTGGAGATGCCCGCAGATGTTGTCGGCATCAAAAAATACTTAGGCTCTGGGCTTATTCGTGGCATTGGCGCCGTTTATGCGGGAAAAATTGTCGAAGCTTTTGGGGAGGAAACGTTAGAAACCATTGATATCACTCCCGAAAAACTTGTCG
>CAZWOB010000201.1:0-2244 GCA_964635295.1 uncultured bacterium
GGAAATAATAGCGCAGGCTCTGGGGATCTCGTGCAACAGTCAGCATCGTATAATCAGTGGTGAGCCCCTTTGGTGTTTCCTCTCTTGCGACGCCAATGGGAATGTCGAAATTGTTGAGGATATGGAAGGTTTGAAAGATCCCTTTTTCAGCTGTGGTTTCGGGGAGTGCGCTCATGGAAAAAATGGCGGCGCGTACGAAGCGGGATGGAGGGGTGAAATCGCCCGGGAGTCCGATCAGGCCCGATCCCTGTCCAAGTGGATAGATTGTGTATTGACCCACGCTGCGCGGCTCTACATTGCGGGCGTGCAGACCGATATAGTTTCTCAGGTTGGTCAAATGCCAGTCGAACGGTGGTGCATTGGTGATGACTCCGAGAGGATTATCATAAAGAACAAGTTCGCCTGTGATCGGTTCGATCACGAGGCTTTTTCCGGATTTGTCATAGACGATGTAGTGAAAAGGCGGCGGCTCAGACCCCCAATTTTCCAGAACGGTGGGAGTGACGATTACCTGATCTTCTTCGATCGCTTTTCTCACCTCATCAACCGATGAGAATTGTGTGAGGATCCAGTTGGAAAAGTCAATGGGAGACAGCCCTTTATGTTGATCTTTTGCTGTTACGGCCGCGTAAGAGGAAAAATCGGGAAAATAAAACGCCCCGACTGAGAGGCCCTTTTCATTCATGCCGTCCAGGATGTTGAGGTCGTCAAATGTCATGATGCCGACAGATGCGTACTTGGATTGATAACTGAGTCCATCGCCGATAGGGGTTTTTCCAACAAAGGAGGTTCCTCTTGGGACGACGACAACAGAAGTGTCGAGAAAGACGCCGAATTCGACCGTGCGGCCATGGACATGGGAACCGTCTTTCGGCCGCAGGAGAACTCCTGTACAAGCTTCCAACGAAGTGAACAATAATAACGCAATCGTGAACATTAAACGCATATGAAGGACTCCTTTGGTTACTGAATTAACCTGTATTGCTGTTTTCGTCAATGAAAGATAGGTTCATGTATTTTTTTGTTCACTCATTTCCGATGGTTGAAAAAAAAATGGCGTAGAATAAAAAATTGAAGTTATAGTGTTACACTATGTTTGAAATATTAATGATTATCGCCTGTATTGGAATGAACGCTTTTCTTGCGGGATTTGAAACGGCATTTATCGCCTCTAGCAGGCCGCTTGTCCGAAGAATTGCAGAGAGTCAGCCTACGGTTAGTTATCGACAGCTGCTCATGCTCAAAGAGAATCCTGAGCGCACATTGTCGGTCATCCAGGTGGGGATCACCTTTGTCGGGATGTTCGCCGCAGCTGTAGGCGGGGTCGGAGCGGAAAAAGCGCTATCCCCCCATTTCCGAGAAGCTTTTGGTATTGCCTCAGAAGTCGCGGAAATTCTGGCACTCCTGGCAGTCACCGTTCCGTTGACTTATTTCACTGTTGTATTCGGAGAGTTGATTCCGAAAGCATTTGCCTTGAGAAAGCCATTGGTGATCGCGTCGAAGTTTTCCCAAACGATCTCACGTTTGAGCAAAGTCTTTTGGCCGGTTGTCCTCCTTTTGGAAAAATCGACGAAAATCCTGCTTAAGTGGATTCCCGGTTTACACGACAGTGAGCAGAGGCATCCCGATTATGTATCGGAAGAGTTTGCGACGATGTCGGCCCCAAGCAGGGAATATGTGCTTAACTTATTGAAACTTGAGAAGTCAAGAGTGGCGTCGGTCTATATCCCCTGGATTGAAGTAGACAGCCTGCGCAAAGGGCAGCCAATTAAAGAGGTGGAGGATAAGGTAATTGAGTCGGGGCACACCCGTCTCCCTGTTTTTGATGGCGATCAATGTGAGGGAATATTGAACGCCAAGGAGTTTTTGGCGCTGTTGAAAGCGGGAGAAAGCGACTGGGAGTCTCATATCCATCCGGGAGTCGTTCTATATGAGCAAGCGCCGCTTCTTTCAGCGTTTCGTTTGATGCAGAAAAAGAAGGCGCATATGGGGATCGTTAAAGACCTCCGCGGGGTGCATCAGGGGATTGTGACAATGGAGGATATCTTTGAAGAGATCGTCGGGGAGATCGAGGACGAAGATGATGAAGGTAGTATCTTGAGAATACTCTCCCGTAGGTGATTATCCCTTTAATACCAGATGGGGGCGGAGTTTGGCGACCATGCGTGCAAGGCCGGCCTCCTGTACAGCTTCAACAACTGCGTCCACATCCTTGTAGGCGTCCGGCATCTCTTCGGCAATGGT
>CAZWOB010000202.1:0-2225 GCA_964635295.1 uncultured bacterium
TTGTCAAGGGTCGTTTTAAAATGAGCCATTTTCGGTCGTGAGAATTGAGCCACATCAATTCACTTTCTGAACCTCGTTCACTTCGTTTCCCTTTAATTTTCCTCTCAGACGATAACTGTTCCCTTTGATATTGATGACCACACTATGGTGTAACAGGCGGTCTAAGATGGCTGTGACTATAATCGGATCGTGGAATAGTTCTGCCCAATCAGAAAATGCTTTGTTCGAGGTAATGATCGTACTGGCTTTTTCGTACCGGTTGGCAATGAAGCGGAAGAACAGATTGCATTCTTCACGATTGATGGGCGTGTAGCCCACTTCATCAACGACCACCAGAGACGATTTATAATAACTGCGGCCCTTGCCCGGCCGGCCGGCTTCGTGATCCTTTCTCAGCTTTTTAATGAGGTCTTCCATATTGGTAAAATAAATGCTCATTCCAGACTGACAGGCCTTTATTGCCAATGAGACCGCCAGATGTGTTTTGCCGACACCGGGAGGTCCCAGAAAAATCACGTTTCCTTTCTGCTTGACAAAAATAAGATCAAACAAGGACATGACTTTTTGGCGATCCAGTTTGGGCTGGAACGTAAAATCAAATTCATCGATACTCTTGATAAACGGCAACCCAGAGATCTTCAGGGCGATCTCAATACGCCGCTGCTCCTTGTGTGCCACTTCCTCTTCCAGGAGCTCATCTAAAAAGCCAAGATGGCTTTTATCCTGATTTTCGGCAGCTTTGAGGACACGCTCCAATATCTCCCTGATTCTCGGCAAGCGCAAACGCGTCAGATTGGATTCAATCCGATCAAGGACAAGAGTATTGCTCATGGTCGCACCTCCTCAACCAGTTGGTCATAGATAAAAAGGGGACGAACCTGAACGTCCATGGCATACTGCGGTTTGCTCGGACTGATCGTGTATTTAGCCCGACCTTTGATACGACGACCGCATTTATATTTACGCTTGTTCATCTCGCGATCTTTTTTCAAGGCTTCATAGAATCGCTTGTCTTGAACTAAATGACCTTTTCCTTCAGGGATGTCGTAGGTTACCACCAGGCAATTGTTGTAAAAGATCCTCATGGTGTTGTCTTTGACACGAAGTATTATTTGTTTGCCCACAAGATTATGCGCAACCACATAGCTGTTGCCTTCAAAGCGAACCGTGCAGTCTTTATATACCTTGCGGTAGATTCGGTATGACGTATCAAATGCCTGGCGTGGCAGCATATTCAAATGAGGCTTTTCACGGTAAAAACGGTCTTGTACAACTTCGTGCGTCGTGCCGTGAACCCGTTCATCTTTTTTGGAAAGCCATCTCAGAAGATCTCGATTGGCGGTATCAAGACAGATAAACCCGTATCCACGCCAGAACCCTTCACGGATAAAACTGTAGGGACGTTCGATCTTTCCTTTGACCCAAGCAGCATATGCGGGTGCAACTTCCGGTTTAAAGCCATAATGCAGCGCAAACCCCATCAGAGTGTCGTTGAATTTCTTTTTGCCTGCGATTTTACCAATATAGACGTTCTTCATCCGGTCGTACAGAATCTGATCCGGAACCCCGCCCAAATAGTCAAACGCATGGATATGGCAGTCAAGAAAAGTCGGCAGATCACAGCGCTCGATCAATTCCGCATACATTTTGCGAGAATAGCCCAATATCATTGAAAACAAAAACAGCTTGGTCACACTTCCATCTGGCCTTGCCACTTGAAATTCACCAAAATCCACCTGAGCTTGATACCCGGGTTCGGTCTCAAAGCGCATGTAGGCCACTTTATGGTAATTTTCTTTGATTTTGCAAACCCTGCGCTTGACAATCTCATAACTGCCGATGAATCCCATATTGCTCAAGCGATCATAGATCCAGGTAGCTGTGTAGTCGCTGTCTTCCTCAATCCAGGCCTTGATGTTGTCGCTGTAGGGATCAAGCCGGCTCTTGCGATTGCGAGGGTATGGCGGTTCAAGTGCAAGATCAGGGTTCTCAATATACTTTTTAACGGTATTGCGGCTGATACCCAGCTTCCGGGCGATGGCTCGCTGCTTCAGCCCTTTCCGATGCAGCATGATGATGTCCAATATGGTCTCCTTTTTTTCAAAACCGTTCTCCTGTTTAATCCTGAGTTTAAATCTCTTTCCATACCATTAAACTCAAATCTCTATCCAGGTGGCTCATTTTTAAACGACCATTTTTGGCTCACTTTATCACGACCATCTACA
>CAZWOB010000203.1:0-2218 GCA_964635295.1 uncultured bacterium
GGGCCTCATGTCCAAGCTCTCCCAGTAATTTAAGGACCATATTTGCCCCAACTGAAAACCCGATCAACGTCATGGGGGAATCAGGAAATCTCCCATGAACTTCTTTAATCACAGCAAGCAAATCAGAGGTCACCCCGCCATGACTGAGAATGCGGGACTTGATGTGGTCACATGAAATGCCCCGATGATTGACACGAACGACACGCCTGCCTTCCCGGTATAACCGGCGCGACATCCTTACCATATAGCGCGATTCTGTCGACCCTGACAATCCATGGGTCATCAGCACAATCGGGTCTCCCTCTGCCCAATGTTCCGGTACGGAATGTTTGCTGTCGACAGCATTTCCCTCCTCCACAGGAGTCGTCCAGACTTCGGATGGCGCACCCTTTAAGGGATAACCGAAACTTCCGATGATTGTCTGTGCTAAAGGATGGGAAAGCAGTGGCAAAGGCCTAAAATAAAGCGTTTCAGAAGAGGTTTTGTTCATTAAAATATTTATTAACACCTTTATAAAGTCTTAATAAAATTATGTTAAATTAGAGCTATTAATAACAATAAACAATATAGAATCATATCATGAGCTCAGGACAATTCAGTATTTCAGGAAAATGGGAGCCCGCAACAGGTGGGTATCTACAAGACCAAACGACAGATCTTGCCTACCCCGTAGAAACAGAACATGAGGTGAGAGGTAAAATGGGAATCTCAGCAGTTGCCTCCCCTTTCACACAACTCGTTTTATCCGTTGCAAATATTGGGTTTAGAGCCTTGCGCGTGATCTCCTTTTACCATTTTTGGAAGGAAGACCAAAAAGAATCTGAATATCAGTTCAAAGCCCGTGCTCTTGAAGCGGGAAAAGACACTCTTCGTGCAATCGGTCAGCCATTTGCTTATGTTGCATTTGGAGTTATCTCAATTATCGGACTCTTTAATCCCTATAATGCAATGAGAGCATATTTCCACTGTGAACAAATGTTCTATGGACGTCCGTTCATGGCGCAGCTACTGAATTTCGCCCCCATTGACTACACCCCTGAGACTGGAGGCCAAGTTGATGGAGAAGGCCGATTTTCTACATCGGATGACGATTTCTCATCTGGAGCTGATCACATGTTTGATGGACCTGCTCAAGACACCACCATCCCAACTATACTAACGACTACTTACGATGGCGATGCCAGCTCCGAATTTCGCTTACAGCCACCCAAAGCTGACGGTGACTTGCCTGACCCTTTCCGTAATGACGATGATGATATTTCATCCGTATCTTCTGAGCCCGCGTCTCCTATCGTCAGCGATGATGATGATTTTGATCCTAATTTAACCTCTGTTTTCCCTCCTGTACTTGATATCGGCGGCGATGATGAGGATCCTCTCGCTCTGATCGTTCCAACCAAAACGCTGGAAGAAAAGATCGATGCTGTTATAAAAGAAGTCACTTCACATCGTCTATTTTCCACTCAGACTTTGGCCAGGGATTGTATGGATGCGCTCGCTGACCACATCGTTGAGTCCTATCGAGGCGGCTCTTTCGAAGAATTTTATGAAGAACAGAAAGGAATCCTGTTAGAGCAGACTAAACGTAATTTCAGACCCGCTATGATCAAAGACGATACCATCTATGCCAACATAGCTAAAAAGCTCGTCGATCAAGCGCTGGCAGATGACTCACCCGCTGTTTTTGAACGGTTCAAAGGTGTTGAAGCGATCCAAGGAAAAATCGCTGCTGAACTGAACAACCGATTCATAAAATTGAATATCGAGAACCTCAATGAATTCGAAGACTCCTATCTATCCCTTGTCGCCCTTGCCGATCAAATGGAGATTGATCCGGAAGCGATGGGAACGGTCAAAAAAGCAATCGCTGAAAAATATCAGAAGACGTTCCGAGATGTGCTCACAGCCCTCATGACTGGATCTCCAAATGACCAACTCATCCTCAATATCCCCATTCTCGAAACCTTGATCGATACCTTAGATGATGATGCGCGTGACACAGTTCTATCTGAACTGTTGAAAATTCATTTTAACCCGAATAACGCTGAGAAATTTGCTGTCTACTTTGTTGACGATGATCTGATCCAGAATCGACTGAATGCATTAAAGTCAATTGCGAGTTCTCCACCACAAACAGACTCGATTCTCCATGCCTTCACTGAAATGGTCAATACCGCTCTCGCTTACATTGATCAAGAAAAACCGACCACACCGTACC
>CAZWOB010000204.1:0-2127 GCA_964635295.1 uncultured bacterium
ATAATGTTTTTTTAAAAATCTTATCTCATTTTCGGTCCATGCCATGCTCTCTCCCCTCTACCACACTGCTCTAAGCAGCATGCCGCCACTGCTTTCTTCCAGGCCTTACCATCGGTTGTCAGGTACCGCCTTGGTCGGCCCTTCCGATCGACTCCGTTGCGGTAGAGATGGTTCACAGACCTCGGTTTCCCCGGAATGTTGATTTTTATCATGATCTCTCCTTCCCTTGCTTTAATCCACGCTCTTTATTTTCATTTCCTTAACTGCCCGTTTCTGATCCTCGGTGATCGGAGGAGGGTTGTATCGCTTTTCGCATTTACCACACCGTAACTCGTTTTTGCCCGTTGGTGCTGATCCGATATATTGCTGAAAGTGGTGGATCGGGCCACCACATTCACACTTGATCGATCCCCCTGCAAAAACATCCACTTTGACCCATCGTTCCGTGAGATCGGGTTTATCAGTGATTTCCGTTACTCCTAATGCTTCAACGACCCAATTCAGTATCGCCCTATAATCCGATTTATACCTTTTCCCCGTTGCTTCTTTGTAGTTTGAAAGCTTCTCGATCATTCGCTGAGTTTGATCGGGACCGTATTTGTCAATGAGTTTTTGGTGTTCTTCTTCGGTCATGTTGACTGAAGGAGCATAGTTCTTTTTTGTGGGTTTTTTATTCTTAGAATGTGAATCCGGCGATTTATCGCCGGTGTTTTTTTCTTTTTTACTTTCCTTTACTTTACTTTCCTTTACTTTACTTTCCTTTGTGGTGTTATCGTCGCCTTTAATCCGGTTAAAGGTGACTTTAATGGGGTTAATGACGTCTTTAATTGAGTTTTTATCGACGCAAACAAATTTTTGATCCAATTCGACATGACTTCTCTTTGAACATCCCCGCAAATATCTCTTCTGGATTCCTGATGATGTTAGGACTCCAAATTTTTCAAACATGGGTTTGTTGAAGATGCTTAATTCAACAGCAAACTCGATCATTTCATTTATCAACTCCAAATCTATACTGTGTTCATCACAAAAAAGAATCTGTGTCTCTTTGTTCCAATCGAGATAGTATCCGTCGTCCTTATAAATCTCCTGCAGGAGGGTTACGAAAGCACCAACACCTTCCAGTTTGTACTTTGCCTTAAAGATGCGTACTTTCCTTTCCCAAACTACGTCTATTGAGAAATAATCAATTCCGCCTGTTTTATGAGGTCTCGCCATTTCCGCCTCTTTGAATTCTTTTGTTCGCATTTTTCCAAGTTGAGATACTCACTTCCATCGCATGACGCTTGAAATAAACGTCAGGGTCCTTGGTTGCCTTAACGGGAAGATATTCTCTGAGATGGTACCCGATGCGGTCCTCGTAGACCAGGGCCAGAATCTCGTATTTTTCAGATAGCGGGGGATGATATTGGTAATACCCGTCCGCTTTTTTTGTGACGGTTTTAACTTTGATTCTCGCGGTGTGTTCACGACTGCCGTCAGTAACTATGATGTCCCACGGAACTATTTCAACGGAGGTCGGACAAGGAATGATGTGCAATTCTATGAGGTCAATCTCAACTTTTTGTTTGTTAATGTCAGCCTTGTTTTTTGCAGACAGTGTAAAATCGGTTCCGTCTTTCAGCGTGGATGTCCTTTTTTCGGGTATCCCTGAACGGGGATTGGACGATCTCGAAAGGAGCCATGGTACGGGTCGGCTTTTTCGAGATCGTCCGTTAGATCGCTTATTTTTTCGTCATTTGCTTTTTAGTGTTTGCTGATCCAGTCCAGGACACCATCGACGCTTATCGCAAAATCCTCTCCCCGGGGAAGCTTTGCAATGATGTTCCACTTGAACTCCTGATAAAGACGGGTTGCGTCATATTTGGAGACGAATTTCAGGAGAATGGCCAGGGCCAGCTGCGCCGGTCCGGATCCGCCGTATCCCCAGTTGAAGCCGTCAGGGCTGTGGGGGATAACATTCATACTCTCTCTCGGGGTGAGCTCGTCCTCGCCGATATAAACCAGCCGGCTGCCGGCCAGTCCTCTGATAAGCGTGTCTTTATTCTTCATCGCTCTCTATCTCCGCATCTACCGGCATCTCCTCCTCCTCGCCCCCAGTATCCGCACCTTCATGGTTCGTTTCCT
>CAZWOB010000205.1:0-2120 GCA_964635295.1 uncultured bacterium
CCATTCACTTCCCCTCACGTTGAGGATATGCACTTGCTTGACTCTGAGCCTTTGAACGTCCGATCATACGGCTACGACCTCGTTTTGAATGGATATGAGATCGGAGGAGGTTCACAGCGTATCCATGACCAGAATCTCCAAAAGAAAATTTTCGACCTTCTTGAGATCTCTCCCGATGAGCAAAATCAAAAGTTCGGATTCTTCCTTGAGGCATTGAACTACGGTACTCCACCGCATCTCGGAATTGCCTTGGGATTGGACAGGCTGATCATGCTGATGGCTCGAACCGACAACATCCGGGAAGTGATCGCATTTCCAAAAACGCAAAAGGCAAGTGACCTGATGAACCAGTGTCCAAGCCCGGTTGCCGAAGATCAACTTAGCGAGCTTCACCTTTCTATTGAAGAATCCTAGTCAATCGTATAGACTTTTCGAAAATCGAAACGATGAACGGAGGTAAATTCGATATGAAGTTCAAAGCGATTAGCTTAATTTTAGCGACCATCTGCGCCGGCACCCTATCAGCTCAAGATAGCAATGCCCAGCCAAATATGCAGTTTGTCGACACTCAGAAAAACGATCCGGAGGAGCTCAAGAAACTATCCAAAGCATTTGGACATTTCATTGGGCGCAATCTCGACAACCCCGGATTCAGTTTTGATATTGAAATGGTGATCTCAGGTATTCGTGACGGAGCTGCTGGAAATCCCCCTCCGATGACCGATCAAGAGTATGAACAGCTGCTGCAAATCTATCAGGCAAAAGCATACCTGGCCTTATCTGATGAAAACCTGCGCAAAGCGACAGATTTTCTCGCCGGCAACAAGCTCAAGGATAATGTGATCGAGATCGAACCAAGTAAACTCCAGTATGAGATCATCAAAGAAGGATCGGGAGAAGTCGTAGAAGAAAACAGTTCTCCAACTATCCATTACACAGGAAAATTCATCGACGGTCAAACCTTTGGATCTACAGAAGAGGCTGGCGAGCCTGTCACTCTCTCTTTGCAGCAAACGATCCCGGGTTTTAAAAAAGGTCTTGTCGGCATGAAAGAAGGAGAAAAACGGCGTCTCTACGTCCATCCCGAACTGGGATATGGGACTCAAGGACCGCTTCCACCGAATTCACTATTGATCTTTGAAGTTGAAGTCGTGAAGGCTAATACGACGGATGACGATGAGGCAATGCTCGATGAAGATGATAAAGAACAACACTCCCAATGGTAAAAGTTGTCCTCTATCAACCTCAAATTCCACAAAATACAGGTAACATCGTACGTACCTGTTCTGTAACAGGGAGCGACCTTTATCTGGTTGCTCCCTTAGGATTTCAGATCACAGATCGCTGGTTGAAAAGGGCTGGACTGGACTATTGGGAAGGTGTCTCAATGCACACTGTCGATAACCTTGAATCTATGCTTGAATCCCTCAAGACCCCTTTTTACTTTTTTTCAAGCCATGCCGAAACATCGTACAGCGATATCTCTTACACTTCTGATGACTGGTTGATTTTTGGATCTGAAACAGACGGCCTGCCCAAGTCCTTTCGAGCTCGATGGCCGGAAAAATTCGTGACGCTGCCAATGATACAGGGAAAAAGATGCCTGAATCTGGCAACATCTGTCGGTATCGCCGTCTATGAGGCATACCGACAGAATCAATTTGCTTTTACATCTCGCTAGAGATGATCTCTTTCAGAGAATCCTTGTCCTTGACGCCAACAATCCGCTTCACTTCATTCCCGTTTTTGAAGAGGATCATCGTAGGGATAGATGTGACATTATAAGTTGAAGTGGTCTTTTGTGAATTCTCGATATCAAGCTTTCCGATTTTCGCTGTTCCGGAAAACTCAACAGCCAGTTCCTCAATAATCGGCTCCATCATCCGGCAAGGGCCGCACCAGTCTGCATAAAAATCAACAAGTGTTAGACCATCAGCGACTTCGGTTTCGAAATTATCATCGGTAAAATGCGCAATATTCTCGGACATATTAGACTCCCTTTATATCTTCTTTATATCTTCCGTGTATTTTGATATTATTCTTACATACTAGGAGAGTTTTAATCTATGGCTAAATGGCTGTTATTGATCATTCTTTCGGTCATTCTTTTCTTCGGGTTC
>CAZWOB010000206.1:0-2086 GCA_964635295.1 uncultured bacterium
CTCCGATCAAAAAGGGAATAAAATAAATCACCCATGGAGCACCGAAAGGCAGGTTCTCAAGGTCGACCTCCTCCATTTCTTCATTACCTTCGATTTCAATCGCTTTAAGCTTATGCTTTTCCTCAACAGGAGGAGGCTCCTCTTTTTTTGATTCCTCTTCTTCCTCTGTTGCCTTTACCGACTCGTCAAGGGGTGTTATCTCCAGCGGAATCGGATCGCTTTTCAACGCATGGTAGCTTTTATCTTCTGGATCAAAATAGGAAAATTCAAGAGCAGGTATCTCTTTTGGTTTATCGCTCAACGGACGCATTTCAACGACAAAAGACTTCTTGTCCCCCACGATGCTTTCCTGTGGAGGGAGATCGCTTAATCGGAAAAAACCGCTCATTCCTGGCTGACAGCACAATTCGGGGATTGGAAGGGTCGCAAGCTCCCCCACCCCTTCAAACTCCAGCTTGAACTTCATTTTGTCGCCCACTGTCACTTTATCAGAAGTCAACAACATCGCCTTGAATGTGAGCTCTTTTGCAATAGCCCCGTTGAAAGAAGGCGGCTGGTCTTTTGCAGGGAAAGGAAGGACAGTGATTGTCGCGGGAGCGCTTTCAGCGACAGAATCCCTGACAGCAAAGTCTTTTTGTCCCAAACGTCCTTTCCTCCATGCTCTTCCCTCTATCCTTGCCGGATCGAAATGGTACTCGCCCGGTTCGGTCGCCTCCACTTCCTGCAAGACATCCAGGTTCACAAGCTTCCCGTCCATTTTCGTCTCTTGCGTTTTTCCGCCCACTTTGCGAAAGCCTTTAGCTTCGAGCAAGGGGACAATTTCCTTCTTGAGATCCTGGCTGTAGTTGAAAATGTACCTGTACCCCACTTTAATCCGCTGACCGGGATACAGAGGGGTGTCGCCGATAATAAGCGGTTCAATTTGTAAAACGATCGAGGTCTTGGGAGAGTTAGGAGCGGCCTGCACCTCTTCCACCCGGTAAGTCGACGCAAATGAGCTGTATTCTCTCCCTCCCACATAAACGCTTACCGGAGGGAGATGCTTCAACCCCGCCTCATCAGGCATCAACGTGAACGTGTAGATAGAAATCGTCAGTGGGGAATTGGGAGCGACCTGCACCTCTTTTAAATATTCGACCTCAATAGGCTCCCCTCCAAGAAGAAAACTGCTTTCGTCAACTTTTGCCTTGCGGTCGTGGGTCACAGTGATCGTCCCGCTCAACGGCATGCCAACTTTCCCTTTATCCTCGATCTCCGATGTGACGATCACATCCTGAGCTGCCAAAACC
This sequence comes from uncultured bacterium, assembly GCA_964635295.1. Classification (GTDB taxonomy): domain Bacteria; phylum Chlamydiota; class Chlamydiia; order Chlamydiales; family Waddliaceae; genus Waddlia. The sequence goes on from CAZWOB010000206.1 coordinate 1,290, forward strand.
GATGACATGACAAGCAGTAATCCTATCAGACAGATCTTTCCTTTTACCATGGACGTATTCCTTTCTGTGTTTGTTGAGAGCCAGACACCGGCCTTTTGTCTTCCCTGTGCATCTTCTGCAGCTGTCTCATCACTTCACCGATTGGCTGCTTTTCTTCCTCTTCCTGAGGTGGCGGTTCCTCTTGCTTCTCTTCTTCCTTTTCTTCCTCTTTTTCGGTCTCTTCTTCAGGATGCCGCAAGGCGTGCAGCGCTTCTTTCCAAAACTTCACTGCTTCTTCCTGTTTCCGCATCGCGAGAGGATCTTCAGGATCGTTTTCCAATAATTCCTCAGCAATCGCGGCCGCTCTTTCCCCTTCGATATATAGGGGGATCACCCGGTTCCAGGGCTTGCACTGACAACGTTCAGGCCACTCCCGCTTTTCCTTTTCCAAAACGGCCGGGATAAATGGTGCCGCTGTCTGGAGGGTATACTGCTGAGCGCCGTTCAGAAGCGAGACAAAATTGTCCTCACCTTCTTTCATTTGGGCTGTCAAATGATTAAGCCTCAATGAATGCACCTGATCTTGAATCGATGCTTCCAGGATCCCTTCGGGATCTTGATCATCTTCTCTTAACAGCCTTCTGATCCATTGCCGGGCCTCGTGAAGATAAAAACGGGACCGGTCGCCTTCTCCCCTGCGCGCGTATTCCAAAGCAGCCTGAAGCTGCTGATTGGAGAAGTTAAGGAAATCGGGATTGCCCACTCCCTCTTCAACCAGCTCATTGACCTGCCTCTGTTGGGCGTCAAGCTGATAAAGT
>CAZWOB010000207.1:0-2057 GCA_964635295.1 uncultured bacterium
AAAGAAATATTTTCTGCCTGGGAGAAATGTCTGGATAAGGCAATTATATTTGCGGCATAATTCAATCAGTTCTGGCGATATTGCCACAATACGATCCTTTTTTCTTTTAGAGTCTTCAATGTAAAAAGTACCATCCTCAAGGTTGACATCGCTAAGCTTTAGATGTCTTACTTCCTGAGGACGCAGACCGCAGCAGTAGAGCACCCGGAACATAACGGGAATAACATATTCTCTGTATGGCGACAAAGGATGGGGCGACAGGTGGTCCGCCCCGATGAAAAAACTGCTCAGTTCTACATCATTATACAGATATGGTATAAAAGCTACCGTTTTCCCGACGAAACCATCCGGAAGAACATGCGCATCCTTGCCAATGCTGATAAGGTATTTTGAAAAACCTCGGAGTATACTGGTACGCAACTGTAAGGTATTCTCTTTCTCATTTGGCCTTAAGGAACACCAGCCCTCAGCCATTTCCTGTGAAAGTTCAGCGCTGTCAGAGTACTTTTCCATGCAGAAAATGTCAAACGAATGGAGTCTGCGGGCAAAGGTATCCTCTTTGTTGCCTAAAGAGCAACGCAGCTTTATATATGCACGAATGTCATCGGCAAACAGGCTGTTGAACCGGTATCTCATCTGTACACCTCCGACTGTACCGGTATCCCATCAAATCCAAGGGCACAGATATTGAGTTTGGAAGGAGACAATGGCAGATATCTTTTGAGGACATCCTTACTTTGATGGCCTAAAATCTGTGAAATCATTTCTGGTGAAGATGCTGTGTCAAGCAACCAGATACCCATGCTCCGCCTGAAAGCATGAAAAGATTTTCCGTCCTTTTTTTTCTTTTCAATACCGGAAGCTTTGATATACTTATTAAGAACATTCGAAACACTGGATTTGTCACTGAGCTTTCTGTAAGGAGCTACTTCAGTGAGAAATATATAGGGGCTGTCTGCCTCAGGGCGAGCATTTACTATATAGTCAGCAACGGCTGCAGCAGCACTGGCAACCAAAGGAAGAGATAAACCAAATCCTGTCTTGTGCTGAATAAAGTAGATAGTTTTTTCCCTCCAGTTGATATCTGCCAGTTTTATATTTGCTATATCAATGGCTCTAATACCGGTAACTGAAGCTAGCACGAGGATGGCATAATCTCTTTTTCCTGCAGGTGTATTGATGTCTGGCTGGACAAGGATGTTCTTAATATCCTTCCGTTCAAAAGAGGGAAGGATCTTGCTTCTAGAAGGCGGGAGCGAAAATGGCATCAGCTCTGAAGGAAAGTTATGAAACCCCTTGCCCCGAAAATGTTCACAAATCAGCCGAAGCACGTATGTGACATTATTCATGCAACCCTGATGATCTTTATATTCCATCCTAAGAAAATCATAGAGATTTTTCTGATGTATGGTTGCAAGGTCAGTAACCTGCTGTTGCTGAAGGTGATAGAAAAAGTCTCTTGCAATGGAGTAAAGCATAGATACGGTGTTTTTCTTTACCGTTAACCTGGTTCGAAACTCTTCAGCTAGATCTTGATAAAAGGGTTCAAGCTGAAGTTTGTATCGACTTACAGCAGGGTATGCTTCCTTAAAGGGGTGGTCAGCATAATAATCATCCAACATACCAAGGACACGAAATGTATATCTGTCTCTACAGTATTTTAAAGACTGCCTCTCCTTGGGAAATAGTTGGAGTCCGTATCGAATCTGGCTGTTGACATCAGCATCGTAAGAATCCTGTTGATGCTCTTTGTAGAAAGTCAGGATTGCGTCGCATGCCTTTGAATACTCTTTGATAGTTTTTGGACTACGGAAATCGTTGCAGTATTTCATGACGGCTTCAATTCCCTCAGCAATAGGTCTTGATTGCATTTTGAATTCTCCCTTCTGATTTTGAAGATTAACTTTAAATTCAGAATAGGATATTCACAAGTCCTTGGCTATGAGTTATTCCGATCTTTCTTCTAACAAAATGGCAATATATCTAAGAATTGGTTAAAATATCGGAATAACTTTTTTATCGGAATAATCTGTTCCCCAGACCTGGTTGGGATATGA
>CAZWOB010000208.1:0-2035 GCA_964635295.1 uncultured bacterium
CAGATGCTTTGGAGTTGCCACCAACCCTTTGTACAAGTTCATGGTCAAGGGAAAAAAGATCATGAGCGCGGTCGGCACCACGACGGCCAGGTAGGACCAATCAAACCACAGGACCATCAATGGGGCCAGTGCGAACATCGGGATGCATTGGACAAAGACAAACAGTGGCTGAAGCATCATTCGCATCGTCTGCCACTGCGCCATCATCCACGCCAACGGAAATGCCAAAAGAGACGCCAGCAGAAAACCGCCCACCATCTCTTTGAGCGTCGAGGTCGTATGGAAAAAAAAGCGGGAGCGATAAGTCCATAAGCTAGAGGTAATTTTTGATGGAGGAGGAAGCGAAAAGTGTAAAAGCTCAGACGAGCGGCTCACCCACTCCCATCCAAGGAAAAACAGACAGATGATACTGACAACAGAGATAATTTTTAATGGTACAGACATTGTAATAATGCCGCAGCGGCGATCACTCTCAGTGTGGGCTGCGGGTCCCCTAATCGTTGAGTTAAGAAGGCCAAAGAACGTTTTGATCCCACGCTTCCCAAACCTTCAAGAATTCTTTCCTTCATTTCCCGGTCGGCCTTGTCGTAGCTCTCCTGAAGGATATGGACAGAAGAGTCGTCCCCTCCCCACATCGCTAAAACGAGCGCCGCCTGGATCCTCACCTTTGGGCTGGGATCGTTTACAAGGGACTGGACCAACTCAATAGCGCTTTCATCCCCTTCCTGTAAAAGCAATGAAGAGGCCATACCTGAAATCCCCCATTGCCTGCGTGAGAGCAGCGATTTCGCCGCTTCTAGCGCATCTGGAGACTCTTTGATCGCCAGGATGTTCAATATCTCAAGGCGGGTCATCTGATTGACCATTTCGGGATGGTTCGGTATCCAGGGCACATGCTTGACATCGCTGGGGGCCAACACGCGAAAGATCCCCTCCTGCTTCCACATCCACTGCTCGTTTTCTGCGACAAACCCCTCCACAAGAGCCTCACAAGACTCTTCAATGCGCTCATCATTGACGATCAATCCAAGTGCCACATTCATTTTCAAATAAGGGTCGTCAGCCGAATCAAACGCAGCAGTTAAGAACGGTCGCCCATACTGCCCGGTTGCGGTCAACGCAGCTCCTGCCAATAGACGATGATCGCGATTGTTTCCCTTAAGATATTTTTCAAGCGCCGAATACCCCTCTTCAGGACTGAAAAACGTCAACGCCCAGGAAGCGCTGATCGCGGTCGTCGGATTAGGATCGTGGGAAAGTTCCCTGACCTGGTTGATCAGGTCGGGTGCGGCATCTTCCCTCAGATAGCCCACCGTTTGCAGAGCAGCGGCACGGACATCAGGAGACGAGTCACGCAGTAAAGGAGCGATGACGGGCACCGCCTCTGCCATTTCAGCGTGGAGCACAACGCGGCAGGCCAATTCTCTGAGTGCCGCCCGCTTGCTATCGACGAGAGTGCGGAGCTGGCTGATCGACAACTGATCGTAAATGGAGACCAGCGCCTGGATAGCGGCTAATTTTTCTTCCGCTCTCGATCGGGAACTTTGTAAAATTTTAAGCAAGGGCCGCTGCGCGCGTGTCATCTTCATTCTGCCGGAAGCTTCGATCGCTCCCAAACGCACCTGAAGATGGTTATCCTCTTTCAGCAGTCGAAACACCTCGTTTTGCAGATAGTCGTCCCTGAGAAATGCAGAGAGCTTTAACGCCAGCGCGCGTACGGCGACATTTGTGTCGTTCAATCCCTTTTCAATGATCCGCACCCCTCTTGCGTCCTGGCCATACAGGGCGCCGATCAAAGCGTAAGAGCGCACGATCGGAGAATGGGAACTGCTGTCCTTTTCGATCACTCCCCAGGCCATCGACTCAAGAAGCAACCGGTCTGACGCCCGTTCGGGGAACCGTTCGACAAATCCGTTCCAGGCTTGAAGAAGCTCCCGTGATTCCCCTTTTTTTGCAAGGGCCTGGATATACGCTTCCCAACACTCTTGTGACTGGGGGTATTTGCCCACCAGGTCGCATCCCTCCGAACAAGCGG
>CAZWOB010000209.1:0-2014 GCA_964635295.1 uncultured bacterium
GATCGAACTACGCCAGAGGTTTGGAAATCCTCCTCGACAATTGGCCTGAAATCAAGCGAAACTTTCCTAATGCCTCACTTGATATTTATTACGGCTGGCAGCACTTTGGGCTGCTATCTCCGGAAAAAGAAGCAAAAATGCGGAAGCAGATCAAGGATTACGCATCACTGTCCGTCATCGATCACGAAAGAGTGGGCCATGAAGAACTGAACAAAGCGTATGCAAAAGCCTCGATCTGGGCGTACCCCTGTATTGCCCCGGAAACCTTTTGCATCACAGCCTTGCGGGCGCAAGCCTCTGGCGCAATCCCCGTCATCATTGAAGGAACAGCTCTTACTGAAACTGTTCGCAGCGGATATAAATGCATGACATCAGATCAGTATCTTGCCACACTGCTGCAGGCAATGAAGCAGGCGGAAACAATGTCTCTGGAAGAAAGAAAAAAAATCGGAGAATTCGTGTTTGAGGAGTATACCTGGAGAAAAATCGCTGAAAAATGGGATGCAGTATTTAATTCATCGACGACTCGACCAGCTTCACGTTCGCAAACCCTAAGTTCTTCTTCACACACTCCCTGACATTCTCCGGAAGATCTTCTCTTCCAAGAATATTGAGTGAAATATCACGCGATTCTTCAAACGCGTCAATCCAATAAGCGCAGACCGACTGTTCCAAATCAACGCCATACTGATAGACCCAATCTTCGACAAAATGGATGTCGTCTGGTTTTTCGATACCAGCAGCGATCGATGCAATTTTATATCCCCTTTCAAAGTCTCCCATCCGACGATAGTAGTTCGCGATCCGATAGAGCGGTTCCACCCTGGACGGTCGATAATTGAACGCATAAAAATAGCTGTCCAAAACCTCTTTTTGAGGGTAATTGAGCACCTCTTTCATGACGGCGACTTGATATAGAGAGTAGAAGACCTCCTGGTCCCATCCCCCCATGGAAGAGCGCCTTTGGTAATATTTCAGGGCATTTTCATGATCGAGAGCATCTCTGTAGCTTTGAGCTAAATAAAAAACATAGCGTCTATTATTGGGCTCCTCTTTTAAAGCATCCTCCAATACAGCCGCGTCTTTTTTGTATTTCAAAGGATCCTTGCTGCGCGCCCCTTCTGTGGTGTAAATGTTATGGACCCCTGTAATCGTATCTGAGGTCTTTGCTTCCGGACTGCTCAAATATTCATGAAGCACACCCACCCAATCCCAGTTCAGGGAAGATTTTGCGAACTGCAGTTTTACATACTGTGAACCGGAGTGAAGAACAGTGATGTAATAAAAGTCCTTATCGAGGATGGGAAGTTGAAACCCCTCCTCGTAGATGAGATATTCATCAGCATCGATAAAAAAGACGTAATCGCTTTTTCCTTTTGCGAGCTGCAGGGCCTCGTTTCGGTTATGGCTGAAATTTTTCCATGGACGTTCGTGAAGTTCGCCTTTGACCCCGTGTTCGTCCATAAACTTTTGAATCACTTCCTGAGTTCCGTCTGTGGATCCCGTATCAACGATCACCCAATAATCGATGATCGGCAAAACGGATGTCAGGCACCGTTCAATGACATCTTTTTCATCTTTAACGATCATATTCAGGCAGACGGTTGGAGACGCAAACACGCTGAAAGAAAAAACGAGGAAAAACAAAAAGAAATATCGTCTCATTCAACTACCTTTGAACAGGAATCGCCAGCCAATCGCTCCAACTTCCTTGAATATAGGAAAGTTGATACCCCATTTCCTCAATATACTGAAGCACTTCCTTCACACGTTCTTCGCGGTTTCCAATCGGTTTATAGGTATTTCCCATGATTTCGATAATCATCACAGGACGGCTTTCCATGATTGTTCGGCGCGCCCCTTTCAATACATCCAGTTCCTTATTCTCAACATCGATTTTCATCAGGGATACGTTCTTCAGGCCCAACATATCCAAAGGAATAATTTTCGCGCGATCTCCTCCGGCACCTATCCCTGTTCCCCCTTCATTATCGATCACTGGAGGGTTCATCTC
>CAZWOB010000210.1:0-2002 GCA_964635295.1 uncultured bacterium
GTATAGTCATCTTGAACTCAACAGATTTGCTCAGGCAAAAAGCAAGTTGGAATGATCTGCTAGTTATCGATGATACTGAAGATCTAAAAATCATATCAAAGCATTTTGGATAAATTGGGAATTTCAGATAGATAGCGAAGTTGTCGAAAAACCCTCGTCTCATTGAGCCATTTTTTCCTCAGAGGTTTACCCCCCTGATTTTGTAAGCCTCCTAAAAGACTGGTATATCCAGCTCGCCAAAACTGCCTAACATATTGATTTAATTAATAATATACTTGACTTACGGTGCGCCATCTGGTAGACTTCGATCATAAGATCTTCCCTAATAACCGCACTGGAGGCGGACGATACAGATGGCAAAATATAAATATTACGACTACTCCCAGAGCAAGCTGATCCCCATGAGCCTTCAAGAGCAGCTGATTCCCGGCACCTTGGAGTTTGCGATCCACACGCTGGTAGACGAGAAGATAGACACCTCTATCTTTGAGGAGAGATACCGCAACGATGAAACGGGCCGTTGGGCCTATGATCCCAAGGTGCTGTTGAAGGTGGTTCTGTTTGGCTATTCACGGGGATTAATATCCTCGCGGAAGATAGAGAGGGCGTGCAAGGAAAACGTCACGTTTATGGCCCTGGCCTGTGGTCAGCAGCCTGATCACAGCACGATTGCCAGCTTTGTCTCCTCCATGAAGGTGGAGATAGCGCCCCTGTTCAGGGATGTGCTGCTGATCTGCCATGAGATGGATCTGTTGGGCGGGACGTTTTTTGCCCTGGATGGGTGCAAACTTCCATCCAATGCCTCCAAAGAGTGGAGCGGGAAGCACGCCGATCTGCACAGGAAGAAAGAGAAGATTGAGAAGAAGGTAGAGCAATTAATTACAGAGCAGGTAGACACGGATAAGGATGATGATCAGGGCGGAGGTTCCTCGGGGTTTTCGAATCGAAAGGGACAGATTGAGAGGCTGAAGAGAAAGGCGGAGCGAATCGAGAAGTTTTTAAAGGAAAATGATCCGAAGATTGGAAGGATGGGCAAAGAGGTCAAGAGCAATATTACAGATAATGAGTCGGCCAACATGATGACCTCTCACGGGACCATTCAGGGGTATAATGGTCAGGCGTTGGTGGACAGGGATCATCAGGTGATTGTTCATGCCGAAGCGTTTGGCGAAGGGCAAGACCACCATCATATCCCCCCGATGCTTGATGGGGCAAAACAGAACATGGAGGAGATCGGGCAGGGAGGAGACTACTTTGAGGATACGGTCCTTGTTGCCGATGTCAATTATCATGGACCGGCTAACCTGAACAAGTGCGAGGATGAACATGTTGATGCCTACATTCCGGATATCAATTTCAGGAAGAGAGATCCCAGGTTTTCAACCCAGCCAAGATGGGCATCAAAAAAATCAAAATATTTTATATTAGAAGACTTTCTGCACAATGAAGAGACGGATGAGTATGTTTGCCCGAATGGAAAGATTCTGAAACGCAATATAAAAAGGATGATACAGGACGGTGTCATTTCTCGAAGGTATATGGCCAATGAAGCTGATTGCACGGCCTGTCAGTTGAGGTCCCAATGCCTGAGCAAAAGGAAATCCAAGCGAAGATCTTTAAACGTTCCTATTGGATGGGTGGCGGGGAATCTCACAAAGAAAATGGCTGAAAAAATCGACACAAAGGAAGGTCGCAACAGATATCATCAAAGGATCGCCATTGTGGAACCAGTTTTTGCCAATATCAAGCATATGAAAAGGCTAAACCGATTCACATTGCGAGGAAAGGTCAAAGTAAATATCCAATGGGTCCTATACTGTATGGTTCACAATCTGGAAAAAATAGCCAACTATGGATTCGCATAGAAAAGGGGAAACAAGAGGTAGTGCGGGGGCAGTTAGGTCCTTAGTACCAAGTTAAACGGAAAACCGGCCAGAATTATCAGCGAGACAGATTTTGATTTAGAAAAACCTCCCAAAATCTGGTTTCGGTGAAAAATGAG
>CAZWOB010000211.1:0-1996 GCA_964635295.1 uncultured bacterium
GTCGACCTGCCGCCGCGATCGACCTCTTCGACAACACGGCCATGCGCATTGTACTTCCAAGCTTCTGAGTAGGCATAATCGTCATTGGCATCGTAGCAGTCTTTCTGTGTAACAAGCCCCCTCTTTGAGTAATGTGTGACAACCCTGCTCAGTTGAACGGTTGACATTGTTGACAGATCAAGATACTCCTGTATCTCCTCGCAGGGAAGCCCTTTTGGCGTAAGCTTTGTGCGCTTGATCGTCCGTTGAGTAACCCCGTCTAGTGAGTTGACGCTATAGGCGTTTCCATCGTCGACAATCTCATATACAGGAACACCGCAGGGGTCATACTCAAAAAAATAGCGTTCTCTAATCCCTTCCTCATCTGAGACTAATTTCCTTTTGATCAACGAGGTTCCTTCGTAATAAGTGTAGTTGATCTTCTGCTGAAACTTATCTCCCTGAACACCTAACTTTTCAGATGAAACATACATTCCGGAATAGGTGTATTCCTTGACATACTTCTCACCGGATTGATCGTGAATGCTGTCCCGCTTTTTTCCCTGTCCCGAAAGGTTTCCGTACAGAACTTCCTTGACCACCCGGCCGAACTTATCATTGAAAAAGCGTTTGCTCATCCAGACCCGCCCCATTGAATCAAGAAGATGCCTGGCGCGAAGATGGGTCGGGTCCTCCCGATCGTCATAGGCCCCCCATCGAATCTCTTCGGAACGGTAAAGGTCGCCAGAGTTCCAGTGATACCGGATCGATGTCAGTCTTTCATCATCGTTCCAACGATAAGTCGTGCGATTCCCCAGGGCATCCCAGACGTAAGCTTTCTTTCTTTTATACTTGAACGTATAAAGGGGCACCGGCTCCTGATCCACAATGGGCGCGCTCAGAGCTGTCACTCTGCGTTGTTTATGGTGTCCCTCGACATAGTCAATTTTCAGAAACCGCCCTTCGGGGTAACTTTTTTTTGTTAGAAGTTCAGGCTTGCGTTTATCACGTGTGAGATATTCATAGCGGACAGTTGGACTGAAATTCGTTTCCACGGAGGCAACGCTATATAAAGTGCAATCTTTACCGGCTTTGTATGGATTCAGGCGATAGGTAACTTTCATCCCCTCGTCGCTGACAAGTTCGACAGTGCGTTTCTGAGTGGTTGGATGCGGAGGGTGGTTGATAAAAGTTAAACCGTCAAGCTTTCGATTCTCGCTATCAAGCGATTTCATCCCATTGACACGAAGCCCCTTGTCATAGTCATAGTGATAAGAACATCCATTGGGAATCAAAATATCAGTCAGTGAGTAGTGGCCGGGCTCGCTTCTTATCCCATAATAAGCTTTGTCCAGTCCATTGTGCAGCAGAACCCTTCCCTTAATGCATTCAAATGACTTCCGCTTTAGAGTTGTCAACCCCGCTAGTTTTGAAGGAGCGCAATTACAAACGCCTTTTTTTAATAACCCTTCATTCAACTTCAGATCCTGATTTTTTTCTCCCTCAAATACCGTCCTCTGCCCACGATCGTTTACCTGTGCCCTTTCGTGGCTATATTTGAGGCGCCAATAAACTGTCCCTCCGATGTTAAGATCCCAATACCCATGCAGGTAGCCTAGAGCTACGGCCCCGTTGCTATAGCTTCTCTCAATTCGGATGGGATTGGCGGAAGGGCTGACATAATCCGTTTCCGTTTCAAAATAGCGACCGGAAATCACATTCACCACCCCACCCACAATAGCACTTGGAGCTGTTTCAAAATCAAAAAGAGGTGCGTATTGTTCTAGATCAATAGAATCGTCGGAAAATAATGAGAGATAAGGAACAAAAAAAAGACAAAGGTATAGTGAAAAGCGCATTCTATCCACCGTTTGAAACTTAAAATCGGCGGATATTACTCCTCATTTGATAAATTTAAAAGAAAAAAATCACTCAGACATTAGGTAATCGCTACTCATCGTGTATGAGAAAACGATTACTGAGAAGGCGCTTCCATGATTCGTTTAAATCAGGATAT
>CAZWOB010000212.1:0-1990 GCA_964635295.1 uncultured bacterium
CTGTTCCTCATGATCGTTCAGGGTATGCGCTAACATTAGCAGTTGAAGGCAAAGTCAGTGAAATTGGCAAGTTAATAGATGGGTATAATGCCACAGTCCTCCCTTTTGAAAGAATTTCAGTTGTCAAAACTGTTGAAAAAATCCCATTTTCACCACTTGGAAAGGTTAAAGTTAATGAACTTTTTCATCATATTAATTAATTTCATACTTAAAATTTTTACATTCATTAAAATGTAAAGTTATTTTTTTGATTATTATTACCGATTGCTTTATATACTCTTAATAAATATAATAAATATCGTTTATTTTATTTCATGGTTTGTAGTACTTAATAATGGCAATTTCTTCTGGCATAGATTGCGGTGATGTATTCAATAAATTCAGTAGTGAGGGTAAATTTGCCGATGCTTCCAAGAATTTTATTGAAAGCAGACGAAACTATTACAAGCTGACAAAACATTCAGTCGAGTATGGATTCGCAATAGCCGAAGTGACATCGATTGTCCCGACTCATTTCATTCCCATCTTCCAGGCAATCAGAAGCATTGTGACTATCGTTTTTGAAGGGTGGAGTATCTTCTACCATATTCAGAAAGTCCGCCAGAGCAAAAATGAGTTGAGTCTTTGCAATCGAAAGATCGAGAAGTGGAATGTGCCTCATTCTCATCATGGAGATGTCCCTCTGGAGAGGAGGGATCTCGGGGCTCTAAGAGATCGATATCTTCTAAAAATACAGACCATTGAAGAGAAATCTGAAAAGGAGAAATTCGACCGCTTTCGTAAAGAAAGATGGGAAGAGTATATCCAGTTGATCACAGCAGCTTTAGATCAAGATGATGACAACGCTTTAGAGACATTGCAGCAGAAGTTTTCCAATCGAAAGCAACGAAAAGTAACCAACTGGCAATCAAAACATGACCAATTAGAAAAGTGTGTGAAAAAATCCTATATCAGCATTGCGATCGCAGTGGGATCAATTGCGCTTGAGATCATCAATCTGGTGGGAATTGCTTTTATACCTGTAGATGCCGGTCTGACATTCACTGCCGTCCGTATAAGCAGCGGGTTGCTCGTCAGCGCGATGAAATATGGAAAATATTTGTGGTGGAACATCAAGAAAGGGGAAAAACCCGGAATTCTTGGAATCAAGAGCTTCGAATATATTGGAACTGCGATTGCAAAAACAAAACTGCTCCCATATTCCAACATCATTCACCACTCTATGTTCAAAGGAGCGTCTAATACGGCGATCTCCTCTATTCGAGTATTTCAGAGCCGTTACAATTACATGGACAATAACCAGGCCATTGGTGAATGCAGAAGAAATATTGAGCAGCTTCGCCGAAAGAAGATCACTGTTTCGACAAGCGCCCAGAAAATTGCCGCAGGCAATCGCCAGGAGATGCACCGTGTCCTTCAACGGTATGAACAGAGGTACCATGGTGCTGAAATTGCCGTTGAACAGTTTAACTTGAGAATCGAACAGTTAAATGCTCCTGAGAACAAAAAGGACCGTGATGATCTGAATGCGACCATTGGAATTATGAGAGCTGATATGAAAAAATGGGCCCAAAAAATGGATGTTCTTCGACAAGCTCTGCATTCTAACGACTTGTCAGATGCAAAAATAGCTGCCGATGCATTAACTGAGCCGACATTCAGACAGATTTCGAACTGGTCTCTTAGTGAACAGCTTCACAAGAAAAATAACCTTAAAGAGGGAATGAAAACAGCCCTCAGCATCGTAGAAATTGCCCGTTTTGCGTTCCTGATAACTGCAGTTACCCTCGCTTTGGTCGGTATCGGGGTGAATCTGTTGCCTTTCCTGTTTATCTCCAGTGTATTTGCCAATCTGCTGTACATGGGATACTCCTGGTTCAACCTGAAGACCAATAAAGAGATTGATCAAATGATTGATATTTGGTCTCGAGACGAAATCGTAGCGACAACCATCTAATAATCAAGAAGTATAGGGAAGCAAGTCCTTTCT
>CAZWOB010000213.1:0-1928 GCA_964635295.1 uncultured bacterium
CCCTGTGATTAAAAGAGATTTTGTCATAAGATAGAAGTCGATTTGATTAACCTCCAGAATAGGATATCTTCACCTTGCAGTCAAAGCAAAACCCTGAAAATACCGAGGAAAAAGCGGTGATCGCCGCCTTTGATTTCGACGGGACCCTCACCTACCGCGATTCGTTCTTTATGTTCATCATCCATACGTTCGGCTGGTGGGGGTTGATTTGGAAGTCCCTTCCCATCCTCCCCAAGCTAGTTATGTACCTGTTTGGAAAGGTATCCCGCACAGAAGCGAAAGAGGCGTTGCTGACGCAGTTTTTCAAGGGGATGACGATCGATAAAGTCAGGAAGCTGGGAGCAGTATTTGCGAAAGAGAAACTCCCTTCCCAAATGCGCCCTAATGCAATCAACCGCCTCCGTTGGCATCAGAAGCAGGGACATCGCACCTTGATTGTCAGCGCATCCGTTGATGTTTGGCTGGAGCCCTGGGCAGAAGAGAACGGTATAGAACAAGTGCTCTCCTCCCGTTTGGAAGTGGATGGTGAAGGATGTGTGACAGGGAAGCTCACCGGGAAAAACTGCCGGAGGGAAGAAAAGGTGCGTCGGCTGGAAGAGGCTTTAGGCCCGCTCGATCAATATGAGGTGTATGCCTATGGGGATACCATCGGTGATAAAGAGATGATGAAAGCGGCGGACTACCCCTATTTTTGCTGGTTTCCCGAAGAATGACAAACTGGATTTTTCTCGTTTTCTTTTTTTTCGTTTCACTTGGAGCTACCGAGCCTGTTGTTAGAGAGAAAAAACACGCTGTGGCAATCTGCGCGATTTTCCAAAACGAGGCGCGTTTTCTAAAAGAGTGGGTCGAGTACCATTACAGCATCGGTGTCGACCATTTTTATTTGTATAACAATTTAAGTGCGGACCATTACAAGGAAGTACTGAATCCCTATCGTAAAAAGGGAATAATTACTCTGATCGATTGGCCGTATCCAACGAATGCGGACGGCAAGAATTGGCCGGTGATCCAGACAAACGCCTATATGGACAATCTACCAAAGGCAAAAAAAGAGGCGAAATGGATCGCCTATCTCGATACAGACGAGTTTATCGTCCCCATGAAAGGGGGCTCGCTGCCCGCAATTCTGGAAGAGTACAAAGCCTACGGCGGCGTTTGTCTGAACTGGCAGTGTTATGGAACATCAGGCGTGGCAAAGGTGGGGGACAATGAATGGATGATGACACGATTGGTGTACCGGGGATTCAGGGACAATCCGATGAATTTGCATGTGAAATCGATCGTTCAGCCAAGCCGGATAAAAAGCATCAAAAATCCCCACAATGTGGTCTATCGGAAGGACTATTATCAGGTCAACGAGAGAAAAGAGCGGTTTGAGGGGCCTTTTTCTCCTTATGTCTCAGTGGATAAAATACGGATTAATCATTATTGGACACGCGATGAGGAGTTTTTCTACAACGTCAAGATCCCCAGGCGGGAAAAATGGGGGGGGAACAGACACCATTTGATCGAGATCAACAATGCTCTCAATCAAGTAAAAGATCCTGTAATAGTAAAATTCAAGCCTTAGACGATTGTTTAAATCCGTATATATTAAATTTATTCTATAAATAATATAATGAATATAGGTAATTATTAAAAATAGAGAGGTCAAAGAGATGTCTGCAGTAAATACACGACCTACAACAACCCAGGCGATCATTGAGACTTTAGCTTATCTGAACGGATGCGAGTCTGTTGAGGATGAACCAGTCAATGAGTTCTTAGAGAATGTGGCGACATTCATCGAGGAAAACAAAATTGATGAGAAATCAGAGTTTGAAATCAAAGAGGCCTTGGGTTCATTAGACGCAAAGTTGAAAGAGGGATCACCCCTCAGCCCGACCGAACAGAAAACAAGCAACCTTATCCACTCGATCATGGGGGCT
>CAZWOB010000214.1:0-1922 GCA_964635295.1 uncultured bacterium
CCTTTGCGGGACTGGCTGGCAAAACGAGGACATTACCCCTTCATTGGCGACTTTCTCCAAACAGAGGCGGGCGCCTACTTTTTTTCCTATGGCGGACTCCTCCTGGACCTTTTCATAGTCCCTTTGCTTTTGTGGAGAAAAACGCGGATACCAGCATTTATTCTCGCTGTCATTTTCCATCTGACAAACGCCTGGATCTTCAATATCGGCATCTTCCCGTGGACAATGATCGCCGCTACGACCATATTTTTTGAACCGGACTGGCCCCGCCGCCTGTTGCGGCTAAGCAAACCCATCATCCCTGACTCTCGAGAGGCAACCCGTTACTCCACAGTCGCGCTCCTCACTCTCTTTTGTCTTTTCCAAATCCTGTTTCCGTTGCGCCACTTCCTCTATCCCGGAGTGGTGCACTGGACTGAAGAGGGGCATCGATTCGCGTGGCACATGAAGCTAAGGGAGAAAAAAGCAGAGGCGTACTTTTCTCTGATCTATCCCGATACGCAAGAGAAGATCTTCATCAACCCAAGGGAATTTCTCAATCGGAGGCAATACAGCAAAATGTCTGGACGTCCGGATATGACTCTGCAGTTTGCCTATTTTCTCGCTGACTTTTTTGAAAAAGAGGGGATCAGACCTGAAGTGTACGTGGATGCCCACGCCTCGTTGAACGGGCGCCCTTCCAGGCGATTGATCGATCCTGAGGTTGATCTTGCAAGCGCAAAGCGCAATCTGTGGCCGGCAATATGGATCCTTCCCCTTGAGAATTAACCTTTTACAAATTTAAATTTATTTTTATTATTTAATTCGTTATTGTTGGGAAAGAGGGAGGAGGCGTGTTTTATTCCATGCCTTCAATATTTTGAGACAAATGGACAGTGGTCGTGGGGAATGCAATTTCGGCCCCGTGCGATTCGATAATGCCCGCGATCTTTAACAGAACGTCTTGCTTAATGTCGAGCCACTGTCCCCAGTTTGTCGTCTTCGTAAAGCAGTACACTTCGATATTCAGCGAACTGGCGCCAAAGTTCACAAAGTGCACAAACAAAAACTTCGATTGGTCAATTGCGGGATGTTTCTCCAGCATCTGCCTGATCTCTTTGACAATGGGGTCCACCTTATTCACATCCGCGTAACGTATCCCGACCGCCTCTTTGATCCGGCGGTTGTACATTCTACCCGGATTCTCGATGATCGCGTCGATGAAAATGGCGTTTGGGATAAACGTCGGACGTCTTGCGAAGGTACGGATACGGGTCATGTACCAACCGATATCTTCGACCACTCCCTCGAAATTCTTGTTCGGGGAAAGGATCCATTCTCCAATGGCGAAATGGCGGTTGATATGGATCATGACGCCGCCGAAAAAGTTGGCGACGATATCCTTGCCTGCAAAACCGATCGCCACACCGCCAATCCCTCCGAATGCCAGCAGGGCTGTCAACTGCACATCGAAAATATCAAGAACGACCAGCCCGACAATAAATAACACTAAAACGGTAAAAACCTTGCCGACAGCGATGATCAGCGCCTGATCCTGCGTCGCGCTTGCGCGGCTGCTCACACGCTGAACAATTGTCTTTTGAAAGCGGGATTTCCAGCGCAGAAGAATCCATGTGGAAAACAGGACGAAGAAGAGATTGCGCATTTTGGCGATATACTGAGTGGGAATGATCAAATCTGTGCACTCGGCCATGGCTTGAATGAGAAGGAGGACGCCGTATCCCCAGATCAGCCACGCTGAGGGGACATAAAAGGAGTCGCACAATGTGCGCAGCCACTCAGGCAGCGACTTCATTCTGACGAGATGCCCCAGGATTTTACGGGCGACAAGTCCCAGGACTGCCGTGAAGAAAAGGATCAGCCCCAGCTGGACCCAAAAGGCTGAAGGGGCATTGATAATACTCGAACAAAATTCCATAAGT
>CAZWOB010000215.1:0-1839 GCA_964635295.1 uncultured bacterium
AACCTGCCTTTCGGTGCTCCATGGGTGATTTATTTTATTCCCTTTTTGATCGGAGGGTTGCTCTTCCAGAAGCATTTCCGGGAGTATTTGCTGAAAAAGCAGCAGGAGGAAAAAGCGGTCACTAGCCGCGACCTTTTTGAGGAGGCGTTAGGTGGGGGGGCAGACTCGCCGCAGTTTTACACCAAGCTGCATGATGCAATGGTCCTGCGCTTGTTTGAAAAGGGCTTTGTTGAACAGCAATCGATGGCGACAGATGCGTTGCCGGAAGAGGGGATCGCTGGTGAGGTTAAGGCATTCTTTAATGAAATCGAAATCAAACGTTTTTCTGGGAAAGAGGAAATGCTCGGTTCTGAAGAGATCGACCGGGCGAAACAGTTATTTAAAAATATCAGGAAGTCCACATGAAGAATCCATTGTTACTGCTGATTGTCCTGCTTATTGCAGGGGCTGTTGTCAGCCATTTTATCTATGAGCAATCCGAGAAGATGGACCGTTTAGAAACCCTTGAGAATGCTTATAAAGGGTATGTCCAGGGGGAATCCGCAGACAGCCTCGGGGAAAGGGAAAACGCGTTCAATCAATCGCTTCAATACTATACAGACCTTGAAAGAGATTTTCATCCCGAGTATGGAAACGGGAAGCTCTACTTTGATATTGGAAACACCTATTTTCAATTGGCTGATTATCCTTTTGCTGTCCTGTACTATTACAAAGCGCAGAAGCTGATGCCCAGGGCCGATGTCGTGGAGAGGAATTTGAAGACAGCACTTGGGAAATTGGGGATTGCCCAAGGTTCTGAGGAGTCGGTTTTTCAGAACCTCTTTTTCTTTCATTTCATTTTATCTGTTCCTGAAAGGCTTCAATTGTTTACTTTGTCCTCTTTTTTGGCGTTTCTGTTTTTTTCCATTTTCATCTGGTCAAGGAAAGAGGCGTTCAAGACAATTGGCAATATTGTCTCTGTTGTCGCCTTGCTATTTTTGGGGAGCTTTATTTATTCCCACTATCTGTCTCCGATCGAAGCTGTTGTGGTCAAGTCAAGCGCCCTTTACCGAGATTCGGGTTACCAATACGCCAAGGTTCAAGAGGAGCCGGTCTTGTCGGGGAGGAAAGTCGAGGTGCTGGATGTCATCGACAACGGCGCATGGCTGAAGATCCGTTTGGAAGGGGGAGAGCTGGGTTATGTCCCTCAGGAATCGATACGAATTATATAGGTAAAAAGGGAGTATTTGCGATAAAATAAAGTTATGCCAACGAATGTTAAACATCATCGCAGCCATCCATGGCATGGCCTGCCTATTGGAGAAAATGCTCCTCAAGAGGTCAATTGCTATATCGAGATCGTTCCATCCGATACGATCAAATATGAGCTGGATAAAGAAACCGGTCTTTTAAAAATCGACCGCCCTCAAAAATTCTCAAGTTTGTGTCCTACCCTGTATGGCTTTGTTCCCAGAACCTATGCCGGCGACCTTTCGGCCGCCCGCTGCATGGAGAAAACGGGATTAGAGGGGATCAAGGGAGATGGCGATCCTGTGGACATCTGCATTCTCACGGAAAAAATGATCCCACGCGGGGATATCATGCTCCGTGCCGTTCCGATCGGAGGATTTCGCATGATCGACGGCAATGAGGCAGATGACAAATTGATCGGCGTTCTCGTCGATGATTTCGTCTATGGTGGAATGCATGATATTTCCGATTGTCCTCCCGCTTTGATTGAACGATTAAGACACTACTTCCTGACTTATAAAGATTATCCGGGCAGAGAGCCCAGAAAGGTGGTCATCGCGCACGACTACAATGCCGAAGAAGCGCGTGAAGTGATCCGATGCGGGATGC
>CAZWOB010000216.1:0-1830 GCA_964635295.1 uncultured bacterium
TGAAGCTCCTTGCAAGCAAAGCTAGATAATATCTCCCACTTCAACATCCGTTTCTTCGCCTTGCCGAAACTTTTCAGTGAGGAACTTTTCTTGATCGTCAAAGAGACTTCTCAACTGATTCAAAGAAAAGAATGCCCAATCCGCATTCAATTTCAAGTCATTTAGCACCTCGATGTCTTCGTGTTTTACTTTAAACAAAGCCATAGCGCCAAAATTTTCATCCACAGCTAGAACCGCCTGAACAAACATCATCAGATCATCCGCAGCAAGAGTTTTCGCATTAGGATCCATCACTGTTGTATATTTTTTAATCAGAGGGATGATCCTCTTCAAGAACAGCCTGCGATTATCTTCCGTGGACGAAAGGGGATCTTGCAAAACGTACCCATTCAATAATTCAACAACTTCCTTTTTAAATTCAGGGTGATCCAGCACTCTTTGTAATTTCTTAGCGTCCACGATCTCTCTTTCACTAATCCCCTCCGGCGGTCTTTCCGGATCCATTTGGGCAAGCCACCCATTATGCTGCTTGAACAAAAAGAGATTCGTTTGGAATGTATCAACTTCAGGATCATCCGGGAACGCCCCTCCTTCCATACCCATAGCGAGCAGCTCCTCGATAAACGTCATATTCCTTGGATCTATCCCTCCAACAAAACCGATACCCCTGCACAATGAATCTAAAAATGGGTGCGTCAGATCCGGGTTGCGCTCTCTGATCAGCAGGATATCCAAAACAAATTGAGAAAATTTTTCGGGATCATGCGTATGTAATTGATACAGGAGCGCTGATAGTTTTTCACTATAGTCAAAACCTTCTATTTGAGGTAAATTTACCATCGGATCTGAACGTATATACTCATTGATAACATCAGAGATTTCTTTAATGGCATGCAAGCCCTGTTTCGCTTTCCCACTGTCCGCGGCTTTTAGCAACCGATCCGCAAAATCGGGAAAATCTTCTTTGGTTTTCAAGTGATTAACAATACTGAGAAATTCTCTCATCACCGGCTCTTTCTCCCCGTTGACCTCATTAACTGCTCTGGCAAATCCTTTCGCAGTTCTATCGTTGATCATAGTCAGCGCTCTAGCACGTTTCTCTTCGTGCTCTTCTAAGATATGTGAATATTTTATGCCGCCATATTCATCCATTGCAGCGATCAAGGCTTTGACAATCTGACGGGATTGAGGATCAAGACTATCTAGTTCAACATCGACTAAAGCTCTTTCCAGCAATAGTGCAAAAGAAGAAAAGGTCCCACCCTTATCTTCAATCAATCTCACGACTAAGGCTTCAGCCAGCCTCGTGATGTTATCCTCATTTGGGATGACAGACATTTCAAGGGAACCATCCTCTTCCACGCTGCCTTGAAGATATACCCCAAGCGCACTCGTCAACCCGGCCAAAGCAGCTTGAGGCGACCTCTCACGGTTGTCGCTCCACATTTGCTGCACCAGTTTTCGTGCATGATCTACTTCCAATCCCATTTGTCCAGGGATCGGATCATTATCAATTTCCGGTTTTTCATAACGCTGGCCCAAAAGATCCAGTTGACCTGACAATTCTTCTCCAACAACAATAGCGTTGACCGCATGCGCTAAATCAGCGAAAAGGGTCGCCTTACGGTTCAAAGAGCCATTGCTGATGTCGGGAAATAGAAGTCCCGGCTCTTCCCGTTTCAAACGCGCCAATTGTTGGATGAATTGAGGTGCATGTTCCCTGCCAGCAATAAGCATCGCGACATAAAGTTCTTGAAGGTGAATGCCATCTCCGCCAAATTGTCTTTCCACAACCTTCAACTCCTTTTGCCACAACTTCAACTGTTCATC
>CAZWOB010000217.1:0-1738 GCA_964635295.1 uncultured bacterium
AGTCAATATTTAATAATATAATATAAATAAAAACGATAAAAAAAATTAGAGAGAATATATGGTTCTATCGTTTTTATCGTTGAGTTGTCAATCGATCAAACGACAATGTGAAGAATAATCTTACTTATCCTGTTTTTATATTAAATCCAGGTAGAAATTTTCCAAATGAACCAAGAAATTAAAACGCCCGTTCGCTTAGCTCTTAATTGATCGGTGTTTTACTTGGCTCGCCGGAGATTTCCTGCACATACTTTGGCACCGCATAACCTGGCAAACGCTGGATCAATTGATCGATCAATTCCAACCCCTCCTCTCTGCTCACTTCGAAATGTGAAGCCCCCTGGACTCGGTCTAATTGATGGAGGTAGTAAGGGAAAATACCGTGATCGGTCAACGTCTCACATAGCTCGGCCATCGTTTCGACATCATCGTTCACGCCACGCAAAAGAACTGCCTGGTTCAAGACATTGACACCCAATTTTCTTAAAGCATTTAGTCGTTCAAAGATCTCTTTATCCAGTTCATTTGGATGATTACAGTGGATCACAAACCAAACCTGATGGGGTGAGCGGTCGATCATTTCAAGAAAATCCTCATCGATCCTTTCAGGAATCCCTATGGGAAATCTACTGTGAAACCGCAACCGGTTGATATGGGGAATGGCTGCAATTCGATCGAGAAGCACTTCAAGATTGCGATTAGAGAGGGACAGCGGATCTCCACCGCTCAAGATCACCTCTTTGATCGTGTTGTCATTCGCGATCACTTCCAATTCTTCACGGAACGTTTTATCCTCGACATCATAATCGAAATTCTGTCGGAAGCAGTAGCGGCAATGCATCGCGCAAGCGCTTGTTGTGACCAGCAATACTCTTCCCTGATATTTATGCAGCAGCTTTGAAGAACGCCTGCAAGCATGGTCGCCGACAGGATCATTGACAAACCCCGTTGTCTCTATCGTTTCTGAAACGGTAGGTAGAAATTGCCTTAATATGGGGTCGTCTAAATTCCCTTTTTCTATTTTTCTAGCTAATCTAATAGGTAAATTGAGGACAAATCGGGAAGTTTGCAGAATTTCCCTTTTTTGCAGATCGTCCAACTCTAAATAATCCGCAAGTTTTTCCCATTGAGTAAAATTTTGCCGTTGGATCTGTCTCCACTGATTCGAGATTGTTGTTTGATACATAACCGCTTAATGTTAAATCTTTAAGATTATTGAGTATAAAACATTATGAACGGTCAGTCAATTTATAAAAATGTCAGAGAGTCAAGGCAAGCTCTTTTTCCTCAGCAGGATCGGATTTTTTCTCGGTCAATGAGATCCGTTTGATGTCCGCCCCGAGAGCAAGGAGTTTCTGATCCAGGTTCTCGTAACCTCTGTCGAGAAAGGGAAGCCCTGTAATGACACTTTTTTCTTTAGGGATCAAGGCAGCCATGACATACGAGAAACCCGCCCGTAAGTCTGGAATATGGATCTCGCGCCCTTGCAGTTTGGAGACCCCTTTGACAATCAAGCTGTGAGAAAATGATTGGGAGGAAAAGCGGCATTCCTTGCCGCCGAGACATTGCCTGAAAAGGGTGATTTCCGCCCCCATGTCCTTTAACGTTTCCGTATAGCCGAAACGGTTTTCATAAACGGTCTCATGCACAACTGAAGTACCCGTCGATTGGGTCAGCAAGACAACAAAAGGCTGTTGCCAGTCTGTCATAAACCCGGGGTGCACATCGGTCTCAAGGT
>CAZWOB010000218.1:0-1726 GCA_964635295.1 uncultured bacterium
GAGCTCTGATCTTGCTTCATTGGGACTAAGGTGCAAGCGAGGAGTTATTCAAGCTCTGCGGGAAGGTCGACACAGTCGCCTTAAATGACGCTGATGATAATCTCCTCGCTTACACACTAAGATGCTTACTTAAGCCGCCAAGTTTAAGGCCTCCTTTTGGGAGTAGGTTTCGACATATTGACTATGATCGCGTACCAAGGCAAACAGAATCCTCAGCAACTTTCGAGCAATGGCGATCAGAGCCTTTGTCTTGGGCATCCCTCGCTCAAGATGCCTCTGATAAGAGGCGTGCATCACGCCCCCTTTACGAACCGTATTGATCGCCGCAAAATAGAGCAGTTTTCTCAAAACAGGACGACCCCTCTTCGAAATATGCCGATTCCCTTTGTGTTTTCCCGAGCTGATCTCAAACAGATTCAAACCTGCCAGTTTCATCACTTGCCGAAGGGCATGAAATTGACGAAAATCCCCTACTTCCCCGATCAGACCGGCAACCGTCACCTCTGCAATCCCTTTGACCGAAAGAAGCGAGTCGCTGTAAGGGATCTCTTGAAGATAGAAAACCATTTCTTCTTCCATTTTCTCAATAAAACGGTGGCACACTTCAAGACCGAAAACAATCTCATCGATCTCCAGAAGAATCCCCTTCGTCCCCTCTTTGAGGCCCACAGATTCTCGCGCCGCACCATAAAGTGCTTGGGCTCGAACTCTGCCCAGCTTCCCACGGCTGACCCGCTTCATGACCGAACTCAACGTTTCAACTCCGCATGTCCCAATGTCCTGGGGTGTTGGATAATGGCGCAAAAGATATTGAGCCGTCTTGGTTTTGACATCCTTCATCACCTGCAAAAACTCCGGAAAGAGAATAAAAACCAAGTCTTGAAGCTGATTATACAGGGCCGTCCTTCGTTGAAGACATCTCTCCCTCGCCAAGGTCAGCCTGCGCAGCTCTGCTGCCGCTCCCTCTGGAATCACCACGCTCAAAGCATGGCCGAGGCCGATAATGTCCGCAATCACCTTTGGATCCTTCCGGTCCGTCTTGCCCGGCGAATTGCCCTGCAGGTCTTTCATTCGCTTCGTATGCATGGGATTGACCTGAACCAACCTGACCGCTTTGTCCTTCAAATAATGCCCCAGAGGTTCTCCATAAGCTCCGGTGGACTCAAAACCTACCACCACTTCCTCAAGATGATGAGATCTCTTCATCCAGCAAATGCAATCCCACAGCTTTCTAAAGCCTTCCGCATTGTTCGAAAACTCAAAGGGCTTGATGTCCTTTCCATCCGGACATCGACAATATCCTGTATTTGTCGTTTTCCCAATATCGATGGCAACAATCAACGTCTGGGAATTGACTACTCTCAGTTTTTTTGTTTCAATTCCATTCACGGGCTATACTCCTTTCCCTGGTTTAAGACCAGCTTGCGAATTGGGCAAATCCGCAAGAAAGAGTATAGCCTTTTCAATTGGACCTAACTACCTTCTACAATATAGCAAGCTCTGTGGTGAAATTCTGCTCCTGACCATTGACCACGGACGATGCGCATGAAATGCAAACCCAACACCGCCTTCACGCGGTATGAATGCATCGACCCTGATCACAACCACCGGAAATTCTACGAGCTCTCGGTCGAGATGCTCCTCTTCGGCCCGACCGTGACCCGGCGCTGGGGCCGGATTGGATCCCGGAGGCCCCGGATCCTTTCCAAGGACTACGAGACCTGGG
>CAZWOB010000219.1:0-1690 GCA_964635295.1 uncultured bacterium
TAGGCCAGGCGCTGGTCATCAGGCATGGAGATCCAGACGTTTTGTTCGATCTTTTCGGGAAGGTCGGCAGCGACCTCTTCCTTTCTTCTTCTTAGAATGAATGGTTTTGACTTTCGTTTGACACGGGCAGTCTCTTGAGGATCGCAGTTAGTTAAAAGGTCTGGGATCAGAAAATGAAAATGAGTGAACAGCTCCTCTGCCCGGTTTTCGACAGGTGTTCCGGTGATGCACAAACGAAGTTCTGCATTCAATTCGCAGACAGCTTGAAATTGTTGAGTACGGCGATTTTTGATCACTTGCGCCTCATCAAGGAAGATGCACTGAAAATCAGAGGTTTTAAAAAGCTCTTTGTCTCTTAACAGCGTTCCATAAGAAGTGAGGATCAATCCCTTTTCCGGCAGTGTTGTTTTGGAACGCTCCGGTCCGTGATGGAGGATCACCGGTAAAGTGGGAAAAAACGTTTTCGCTTCGTTTTTCCAGTTGTATAACAAGGAAGTGGGCATCACGCAAAGTGACGGACGGTCGTTGTCTTCTGTTGCTAGATAGGCGAGCACCTGCACGGTTTTCCCCAGGCCCATATCATCTGCCAATATGCCGTGGAACCGGTTTTTCCTTAAGAATGTCAACCATTCCACTCCCGCCTGCTGATAGGGCCGCAGCGTTCCATGAAAGAGATCCCCTACCACCACTTTCTGAGGTGGTTGAAATAGATCCAGGTCTAACCTTTTCAGGAAGGATTCAAAGGAGAGGGCTTGTGTTTGTTTGAGTTTAACTCCTTCGGCTACCAACTCCCCTTCTTGTGCGAGATGCTCTATCTCCGTTGATTTGGGAATCAGGCCGATGGAGTTTTCCGATAGCGGAATGAATAACGAATTGTTCCCAGCGAGGGAGGAAAGGCTGGCCTTCTCCTCGCCATAGGGAATGGACCCATTGATGATCATGTGGTCCTCTCTCTGTTCGACGGTAAACGTTGGCTCCCCGGCCAGTTTCAGCTTTTTTCCCTGGCAGTCTTGAATTTCCCATCCCATCTCCAATAAAAAGGAAAGCGCGTCCCAGACTTTATCAAGCGGGCAGAAATATTCGTTTGGCCTCTTCGTGAACCCTGTCTCCAGCAGATCTTTTTCCCATTGAGAGCCTAGTCCTGGCGTTCCGTCCGCCAGCCAAAGGTCGGCAAAGGCTCCCGATCCATCTTTTAACTTGAGAAGGGGAAGCGGCTCGGATTCCCGGGATGAAATATATTCGATGTCGGGAGTTTCGGGATCATCTTCGATCACACACGCTTTCACTTCCTCGAGTGTGGGAAGAGGGGCCAGCGTGTAGATCTTCTTCAGCACTTTCCAGGGGAGGTCTGTGGTGAGGAAACGGAGGGTGATTCCATCGAGAAAACAGTGAGGGGAACCTCGTCCAATGAAGGGCGAGTCGCTGATTTCGATGAGGGAATTACGCGTCTGCACCTGTCCGATGATCATATCATCGTCGACGAGGAAGGTGAGGGAGTTTTTGCCATAGAAATCGCAGACGATATTTTTGTCCCCCCATTTCAACTGGCCGGTGGCCGCAATCGCCTGGAGTATAGCGGTTGTGTTGTTGGGCAGGATGCGATAGCGGTTTTTGGGAGGAGCTTTTTTTAGCGGGTATTTAAGCTGATAGCGCCGCTGCTCGGCGTTGAGGGTATCTAAAAGGTCGGGAT
>CAZWOB010000220.1:0-1671 GCA_964635295.1 uncultured bacterium
ACATGAAGATCAGCATCAGGACCTGAACAATGTAAGGCCAATGGTCGTAATCGACTGTGACAAAACCGGTCGTCGTCATCGCTGAAATAAACTGAAACGACCCCTGGCGGATGGCGTCCGCCCCAGACATTCCCCCTAAGTTTTGACCGGTTAAAAGAATCAGATCCTCGCCGACCAGCTTCCAGGAAACAAGTCCACAGCCAATTAGGACCAAAACAATGAACAGGAAAAATTCAGGCTCATAGACACGATAGAATTTTCCTCTCAGGGAGAAAAAATAGAGAGAGAAATTGATCGAGGAAAGCACCATGAAGATCATGACGATCCAATCGGTCGCCGCGTTGTTAAAAGCGCCGATGCTCGCGTTGCGGATCGTGAAACCTCCCGTGGAAACCGTGGAAAAGGTGACCGTGACAGCTTCCAGCCAGTCCATGTTGTGGTTCGTGATCAGCAATAACCCGAGAAGGATGACAGAAAGGCCCAGATAAATTTTCCAAAGCTGTAGGGCCGTTTCTTTAATACGAGGGGTCAGCGAGTCTTTGATCGGCCCGGGAACCTCTGCCTGAAAAAGCATCTTTCCTCCCACGCCCAAGGCTGGCAGAATGGCGACAAAAAGGACAATGATCCCCATTCCCCCTAACCATTGAGTGAAGCTGCGCCAAAAAAGAAGCGCTTTTCCCACTGCTTCGATCCCCTCGTACAACACCTCGCCCGTACCTGGGTCGATGACAGGCTTAATGGTTCCATAATAGGTATAGACTGTCGTGTCGTGAACGCAAAACACCCGTTCGATCGGCACTTCCTTGCCGGTCTCAGGATCATAATTTTTCGCTTGCATGGTTGTGGCGCCAGTGGTCGAAAACCCGGAAGCCGCCTCAAAAAAAGAGTGATAAGGATTCTCAAGGGTTCCACTTAAGTAAAAAGGAAGTCCGGCAAAAGCGGGGGTAAGAAACCAGATCATGACCACAGCGACAAGCCCTTCTCTTCGATATAAATGACCGGTTGAGGACTTTCCAAAAAGATAGCAGCCATACGAAACGGCGAGGCATAAAACCACGGACCCGAAAAATGCGGAAGTTGTATGGGGTTGCAGATGTTCGCTCGGATCGGCGATCCACTGATAGTAGGCAGCCAATGCCAAGGGAATAGTGAGCATCACTGCCAGGCCGAAAAGATAATATCCTAAGATTTTGCTGATATTGCGATAGAGCATTAGAAAATTTTCTCTAATTCAGGGATATGTTTCGGACTGGTGATCACGATCACAGTATCTCCCGGTGAAATGATCCGATTGCCGTGCGCCACCATGATCCTTCCCCGATTCTGGATCATCGCGATCAAAAAGTCTTTGGGAAGCAAAGCGCCTAACTGCGACAAGGGGATTCCGACCAGTTTCGATTCCATGGACACGTTGATCTCGAGAATTTCCGCCTGATTGTCATAGAATGAAACCAGAGAGGTAACTGTCCCTCCGAGGATATGGGACAAGATGTGATCTGCAGTGCTGATCCTGGGGGAAAGTGCATGATTGATCCCTAGTCGATTGGCAAGCGGCGCATAACTTGTATTGGACAATGTGACAACGACATCGTCGCATCCGACCTCCTTGCCCAAAAGGGCAGTGACCATATTCATCTCATCGCTTTCCGTGCAGGCGACAAACACCTCTGC
>CAZWOB010000221.1:0-1651 GCA_964635295.1 uncultured bacterium
GGCGTCTTCAAGGTGCGTTGCCCAGGAAATGTCTCCGGGTAGCAGGACGAGGTCTTCTGGCCGGATTGAGCTTTTCCAGTGCTGTTGGAGTTTATCCGTCCAGTTGGTCCACTCATCTCCGAACGCTTCCATCCCTTTGTTGGGAACTCCGAAAGAGAGATGTAGGTCGCCGATGGCCCAGATGTTGAAATCGATGTTTTTTTTGCTCATAACCAAAAGGCAAGGTACCACGTGCCCGCAAACGCAATCGGAAACGCCCAGCGGGAGAAACTGTCTAGTTTGGAGGCGATATCTGTTCGATCTTTTTTGACAAAGTAGCTGGTCGCCAGTGCTTCGCACAAGGCCAGGAAGACAAGGATGGAACAGGACATAGTGAAGCGGTCCATGCGGGTCAAATACGCAATTCTGGGAAGCAGGGCCGCTATAGCAAACTGGAAGGCGAACAACGTTAAAAAGGTGGTCGCAGAGAGGCCGATTTGCGCCTCCAGACGGCTGGGATCGATCCAGAAAACTCCCCATGACATGATGACGATCAGGGAAAGGGGAATAATGATTTTCCACAAATAAAAACCAAGTCGCCGTTTGATATTGAAGGAGAAGATGATCTCGGTCACTTCCTGGTTCAACTCTTTATTCATTTGCGTTTCAACTTTGACCCCGCCATCGCTGACGATCCAGTCGGGGATGGAGAGCTTTTCCGACCAGCCAGTCATGGAATCGTCGATTGAGAAATCGATCTCTTCAGGAGAGAAGAAAGAGAAAATTTTGAGGTATAATTGGTGCTGGTCGAGAGGGAAGTTCTTAAGGTTGAGCGGAACCGTAAACGTTCCGATATACCGTTGCGCGTAGAAAACGTGACCTTCCTCACTAACGAAGGCGGAGTCAGAAAACTGTGGTGCGGCGTTTTCCCTATTTAGGAATAGTAATAAAGGGTTCCATATTTCATTGATGGGAATTTTTCGCACTTTTTGATCTATCGTAGTCTTGAGTCTGGGATCGATCCATCTTGCTGTCAGGCGGACATTGGCTGTAAAATTTTGTCGATGATCATCAATGCGCATGATGTCTGTGACAAAAACCCCTACTTTCACTTTTGTCGGCGTTCCTTCTGGGTCGGGGCGGTCACCGACTACATCGCGTGTGATGGCTCCCCTTGTCAAGCTGGTCTGTTCTTCCACTTCTGGAATTGTTTGGGGGACGTCCATCTCTTTTTGTTCAATCTGAACCTGTTCTACTTTTTGACCTCCCTCAGGAAGATCTGTTTCTGCATGCAGGTGAGCAAAAAGAAAAAGAAGAAGCCAACGAAGAGTAGTCAAGAGCGTGCCCTCCATCCTTCTTCCTTATAGCGGGCCGCTTCTTTGGATGGGTCCGCAGCTTGGGAAATCCCGCGTCCCACGATCATGATGTCGGAACCGTTCTTTCCTAGAACTTTTTCCGGAGTGTTGTATTGCTGGCCAAGCGAGTCTGAACCTTCGGAAAGCTTGACCCCTGGCGTCATGTGGACGAAACGAGGGTCGTCCGTCAACTTTTCCTGACAGATGAACCCGATCACAAAATCAGAGTAGAGTTCAGCTAAACGGACAGCCTCTAAGGTATAACCGTCTTTCGCAAGAGAACCTTTCGAGCTCATTTGGGCAAGAAGCAACAGACC
>CAZWOB010000222.1:0-1646 GCA_964635295.1 uncultured bacterium
CGCATCTGAACCAAACTAATGACGTCTAAGGCAAGTTTCGGTAGCAATCTGCGTCCAAGGTCTAACCGATTTAATTTCAAAAGAATGCTTTTTTCGCGAACTTCGAGTTTTATCCAGAAAACTTATTCGGAGGTTGGGGAGTAGAGAGAGAAAAAGACGTAATTGCCGGTTGAATAATTAAATAAAACGTATTGATAGGCGCTGTTATAGTCTCTGGGCCCATTGAGATCGTACTCAGGCAGCCACACCCCGCCAATGATCACTTTTTGCCCTTTTTTCCATTTTTTCAGCGTTTTGGAATCGAGAGGGTTGATCAAAAGAAGCAGGGGGACCGTCTCTTTTTTCAATGGGACGACGATCTCCAGCAAGTCATCATATTCATTGCTCGGCCTGGAGATATAGGAAGCTTCTCCGTCATTAGGGGGAGAGAGGTACTCAACTGTGAAATCGACCCATCCGCACTCCTTTTCGGAATGAACAATGACGCGGAGCGGATAATGCTCGGTGCCCGCTTCGGGCATGATGGTCAACGGAGTGTTGAGAAGCAGCTCAGCGTCAGCTTGGATCCTTTCAGATTCTTCCGGGTTGATCTTCCAGGAGGAACCGTCGTTCAGGAAAGCGAACCCGCCGTGGACGGTGAAGTGAAAGCTCTCGATCTGATGAACGCTCCAGGCATTGCCTACGTCAACAACGGGGTCCTCAATAATAATCTGCCCTTCGGCGTACGGCAATGCGAAACAGATCAGTAATAAAAAATACTTTTTCACAACATCAGCTCCACTTATCAACAACTGAACGGATATCGAGCGCAAGATCTTTTGTGATCTGGGGACTCTCCATCAATTTTGTCATCGATTCCCGTTTATCAGGGTCTTGCAGGCCTTCGCAAGCAAAAACCAGGTAATGGGTGAGGGGGAGGAAGGGGTCGAACTCAATCTGACGCAAGAGGTCATAGGAGGCGTCTGCGACCTCGGGGTCGTTTTCGAATGCTGCCAGTGCGATAGCGGCACGTTCGTTATCTTCGTTGATTGGCTGCCCCCGAAGAACTTTGAGGAGGAACTCTTTTGCCGGGGTTCCTATGGCCTTCATCGCTTGAAGAAGAGTGGCCTCGTAGTCAAAATCTCCCCGTCCAATCCCCTCGAACAAAGAGATGATCGCCCGCTTATCACCGATTCGGCCCAGGCAGTTGGCCGCAAGGGATGGGGCGAGGCCATATCCGGGAAAAAGAGGGTCGTAAAATTTTTCCGACTTGAGCACTTCAAGCAAAGAGGGAACGATCGCGCTTCCTTCCTTGACGATCGCATCGATCTCTTCTTGAGGCTCTTCCGCTTCGGAAAGAACAAGAGAAGCGATCAATTGAGGGTAATGGGACTCTTTCGTCTCCTGATCAAAGAGATCTTTGAGTTGTTGGTAAGCTTGTTTCGCTTCGGCAACTCTTTCTGCATCCGCGCCTGTTAAAATAGCGGGAGCGATGTTTGATTCCGATGTTCTTTCCAATTCTGCCAGACGTCTAATCTGGGAAACGTCAAAGGCGTCGGACACACCCTTCCCTTCTTCATCGTAATACTTGAGCATAACGTTGAAGTTGCCTCCGAAATGCACGTCCCTGTGCATTAAAATGGCAGCATCAACTGCTGATTGAAGGG
>CAZWOB010000223.1:0-1617 GCA_964635295.1 uncultured bacterium
CCCTGAACATGATGGAAAAATACCAGATCACGGTGCTTGCCATAACAGATTCCGCAGGAAAGGTTCGGGGGATTTTGCACCTGCACGATATTTTAGGCAAAGGCGCGTTTAAGTTTAATGGAACTTAAATTGAAATATTAGCTCTATTTTAAAGGAAACATCATGAAATTAGATTCCATTGACACAACAATATCGACCCTTGGACCTCCCAAAATAAAATCACCGATTCGCAGAGGTGAAAAAGATGCGCTCAGCCGCAACTTTGTGAGCGATTCTGACCGGGTTGTTGTGGACGTAAATGTAAACAGTCTGATCAAATTGGCTGAAAAAGGAAAAGCTTTTCCCGCTTTTGAGCTGGCCGGTCCCAGAAGTGAAATATATTTTGATCCGAGCAAGCTTCGTTGTGCACTGGTAACCTGCGGCGGATTGTGCCCCGGTTTGAATGACATTATCCGGGCAATCGTTCTGGAACTTTTCTACAGTTACGGGGTACGAAATATCTACGGCTTCAAATACGGTCTTCAGGGCTTTATCCCCAAATATGGGCATGACATCATCGATCTTAAACCTGAACTTGTTGTTAATATACACGAAATGGGCGGCTCGATGTTAGGATCCTCACGGGGACCCCAGTCTATCGATGATATTATCGACAGCCTGGAAAGGATGAACATCGGCATCCTTTTTATGATCGGAGGAGACGGAACCTTGATGGCCGCTAAAAAAATAGCGGATTCAATAACCCAGAGAGGTCTGAAAATAAGTATTGTTGGAATTCCAAAAACCATCGATAATGATATTTACATGGTTTCACGCTCATTTGGTTTTCATACGGCGGTTGACGTTGCCACCCAGGCGATCAAGGGAGCTCATAGCGAATCAACAGGATATCCCAACGGAATCGGTCTTATCAAACTCATGGGTAGACATTCGGGCTTCATCGCAGCCACAGCCGCCCTGGCTCAGCAGGATGTAAATTTTGTACTGATACCTGAAGTAGACTTCGACCTTGAAGGACCCGGAGGCTTTCTTGACTCCCTTGAAAAACGTCTGAGTCACAGAGGACATGCCGTAATCGTTGTGGCTGAAGGCGCAGGTCAAAAGTATTTTAACGACAAAACCGCTGAACGTGATGAATCCGGTAATATCAGGCTCCAGGACATAGGACTCTTCCTCAAAAATACCATATTGTCATATTTTAATCGCAAAGACATTGAGGTGTCTTTAAAATATATCGATCCCAGCTATATGATACGGAGCCTTCCTGCAAATGCCAATGATAATGTCTTTTGCAGCTTTTTGGGGCGTGACGCGGTTCACGCAGGTATGGCGGGCAAGACAAAACTTCTCATTGGCCGCTGGAATAACCATTTCGTGCATCTTCCCATAAGTGCCTCGGCCGGAAAGCGCAAGCAGATCGATCCCAAAGGAAAGTTATGGATGAGTGTCCTGGGAGCAACCGGTCAGGGCTCATTGAAAAACGATTAATCCCTGCTTAGCAACTATATCTCCTCATAACTAGCTCAGGAGTCGGGGAGTTTTTTAAACTTAACCGCTCCATGAATCTATATTGGGCACAAATTCAGTTTCCAATGCAGAAATGAGCAATTTTTCGCA
>CAZWOB010000224.1:0-1616 GCA_964635295.1 uncultured bacterium
CACGCCCCTCGGGAACACAGGCCATTTCGGCTGCGACCTCTATTTTGAACGTCCCTTATTAGGCATTACTTTCAACAAATAGATCGGTCTGCAACTCTTGACCTGGAGTTTGTGAGTACTGATCGAAATCATCGATCCCCTGTTCCAAGAGCACTTCTTCATCAAGGAAACAGTTCCCTGTCACCGTCTTGCTGTCTTGCGTAATGATATGATAAGCCGCATCTGCCATGATTGATGGTTTGCGGCTTTTGTCCATTAGAAAAGGGAAAAAGACTTTGATCGCCTGCGTTGCTATCGTTGTCTTTGGCCAAAGCGAATTCACGGCCACCCCTTGATCGCGAAACTCCTCTGACATTCCAAGAGTACACATCGACATGCCATATTTCGACATCGTGTAAGCGACATGCGGCTTGAACCATTTCGGGTCGTAACTCAACGGCGGCGACAGGTTCAGGATATGAGGATTTTTGCCCTTGACCAGGTGAGGCAGGCAAAGTTTAGAACAGAGGTAGGTTCCCCTCATGTTGCATGACATCATGAGATCGAACTTTTTCATGGGTGTGTTCAAGGTGTTTGTCGGAAAGATCGCCGATGCATTATTGACAAGGACATCAATCCCTCCAAACGCTTCAACTGTCTGGTCGACCGCGCTTTGCACCTGATCCTCATCGCGGATATCCACCTGGACAGCCAACGCCCTCCCGCCTCGTTTTTCGACCTCTTCTGCGACTGTGTGGATAGTACCGGGCAACGAGGGATGCGGCTCGCTTGTTTTCGCGGCGATCACCACGTTTGCGCCGTCCTCTGCGCATCGCAATGCGATCGCCTCTCCGATTCCTCTGCTTGATCCTGTAATAAACACTGTACGATTTTGTAGTGACATGGCCTAGACCTCTTGTTAATTGAAGCCTAAAATGAAGAACTTATTTTAACTTGTCAAACACTACCCTCTGAGCTTCCAGGGATTTTCGCTGGATCTCTGGATCGGCCATATGGTCCATTAGCGCGCGTTGCGCCTGGAGATACCCTTGTTCCCCTTCAAACCCGAACGATTCCATCACGGACATGTGAACCGGAAGCAAAAGAGTAAGCAGTTCTTTTCGTTTGCGCACGATATCCGCGTCTGAAGGAAGTTCGCCTACTAAATCCTCCAACTTTTTCAGGAAGCGGTCGGAGATCATCTCTGTTGCAATGTCATTTATCAGTTTCCTTGCAGTCTCCAAATCGATCGATCTTACTTCTTTTAACCCAAAGGCTTCATTGAAAAGAAATTCCCACTTTCCATCGTTGATCCGTTTGAGCTCAGCATCATTCGCGGACTCTATTAAAAAATCAGCATTAAATTGTTGAAGTCCGTCCATCGATTCCTCATAGCCGAATTTTCCGATCGCCTCCATCTGTATGGGAAGAATGATACCGAGGAAAGCCTGCCACTTTTCAATCAGGTTCCCTTCAAACGTGCGGATTTTTTTGATCTCTGTTTCACGAGATTTAAGCGATTGGAGAACTTCCTGCTGCGCTTGTAATAATTGACTCATGGTGATTTTCCAATAGGTGAGTTAAGGATAAAAATAGAGGGTTTGGGAGATTTTCGATGGGAAACCATTTCCATGTCC
>CAZWOB010000225.1:0-1615 GCA_964635295.1 uncultured bacterium
CG
Organism: uncultured bacterium; assembly: GCA_964635295.1. Taxonomy (GTDB): domain Bacteria; phylum Chlamydiota; class Chlamydiia; order Chlamydiales; family Waddliaceae; genus Waddlia. The sequence continues at coordinate 3 of CAZWOB010000225.1, forward strand.
GGGCTCGATCTGATGGCGGAGACTGGCGGTAAGAACGCGATCATCGTGACCGCCATGTCCGACCGGGATATTGCGATCAGGGATGCCGTCCTTTCCGCGTTCGGTCATTCCGGCCAGAAATGCAGCGCGTGCAGCTTGTTAATTCTTGAAAAAGAGGTCTATCAGGATAAAAAATTCCTCAAAACGTTGAAAGATGCTGCCGCAAGCCTCCCTGTAGGACCTGCCTGGGACCTGTCAACAAAGATCAACCCGATGATCAGCGAACCTTCCGAAAAGCTTCTGGAAGGGTTGACGACTCTGGAAGAGGGTGAAACATGGCTACTGGAGCCGAAGCCGCATCCCCAAAATCCTTTTCTTTGGTCTCCGGGCATTAAATTAGGTGTCAACGAGGGGAGCCGGGCCTATCGGACAGAATATTTTGGTCCGGTGTTGAGCGTGATGTGCGCCGATGACCTTGACCATGCGATCACGTTGGCCAATGGAACGGGCTACGGATTGACATCCGGGCTGCAGTCGCTTGACGAACGGGAGGAAGAGGAATGGCGCGAAAAGATCGTCGCGGGCAACCTGTATGTCAACCGTACAATCACAGGCGCAATTGTTCAGAGGCAGTCGTTTGGCGGATGCAGGAAAAGCAGTTTTGGCAAAGGTTCAAAGGCAGGCGGTCCCAATTACCTTTCACAGTTGATGAAAGCGGAGCAAAAAGAGCTTCCATCCGATCGCGCTCCTGTCAGAAGCTCGGTGAATGTTCTTGGCCTCTTTGCGCAAAAACTGGATTGGCCTTCAGATATCATGGAACTTTGGGAGGCCAGTGTTCAAAACTACACTTATCATTATAAACGCCATTTCTCCAAAACGGTCGACCTCAGCATGGTCGTCGGGGAAGATAATTTTTTTAAGTACGTTCCTCATCAAAAAGTCGTGCTGCGCGTACAGGCCCAGGATGACCTGATCGATATCATGCGTGTGATCGCCGCCTCTGTGATCTGCCATACTCATCTGGAAGTCAGCGGCGACAGTGAGACAGTCGAGCAGATCTCCCAGGGGGACTGGTTGAAGCTTTCTTCAAAAGTTGAAATCGTTTCCGAATCGGAAACCCATTTTATAGACCGTATCATGCAGGGAGAGGCTGAGCGTGTCAGGTTGATCTCTCCCCCTTCATTAAAATTGAAACAAGCGCTTTCAGAAGCTTGTTCCCATGTCCATTTAGCCCCTGTGATGGCCAACGGCCGATTAGAGCTTTTACATTATCTTCGTGAAGTCAGCATCAGCAGTGATTACCATCGCTACGGAAATTTGGGAACACGTGAAGCTGAAGAGCGCGCCCCTATCTTATAATTTCATAATGACTCATAAGGACTTAGATATCATGACGTATACCGGCTTGAACGAAGCTCAACAAGAAGCTGTAAATACATTTGACGGGCCGCTGCTCGTATTGGCCGGGGCAGGGTCCGGTAAAACGCGTGTCGTTACTTTTCGGATCGCCTCGCTCATCGAAAGCGGGGTGCCCCCTTCTCAAATACTGGGACTGACATTCACAAATAAAGCAGCTGGGGAGATGCAGGAAAGGATCAGAAAGATCACGAACAGCCATGTGTTGATCAGCACTT
>CAZWOB010000226.1:0-1574 GCA_964635295.1 uncultured bacterium
CTTTTTGATGATACCAGTTATTATCCCTTTGGTCCTCAAATTCCTGGGCCAAATCGAAAAATGTTTTCAACGCACAATCCTGAAGCTGCGTAAAGGAATAGTTCTCATAGTCTTTGATTTTATCAGATATCCGCTTCTCAATTTTTAACGCCCGTTTTTCCCCGAAACAATCGACAGGTTGCAAGTTCATTCAAACCCCCTTTCGTTTTTTAGAAATAGTAGCGCATTCCTGCTCATTTTTCCAGTTTCCGCATTTTGCAAGCGTCGAATCCGCTTTTTTCGAAATCGCAATTCAGGGTAATGACCCTTTAATTGGTTGACGTTATGTACGGTCTAAAAGTGAGCAGCTCACGGAGCGACCATACGTGGTCAGTGATCTTGGCAGCCATTGCAGGTGTGCGCCTTTTCCATCGGCGAACGGGTTTCTCATCTGAGGTTGCCGGGATCTCCTCGCGTAGCGAGAGATGCGGGCGAACCAAATGGTAATAGGCGATCTGAAAAGCCAGGTGAGCGTTGAATTCGTTTTGGTCTTTGGCAAAGGAGAGCGCCTTTCTCTGCAATGTCGCGTTTTCCCGACGCAAGGTCAGGTTGAGCCTTTCAATCAAACTGGTGCATATATCCTTTGAGGCAATGCTTTGGGGATCCCCGTAGACAATCTTTTTAGTGACGGAAACGAGTCGTCTGCCTTCTCGCTTTTTCACCACTTGGGCATAGCGAAGCTCGGGGAGAGGTCGTTTCCCCGGGCAGCGCGGTCGACCCCGTCTGCCAGTTCGGGGATAGGTCAGCGTCACATGGTAACGATCAAGCAAGGCAACCCCGTAAGAATCCAGCCCATCACTTACAAACAAAGGCATTTGTCCACAAAGGACATACGCCGTACGATCGATCAGTTCAGTGGCGCTTTGCTGCGATCGTGGGCCCACAACAACAGCCAGGATCAATCGGTATTCTGATGCGAAAGCGATCCAGACCCAACATTGCCCATCCTTTGCTTCCTGGCCTTCTGCCAGCCGCGGAAGTTTTTTTTACGAACAAAACTCCACAATTCATCCAGTTCAAGCCGATTGACCTTTATCTCTTTGATCAACACCTCGTTGACCTGCTCGGCATGGCGAGCAGATCTTGCCAACCACTGACGTACCGTGTCCAGTTTGACTCCAAGAACATTGGAAACCGCCCGAAGGGAAAGCCCCTGCAAGATAAGCTTGAGAGCAAGAATAACTTTGTCTTCCGGAGACCGAATATCATAGAAAGCCGTCCCCTGTCGTCCGCAGAACACAGCACCGCAGGATCGACAAACGTATTTGTGAACCCTGCCGCTTCGGGTAGGGTAGGTGCCATTACAGACAATGCTCTGTGTGCCTGGCTTATTATAGTTCGCACACGCTTCGTTAACACAAGCAATATCAGAAGTACGAGGCTTTGGCCCTCTGAGTCCCATAACCATATCCTCCACGCTGTTTGGGACACAGTATAGCAGAGAGCCAGATAAACGTCAACCAATTAAAGGGTCAGTACCCAAAATTGATAGGTAGAAAATTTTACACGGGCGGATTTTAATGAATTATCTTCAA
>CAZWOB010000227.1:0-1556 GCA_964635295.1 uncultured bacterium
TTTTCATAGCCCTCCCTTATAAAAAAACGTAAAAACTATTTCAACCTCTTTCGTGCAGGATTTATTTAGCTACAACCCAAGTCTGTCAATATTTTCTAACAGGGCGGCTTCGTTCCTCACTAGGTTATTATATTTTTCAGACAGCTGTTGATATATTTCCTGGTCGAAATCATACTCAAATTCTAGCAGTCCTTCTTTGTCCACCCAAACATACTCATTGCGCATGCTAAGGAATGATAAGATCTGATTAAAATGCACCACCATATCTATTTTATTTTCATAGAGTTCTGTTATTGTGTCGTGGAGAGATACTTGAGATTGTCGATTCGGATTGACTCCTATATACCAGGATTTAGGTTGGTTTGATTCCTCTTCATTCCACTTTTGGAGCGTCTTTGTATGCAAGGAATCCCAATCCAGACGAAATTTATCAAGCTTTTTCCGCAGGACATTTTCATTTATAGCAATCTGGTCGATGAAGTTCCACAAATGATCAGCGATATCATTGTATTCGTTTAATAATAGAAGATAGCTTTCAATAGTTCCAGCTTCTGGGTTCTCTTGCCATTTTTCGGCAGGTTTATCCTCTTCTTCAACAGGAAAAACATCATCAACAGTTATTTTTTTTCCTCCTCTGTCATCGCGATCTATCTGTAAAGAGGAGATCGAAAGGAGTGTGGTAAAAAGAAATACCAGAGATGCTGCGAATAATTTATGGTTTCTGAAAAGGTAGATGAATATTCCGACAATCATCATTTTCAACCACAAAATCAACGACACTCCCAAAATATAGCCAAACCCTACTGATTTATCCTGGAAATAAATCGATGCCCTCTCATGCGCGAGGTAAATTGACAGGCAAATGAGGAGTACTCCGGTAATTTTTAAAAATGTCTTCAAGATAAAGTCCCCGTCCAGATGGTCAAAATAGTGGAAAGGAGAGAGCTCTCTAAGCTCTCTCCCTGCTGATGTTAACCTCTTTCGTGCAGGATTCTTTCTGCCGCATCATCAGACAGGATATGGCCGAAGTGATAGAACTGCACTTCAGCGATCTGCTTGCGGAAGTTTTTCACTTTTTCATCAGTATAGCCATAGCGGAGCCCGACGTAAGGAATTCCGGCCTGAGTGCAAAACTCTTCCACCGGAACGAGATCGGAATACTTGTCATTGATGAACATGATGGAATCGGGCCGATGGCCTGCTGCTTCGAGAAGCTTGCGAAGCGCCTCCCCTTTATGCGTAGCGGCGGTGAACAGCGTGCCTCCTCGGAAAAGAACTCCCCGTTCGTTCATGAAAAACACCTCTTCTTGCGTTGGAGCTGTCGGTCTGAGGTCGACGCCTACTGATTCGAGCTGCTCTACTGTGCGGGTGGAAAGGCTGAGGCCGCGGGTCGTCAGTCCCATCACTTTGTACCCTTTCTCCTGGAGGTCTTTGACAATTCCATCGATTCCCGGCTCGACAAGCTTCACGACCGTGATGCTTTGGATCGCCGTCCATTCCTTAAGCGCTGTTTGCAGGGCGTCATGACTGCTGTACCCGTAAGATAAGTACTCCTT
>CAZWOB010000228.1:0-1531 GCA_964635295.1 uncultured bacterium
TTAGATGAAGGTTGGGATTCCTGTGGCTGTGTACATGAAGCAACATATATTAACTAATAAGGATTTGAATCATGGGCTTGAGGGAAATCAATATGCAAGTTTTGTTAAGATTCAGTTGGAATTTGAATAATTTGGTCTTATTTTAAGGTGGTTGCGAACTTAAGAAGGAGACCAAATTATGCCACGAAAACGTTTTTCATCGGAACAAAAAGTTGTCATTCTTCGCGAACACTTTGAGAAAAATATTAGTATACCAGACATTTGCGAAAAATACCGTATCCATCCAAATATGATGTATCGATGGAAAAAAGAACTGTTTGAAGGTGCAATCGAGACCTTCTCACAAAAACGAGTTAGAAAATCCGAAAAGAATAAAACTGTCAAACTTGAGGAACGCCTCAAAAATCGTAACGAGGTAATTGCTGAGTTATTAGAGGAGAACCTCAAGTTAAAAAAGTTCAATGGGGAGATTTAAGCGGTCGCTGGATCTCCCGTACACAACGCAACGAAATTCTTGACTATCTGCACTATTGGCAGAAAAGAACAGCAGTGGCACTTACCACCATGCTCATGTGGCTTGCATTAAGTAGTGGCAAATACTACCACTGGAAAAAGCGGCGACATCAAGACAATCAACATAATGGCTACATACCAAAATCCCATTGGCTTCTGCTCTGGGAACGACAAGCCATTATCGAGTATCGCCACTTGCATCCGTACGAAGGCTATAGACGTCTCTGTTACATGATGCTCGACGATAATATCGTTGCCACCAGCCCTTCAACGGTGTATAGAGTATTGGATATAGAGGGGTTACTGCTTACGCAATGGCTGCACCGTAAAGCCAAAGGCTCGGGATTTATACAACCGACCAGGCCACATGAACATTGGCATCTTGACATCAGCTACATCAATTTCAAGGGAACGTTTGTGTATCTGGTGTGTTTGATCGATGGTTTTTCCCGGTATATTGTTCACTTTGAACTGCGTACATCTGTCGAGGCGCTGGATATAGAAATTTTGATGGAACGCGCACGCAGCAAGTATCCGGGAGAATCGCCTGTGTTGATTACCGACAATGGGCCGCAATTTATTGCCAAAGAACTAAAAGTCTATTTAAAAGAAGTGGGAATCACTCATCGCAGAACTCGTTTTTTCTATCCGCAGTCCAATGGGAAAATCGAACGCTTTTACCAGACCTGCAAAAATGAGTTGATTCGTAGAAATAGTTTCTTAACTTTAGATGATCTGAAAACACAGCTCGATCAATATATCAAAACTTATAATACGCAACGGTTGCATTCGAGCATTGGCTATATAACGCCGCGTGACATGTTACTGGGAAATCAGAAAAGAATCTTTAACACTCGCAAAAGAAAATTAGAACTCGCGAGACAAGAACGAATAAAACAAAGAAATAAAATTGCAGCATAGAATAATCTAAACCACCTTATTTGAACTATCAATTATTCATATTCCCGTTGAACCAAGACAATACTTCTTCAACAATCTTTTCATCTTCGTGAGCATG
>CAZWOB010000229.1:0-1525 GCA_964635295.1 uncultured bacterium
ATTCTTCAGTTCAAGCGGATGATCAACAAAAAATTGTGCTGATCAGACATGCTCAGGCTGAGAACAACACCATGCATTTCCTCAACTCCAATCCGAAACATCCGAGATACAAGCCCTGCTATTTGACCCCTCAAGGAGTCAGGCAGGTTGAACAGACGGCGAAGGTTTTGAAAGAGGCGGGCATTAACAAAGAGACGGTTTCGCTCACTGTCACCTCTCCATTGCCAAGGGCGATACAAACGGCATCAGAGCTTGCGCAACAGGGCATCCTCTCTCGTGAAACGATCATCGTCGACCCTCGGCTGACGGAGTCGCAGCACGGGGACAAAGAGGGAGAACCCGGCGATCTAAACGGATGGGATTTATCGGAGGCGCACACGTATGGAGGAGAGACTTATGAGGACATCCGTATCCGTGTCAAAGAGACGTTGAAAGAGATCGGCAGCCAGGAACACTCCGGTCACGTCGTGATCATCACTCACGGGACTCCTGCGCACGAGCTGCATCTTTTATTGACCGGCCAGGGGAAGAAGTTAGGCAATGCTGAAGTTGTCATCTTGCCGATGAACCAAACCCGCATTCTCACTTATTAGATAGTGTCGTCATGAGATTAACATCGAAGCTTACAGCATCTTTTTCCTTGGCAGAGTCCTTTTCAGACTCACCAACTGATACCAGTTTACCTCGTCTTCCAAAAGACTCTCCCAAGAAAAAATCTGCAATAATCTCCAATATTAATCTCATGACGACACTATCTAGGAATTTTCAATAATTCACCACTAAGATCACCGAGTTCACAGAGAATCGCACTTGACGTAAGCATTAACAGTCCCTTTCGTCTCTCTCTGTGATCTCTGTGGGCTCTGTGGTAAAGTTCTTCCTCTCCCATAGCGTTTCAGAATACTTATTTAATATTTGCAAAATAAAATCGGCGGGGGTAAGGTTTCAGAAAATTTTACCAGAGGCTGATATGCAAGCATTATCAAGTGTTTTTGATGGCATCGATTATTATCCCATTTGGAATGAAGTCACTGGTACTTGCCAAGTGATCAGCGGGCTATATCACCGGCAAGTTGGCAACTACCAGAAAGGCCTGTTCGGCTACTCCCACCCGAGATATTTTGAAGTCAAACAAATGAGGCGGGAGGGAAAGGAAGAACTGGAAGAAGGGCTGGAAAAACTGAGAAAAACTGCAGTAATCGTCAGCGTCTTCACCTTAGCCTTCTATTTTTAATCCCTTCCAGCCAGCCGTAGACAACTTCAGAAAAGCGGTGGGCGGCCAAAGGTTCGCAATGCCCCCCTGCCCCCTCATCGACAGTAAAAAGCCGGTAGGTTTTCGGGCATCCCAAAGCATCGTATAACCGCCTCGCCTGTCCTTTGGACAAATATTCCAATTCGTTGTCCAACACAAGCATCGGACAAGTGATCTTCTCAATTATCCCTTTAAGCGTGTACTGCTTCGATACTTCCAACAACTCCCTGACAGATTGGACACCATAGCGCCACATCCGCAGGTTGAATTTGA
>CAZWOB010000230.1:0-1511 GCA_964635295.1 uncultured bacterium
TGCCCGCATAGAGATAGGGAAATTCGCGAAAGTAGCGGATTCTAAATGCGCTGACCTCATCAATATAGGGGATGATCTCCTCTCCTTTTAGAACGTTGATCTTTGTTGCTGTTTCCATAGCTCGAGATGATACAAAAAAAGGCTTTGGTTAATCAACCAAAGCCTTAGGAGAAGGGTATTATAGGGTATTTCTTAGTTAAGAACCGCGAAAGAATCGAAGAAATAGTCGTTTTGCAATTCCTGCTCAACTGGAGTCTTTTTGATCGCTACGTAAAACTCGCCGCTGTTTTCAACAATTTTCATCTCTTCAACTTTTCCAGTGTTCTCATTTAAACTGGTGATCTTCAAAACATTCAATCCGTCTTCTACAGAAACTGAATTTTCAAGCATCTGATAAGGCGCTTGTGAATGTCTTTCAATATAGCTTGGAAAAAGCTGCTCGGCTGTCAGCCCTTCCAGATCGTTTTTGCTCTTCATCACCCAGTATTCTACGCCTTCGCTAACAGAAACCAACGCCTGAACGCTGTCATTAGCAACGGTCTGAACAGCGTTAGAACGGGGAAGAGCGACTAAAAAAGCGTCTTCTCCAATACGGTGCTCATAAACTTTTGCGCTGTTCTCATCGAGGCTCAACGCCTGTCTCTCATCTGCGCTGAAAACCTGCTCATTGCCGTTCATCGATAGAAATCCGACGTGATCAAGCTCATGGCTTTCGCTGGCTCCTACGCCTGCTGTGACTAACACTGTGATGATGGTGATCATTAATTTGTTCATTTTCCTTCTCCTTCCTTAACCTTATATTTAAAATTATATCTTAACATTGTTAACACTCGATAAAGACATTGTAAATGTTGTGTTAAGAGGTATAGGGGAATATGTCATGATTTATTACCCTATGACCGTTTTGCGTCAGGAAATATAATATTCAGACTTGAAGACATCGAATGAGGATAAAATGAGAACTATCAGTACAGAGCATTGGAATGAACGGCCCAATCATCAAGTAGCTGGCTCCGCAACTAGCGAAAGAAGCTACAATCGCGAATTTGCCCAAGGTGCGCTTGCTCATACAGCAGAAAAAATCGGCATGATCATTACATATATTGGCATACTGACCCAGGACCCTGAAATCATAAGTACTGGGGTCATCTTGTTAGGAACAGGTATCCGGGATATTGTTTGTTTGAACCAGCGCGTTCTACCCGAGAGGTTTAGAAATGAACACTCTTACACGATTGAGTTGGTCAACAGAATAACCCTGCACCTTATGGGATTAAACCTCGTCATTTTTTATTCGGCAAACGCTTCGAGCTGATGATATCCCGCAACAGTAAAAGAAAGAAGATCCTGTAAGAAAAAAAATTAATATTTTTTTAGTGTAAAACCGCAAAAGAAGATGAATCATTTCTTTCGTTTGGCTTCTTTTTCAGCCTCGCTTAGAGGGTGTCTACAAAGAAAATGAAGTTTAGATTGTGACAGATTTTTCTCTGGGAGGATCGCTTGGAAGACGA